>CAJFPC010000021.1 GCA_904398325.1 Candidatus Neoruminococcus faecicola | reverse complement strand
TGATACTGCAGATAGGCCAAATCCACGCTGGTCTGCAGATCGGTGTCGTCAATCTCAAACAGCAGGTCGCCCTCGGTGACCGTATCGCCTTCATTAAAATAGGTGCGCAGCACCTTGCCGGAGGTCTCGGGGTAGACCCGCACCGTCTCGGCCGCCTCGATGCGGCCCACAAACTCCGTCTGGCGGTCCAGGCTGCCGGTGGTGGGGGAATACACCTCCACCGCAATGCCCTGGTCGGCCTCGGCGGTCACCTCTGACATGCCGGCGCTCATCCCGCCGGCGGCAGCGGCGGCATCCCCGCCCCCACAGCCGGAGGCTGCCAGCATCAGGCACAATATCAGTGCCAATGAAATCCCCTTTTTACCAGAAAATCCTGTTCCGTTCACTTGCGTTCCTCCTTAAGCTTCAGCTTCTTTGCCGTTTACAACCTGAGCGAAATGCTTTTCCCCCGTGGGCACTCTCCTTGTGTGCGCCTGAAAAACACGAAAAAGAAGCTGGAAAAAAATCCAATTCACCTCCGCTACTATACAAAGAAAACTTCAACTGAATTTTAATTAATATTGAACGTCGAATGAATATTTTCCCCAGTATCCAAAAGCTTAACAATCAGTTCATATTTGCTGCTATAATGAGAATGGAGTATTATAAAACTTCATAAATTTGCCTTTTAGGAGGAAAAAAATCATGTTCCGTATTCTGGTGGTTGAGGATGACGACAAGCTCAACCGGCTGTTCTGCACTGTGCTGGCCCGCAACGGCTACGAGACGCTTTCCGCCTTTGAGGGGCAGGAGGCCCTCGCCCTGCTGGAAAAAGAATACATCGATCTGATTATCTCGGATATCATGATGCCCCAAATGGATGGCTATGAGCTGATCTCCCTGCTGCGGCAGGCAGGCTATTCCATGCCCATCCTGATTATCACCGCCAAAGAGAGCTTTGAGGATAAGCAGCGGGGCTTTTTGGCGGGCAGTGACGATTATATGGTCAAGCCCATCGACGTGGGCGAGATGGTGCTGCGGGTCGGGGCACTGCTCCGGCGGGCCAAGCTGGTCAGCGCCCGCAAGCTCAGCTGCGGCAGCACCATCCTCAACCGGGACGCCCTGACCGTCACGGTGGACGGGACGGAGACCCTGCTGCCGCAGAAGGAGTTTTTCCTACTCTACAAGCTGCTCTCCTACCCCAACAAGATCTTCACCCGCCAGCAGCTGATGGACGAAATCTGGGGGATGGATTCCGAATCGGAGGAGCGCACGGTGGATGTGCATATCAACCGCCTGCGGGAGCGCTTCAAAGACTGCAGGGACTTCCGCATCGTCACGGTGCGGGGCCTGGGCTATAAGGCGGTGAAAAGCGAATGAAAGCAAAGCGTTCCAGCACCCGTCTGGGGGTGATCTTCGCCGCCCTGGTCTTTTTTGTGATCGGGCTTTCTTCCTTTTTCGTCTTTTCCGTGCTCAACCTGATCGGCCGGTGGCCCATGTTCAACTGGGTACACAATCCCTTTATGCCCAGCATTATCCAGTTCATCATCAGCTTCTGGGCTGGGGCAGGGCTGTTTGTGCTGGTGGGGCATAATATCTTTGTGCCGGTGGAGCACTTCAGCGAGGCCTTCCAGCAGGTGGCCAAGGGGGATTTTTCCGTGCGGCTGCCCTACCGCTATCACCTGCGGGAGATCCGGCAGATGGCGGATAATTTCAACCTGATGGTGCAGGAGCTGGGCAGCATCGAGACGCTGCGCAACGACTTTGTCAACAACGTCTCCCACGAATTCAAGACCCCGCTGGCCGCCATCGAGGGCTACGCCACCCTGCTGCAGGATGAAGCCATCACCCCCGAGGAATCGCGGGAATACACCAAAATCATCATCGACAGCGCCCGGCAGCTTTCCACCCTTTCCAGCAATATCCTGCTGATCTCCCGGCTGGAAAACCAGGAGATCGTCGCCCAGAAGGAGCGCTTCCAGCTGGATGAGCAGATCCGGCAGGTGCTGCTCATCCTGGAAAAATTCTGGAGCGAAAAAGAGCAGGAGCTGGAGATCGACATGGAGGATGTCCTCTACTACGGCAATGCGGGCCTGCTCACCCAGGTGTGGATCAATCTGATCCACAATGCCATTAAATTCACCCCCAAGGGCGGTACCATCGGCATCCGCCTGAATAAAGGCCCCCGCTGGATCACCTGCAGCATCAGCGACGACGGCATCGGCATGTCGGAAGAGGTGCGCCGCCATATCTTCGAAAAATTTTATCAGGCGGATACCGGCCGCACCGGCCAGGGCAACGGCCTGGGGCTGACGCTGGTGAACCGGATTGTCCAGCTGTGCGGCGGCTACATCCTGGTGGAAAGCATCCCCGGCCGCGGCAGCTGCTTCACAGTCAAGCT
>CAJFPC010000020.1 GCA_904398325.1 Candidatus Neoruminococcus faecicola | reverse complement strand
ATTTATCGGGGAGTTTCCGCCGGCTTAAACAACTAACTACATCCACCGAGAGCAGCTATTTTCAATATGAAAACGGCTGCTCTTTTTTGTGCCTGCGGGCAGAAAGGAGCGACCACCCATGACAAAACCGAGAGAAAAAAACCGCAAGGAATCAACCACCGAGATTGAGGTAAACCAGAAGAAAATACGACAGCATAAGGAGTTTTAATAAGCTATTGGGATTTTCGTCAAATTGACGGGAATTTTCAATTTTCCGTGAAATCACTGCTTTCCTTGAAAAGGGAATCCGTTTTCCTCCCGCCTCAGGGCAAACGGGCCCCGGGGAAGCACCCCGGGGCCCGGCAGAAGCCTTTTTCATTCCACATGGAAGCCCATCGACTCGATCTTATTGATAATCAAAGATTCGTCGCAGCCCTCATTCTCTATGCTGACCGTGCCCTCCGTCGCGGAGGCGCTCACATTTTTAATCCCATCCAAATGCCCCAGCCCCCGGATGATCTGCGCCTCCCCGGCGCGGCCCGGCAGGCCGGAAACCTTAAACACCAGATTCTTCTCCAAATTCCATTTCTCCCTTCTGTTTCAAATCCTCTTGGGGATCGCTCATCCCACCAGCCCCAGGTCATAGAGGCGGTCGGCAATCTCCCGGAACACCGGCGCGGCGTAATCGCCGCCGCTTTCCAGCCCTTCACCCAGCACCACAATGGCGTATTGCGGATGCTCCACCGGGTAAAAGCCCGCAAACCAGGCATGGATGATCTCCTCCTGGCCGTCAGGGCCGGCCGCCATCTGGCCGGTCTGGGCGGAGCCCGTTTTGCCCGCCGCATGATAGTGGGCCGGCTGGGCGCTGGCGCCGGTGCCCTCCGCCACCACCCCCGCCAGAAAGGAAGCCACCTGGCCGGCGACCGCCTCATCCAGAATGCGCTCTCCGCCGGAAATGGGCAGATTGCCGTAGACGCTCTCGCCATCCTCGGTGAAGGAGGCCACCAGCCGCGGGCGCACCTGCAGGCCGCCGTTGGCTATGGTGCAGTAAAGCTGAGCCAGCTGGATGGGCGTAGCGGTCAATTCCCCCTGGCCGAAGGCAAAATTGGCCTGCTCGCCCCGGCTTTTCAGGCTTTCGGTGCTGGGCAGGGTGCCGGCAGCGGCCTCATAGCCGGGGGCCAGCTCCTCCGGGACGCCGAACCCCACCGCCGCCGCCAGCGAAAGGATCTGCTGGCAGCCGGTATCCTGCACCAGGTCGATAAAATAGGGGTTGCAGGATTGCTCGATGGCCTGGCGCATGTTCAGCACCCCATGCCCCACATGCCGGTGGCAGTAGTAAATGCGATCCCCCACCTGGGCGTAGCCCTTGCACTCATACAGGCGGCTTTCGCTTTCCCCCTGGGTGAGGGCGGCCGCCGCTACCAGAGGCTTAAAAACCGACCCCACGCTGTAGGCACACATGGTCCGGTTGAGAAAGGGGGAATCCGGGTTATCCAAATCATCCTCCAGGTTGTTGGGGGTGAACTGCGGCAGGCTGACCGCCGCTTTGATGTCTCCGGAATGGACCTCCATCACCACCACCGCCCCTTTGTCGATATAGCGGCTGGCCGCAATGGCCGCCGCCTCCTGGATGCGGCTGTCGATAGTCAGCACCACGCCCCCTTTGGAAAGGCTGAT
The DNA here is from genome assembly GCA_904398325.1 of Candidatus Neoruminococcus faecicola. Taxonomy (GTDB): domain Bacteria; phylum Bacillota; class Clostridia; order Oscillospirales; family Ruminococcaceae; genus Neoruminococcus; species Neoruminococcus faecicola. The sequence goes on along the minus strand of CAJFPC010000020.1, from coordinate 18,739 downwards.
CCGGTCCTCCACCTCCAATTCCGGCGAACCGATGGGGTGCCCGGCTGCATCCACCTCATAGGTGACATAGCTGGTGCCGCCGTACTCCCGCAACAGGCTGTCATAGCTGGCCTCGATGCCGGCGACCCCCTGTCCGCTGCCATCCACATAGCCCACAATATGCGGGGCGGCCTGGTTGTAGGCGTAGCGGTCCGGCACCAGAAAAACATCCAGATCCGGCGCATAAATGTGGGAATCGGTGACCTCGGTGACAAAGGGGCGCAGGTTTTTGATCTGCTCGGTCACCTCCAGAATCCCCTGCGGGGTCAGATGGCCCAGCAGCTCGGTGATATTATCCGGCTGGGGCATCACCGCCGCCACAGGATGGGTGCTCTGGTTGACCAGCGGGCGCAGGCTGCAGTCATAAATGGTGCCGCGGGTGGTCGCCACCGGCAGGCGGTAGCTGCTCTGGCGGCTGGCGGCCTGGGCCATGCTGTCCGTCTGGGTCAGGTAGAAGATCCGCAGCATCAGATAGCAGAAACAGGCGATCATCAACGAAAAAATCACAATGACCTTTTTGTACAAGTTCGCTCCCTCCCGCAGTTTAGTATGGGCAGAAATTCGCCGTCTCTGCGGTGGCAACATTTTACACCGGCTTTTTTCACGGTTTTTTCATTGTCACCGGAGGAAAAATGTTGTATGATAAAGCATAGTGCCGCACTCAGCGGCAAACCGATTGGAATGAGGCCTTGTCTGATGGAATTCCCCCTGAAAATCTGCTGCAGCCTGCTGGCAGCCCTCTGCCTGATGGGCAGCGGCCACGCGCTGACACAACCGAATATTCTCGAAGCCGGCGCCCAGGAGCAGCCTGCCTCTCAATCCGCCCCGGCTTGGGAGGAGGATCAGCTGGAGGAGTATGCCCGGCAGGTCTTTGCCCTGACCAACCAGCTGCGCGAGGAGGAGGGGCTGCCCGCCCTTGCCTGGCAGCAGGACGCCGCCGGGGCTGCCGGCGTGCGCGCCGAAGAGATCATCACCAGCTTCAGCCACACCCGCCCCAACGGCAAAAGCGGCCTCACCGCCCTGAAGGAGGCAGGCCTCAGCCTGCGGGGCGGCGCGGGGGAAAACCTGGCTGCCGGCCAACAAAACCCCCAGGAGGTAATGGAGGACTGGATGGCCTCCCCCTCCCACCGGGAAAACCTGCTGCGGGATTATTACACCTCCCTGGGGGTGGCGGTGCGCGCCGATGAGAACGGCCGCCTCTACTGGGTGCAGCTGTTTTTAGGCGAGGCGGACAGCGCCGCGCCGCAGGCATAGCTTTTCCCCGGTCTTTTGTCACAAAAAGAGCCCGGAGCAAAATGCTCCGGGCTCTCTCTTTATCCGCGGCCGGCCGGCGGGAACTGATCCAGATCCAGCAGGGCGGTGGCGGTATTTTCACAAAAGCGGCGGTCATGCTCCACATACAGGATGGTCTGGCCGCTGGCGGCCACCATTTCTTCGATCTGCATGCGGCTGATGACATCCATGAAATTGAGCGGCTCATCCCACAGGTAGAGGTGGGCCTTCTGGCACAGGCTGCGGGCCAGCATGACCTTTTTCTTCTGGCCGTCGCTCATCTCTTCAAAACGCCCCTCCCGCGCCGCGCTGGGCAGCTCCAGCTTGCGCAGCAGGGTGAAGAACAGGGTCTGCTCCACCTGCCAGCGCTGGGCATATTGCCGCAGGGTGCCGGAAAAATCCTCCGCCTGCTGGGGCAGATAAGAGATCTTCAGCCCGCCGGGCAGAAACAGGCTGCCCTCGTGCGGCAGCGCTTCCCCGGCGATCAGCCGTATGAGGGTGCTTTTGCCGCAGCCGTTTTTGCCCACCAGGGTCATGTGCTCCCCCGCCCGCAGCTGGAAATCCAGCGGGGCGGTCAGCGCCCGGCCCTGCTCATAGCCGAAGGTGAGCCCCCGGGCCTCCACCAGCACCCGGGCCGGCGGAGCCAGCCCCTCCAGGCGGATTTCATCCTGATGGTCGATATCGTGCAGCAGGGCCTTTTTCTCCTCGGCGGCGTCCATCCGGCGCTGGTACATGGCCTTGGCACGCTTCATCATTTTAGCGGATTTGTGCCCGATATAGCCCCGGTCCGGCCGCAGGCCGCTGTTCCGGCTGCCCCATTTGGTGGCCTCCAGCCGGTCGGACCAGCCGCTGGCGCGGGCCGCCGCCTGGGTGAGATGAGCGATCTGGCGCTCCAGCTTGGCGTTTTCTTCCCGCTCAAACTGATCCTGGCGGCTTTTGTTTTCCTCCCAGCTGGAAAAATTCCCCTTTTGCACCGTGATGCGGCTTTTGCCCAGTACCAGAATGTGGTCGATGCAGCGATCCAGCAGCGCCCGGTCGTGAGAAACCAGCAAAAACCCCTTCTGCCGGGCAAGATACTCCCCCAGCACCTGGCGGGCATGCTGATCCAGATGGTTGGTGGGCTCATCCAGCAGGGGGTAGCTGTCCTCCCGCAAAAACAGGGCTGCGATCATCAGCTTGGTCTGCTCCCCGCCGGAAAGGCTCTCATAAGGCCGCCAGAGCAGCTCCTCCGGCAGCTCCAGAAGGGAAAGCTCCCGGCAGAACTGCCAGTATTCCCCCTGAGGGGCCAGCCGCTCCATCAGCATCAGCCCCGTTTCCCCCGGCTGCGCCGCGCAGGGGAACAGCTGGAACGACAGCGGCGCCAGAATCTCCCCCTGGCCGGTCAGCTGGCCTGCCAGCAGCCGCAGCAGCGTGCTTTTGCCTTTTCCGTTGCGCCCGGTGATGCCCAGCCGCCAGCTGCTGTCCAGATCCAGGCTCAGCCGGTCGAAGACCAGCTCCGCGCTGCCGTCATAGCCGAAGGTAAGGTTTTTCATCTGTATGATAGACATGGGGAATCCCTCCTAATATGCAAAATAAGCCGCAGGAAAATACACCTTTTCCCACAGCTTATCGAGGCCCCTGGAGGGCAGCGTCAGGATCAAGCAATTTTCCCGCGTGTATTGGCAAAAAGGCAGGGCTGCACCCGGCAGCTGCGCTCGATGCCAAACCGTCAGCAGGAAAATTTCTTCATCCTTTCACCCCTTTAGATCAAAATACAAGGCGGATTATATCACAGCGGCCGCCCCTTGTCAAGGCGAAACGCCGCCGGCAAAAAAGCAGGGCGGCTGCAGCGCCGCCCTGCCTATTTATTGTCAGTCGGAATAATTGTCGAAATACCCCTGGATCAGCACGATGGGGGTACCCTTGTCACCGCTGCCGGTGGTCAAATCGCACAGCGAGCCCAGCAGGTCGGTCAGGCGGCGGGGGGTGGTGCCCTGCGTCTCCATAGTGCCCTTTAAATCCTTGGGCTTTTTGCTGATATAATCGGAGATCGCCTGACGCAGCTCCTCCCCGCTTAAGGCGGCAAACTGGTTATCCGCCAGATATTTGAGCTTGAGCTCGTTGGGGGTGCCCACCAGCCCCTCGGTATAGGCCGGGGAGACCACCGGATCGGCCAGCTCCCAGATCTTGCCCACCGGGTCCTTAAAGGCGCCGTCGCCATAGACCATCACTTCCACCCGCTTGCCGGTGGCCTCATACAGGCCCTGCTGCACCGCACGGATGAAGGGCTCGCAATCCCGCGGGAAGAGCTTGACGCTCTCCTCCGTCGCCTTGTTGGAGCCCAGCAGGCCGTAATTCTCATTATAGCCGCTGCCCTGCACCGGCGCGGTGAGGATCTCATCCAGCCCCAGCACCGTTTTGGCGCCGGCGGCCTTGAGCAGGCGCTTGGTGCGCGCCCGGGTGTGGATATCGCAGGTGAGCACCTGGTCGGTGTATTCCAGCATGGTCTTGGGGTTGTTGGCGAAGATGATCTCCACCTGGGCGCCCTCTTCCTCCATCAGGCTGCGGTAATATTCCACATAATCCACCCCGGTGAAGGGATGGGGGTTTTTGCCGAACAGGCGGCGGTACTCCTCTTCGGTCAGCACATCCGACCAGGGGTTGACACCCTTCTCATCCAGCTGGTCCAGGCTGACCAGGTGGTTGCCCACCTCGTCAGAGGGGTAGCTCATCATCAGATAGATTTTTTCCGCCCCCCGGGCGATGCCCCGCAGGCAGATCGCGAAGCGGTTCCGGCTGAGGATGGGGAACAATACCCCGAAGGTCCCCCCGGGGAATTTGGTGCGGATATCCTGGGCAATGGCATCCACCGAGGCATAATTGCCCTGGCTGCGGGCCACCACCGCTTCGGTGACGCCCACCACGTCCCGGTCGCGCAGGGCGAAGCCCTCCTCTTTTGCCGCCTCCAGGACGGAGGTGACGACGATTTTTGCCAGGTCGTCCCCCTGGCGGATAATGGGCGCGCGGATCCCTCTTGATACAGTGCCGACAATTCTGGCCATAGGTGAATTCCTCCATTTTTCCAATCTGCGGGCAAGCCCGCCGCAAAACAGTTATATTATAGTATAGCTGCGCCCAATTGTAAAGAAAAGGATAGCTTTTTTCCCAAAGATTCGCTAAAATAATAATAGTAAGCGGCCCGACTGCCGGTCTGACGGGCCCGCACCAAGGAGGTAACAGGATGCAGCAGATCATTATCGCAGGCGCTGGCGGCTTTGGCCGGGAGGTGGCCTTTTTAATCGAAGAAATCAACCGCCGGGAGCGCCAGTGGGAAATTCTCGGCTTTGTGGATGATTCCGAAGCCCTGCAGGGCGCCGCCGTCAACGGCTACCCGGTCCTGGGCACCATCGAAAGCCTGGCCCGCCGGGAAGAACCGGCCGCAGTGGCCCTGGCGGTGGGCAAGCCCGCGCTGCGCCGCCAGCTGGCGGAACGGCTGGCCGGGCTGCGGCAGCTCAGCTTCCCCAACCTGATCTCGCCGGATGCGCACATCTCGCTGGCCACCTGCAAGCTGGGGCATGGCTGCATCCTCTGCGCCGGGGCGGTGGTGACGGTGAATGTGCAGATCGGCAATTTCTTTTTGTGCAACCTGGGCGCCACCGTGGGGCATGACTGCCTGATCGGCGATTATGTCACCTGCTATCCGGGGGTGCATATCTCCGGCGGCAGCGCCATTGGCGCCGGTGCGGAGCTGGGCACCGGCTGCAGCGTGATACCGGGGCGCATTGTGGGGGCCGACACCATCATCGGCGCCGGGGCCGCCGTCATCCGCGACCTGCCCAGCGGCTGCACCGCTGTGGGCGTGCCCGCCCGCCCCATCAAAATCCGTGAAGAAGGAGGCTACCCCGCATTATGAAGACATCCCGCCCCTACCCTGCCGCCATCGTTTCCCCCAAGGGGGAAGTATCCATCCGCAGCGGGCACCCCTGGGTCTACCACACCGAAATCACCCCGCCCCAGCCGGCGCCGGAAAACGGCTCGCTGGTGGATCTCATCAGCCGGCAGGGCCGGTATCTGGGCACCGGGTTCTGGAATGAGCATTCCAAAATCCGGGTGCGCATCCTCTCCCAAAACGCCAACGACCGCTTTGACGAGGCCTTTTGGGAGCGGCGGCTGCGCTATGCCTGGCAATACCGCAAAACCGTGCTGGCGCCGGAGGATCTGACCGCCTGCCGGCTGATCTTCGGCGAGGCGGACCAGCTGCCGGGGCTGACGGTGGACCGCTTCGGGGACATCCTGGTGGCGCAGACCCTCTCGCTGGGGCTGGAACGGGTCAAGGGCGTCCTCTTCCCTGCCCTGCGCCGGGTGCTGGAGGAAGACGGCGCCGCAGTGCGCGGCATCTATGAGCGCAACGACGTGGCCATCCGCCGGCTGGAAGGGCTGGAGGAGGGCAAGGGCTTTTTCCCGCTGGAGGGGCTGCCCGAGCCGGAAAGCACCCTCACCCAGATCACCGAGAACGGCATCCGCTACCAGGTGGATTTTGAAAACGGGCAGAAAACCGGCTTCTTCCTGGATCAGAAATTCAACCGCCGGGCTGTGGCCCTGCTGGCGCGGGGCAAGCGTGTGCTGGACTGCTTCACCCACACCGGCTCCTTCGCCCTCAACGCGGCGGCCGGCGGCGCGGCGCAGGTCTGCGCGGTGGATGTCTCCGAATCCGCCGTGGAGCTCGCCCGCCAGAACGCCCGCCTCAACGGCCTGGAAGGCCGCATGGAATTCCTGGCGGCCAATGTGTTCGACCTGCTGCCCCGTCTGGAAGAGGCGCACAGCCAACCCTATGATTTCATCATCCTGGACCCGCCCGCCTTCACCAAATCCCGCAAAACGGTGGAAAGCGCCGCCCGCGGCTATAAGGAAATCAACCTGCGGGCCATGAAGCTGCTGCCCCGGGGCGGATACCTGGCCACCTGTTCCTGCTCCCACTTCATGACCAAGGAGCTGTTTGTCAAAATGCTGCGGGCTGCCGCCCATGACGCAGGGGTCACCTTAAAGCAGATCGAGGAGCGCCAGCAGGCCCCCGACCACCCCATCCTCTGGAACGTGCCCGAGACGGATTATTTGAAATTCTATCTCTTCCAGGTGATCTAAGCAAAAAGCCGCCTTCCCGGCGGCTTTTTTGATGCAAAAACGGCGCCCCGCAGGACGCCGTTCTTTGTTCTGACAGAAAATTACTTGCGCACCGCCGCGACGAAATTCTTGATCCTCTCGCAGGCGATTTTGATATTCTCCAGGGAGTTGGCAGCGGAGAGACGGATATGCCCCTCGCCGTAGATGCCGAAGTCGGTGCCCGCCAGGGAGGCCACGCCGCCCTCTTCCATCAAGCGGTTGGCAAACTCGCGGCAATCCAGGCCGGTGCCCTTGATGCTGGGGAACATATAGAACGCGCCCTTGGGCATCAGGCAGTCGATGCCGTCGATATCGTTGAGGGCGTCCGCCATGTACTGGCATCTCTCGTGGAAGGCCTCGCACATTCTCTCGCTGGCATCCTGAGGGCCGGTCAGGGCCTCGATGGCGGCCACCTGGCTGAAGGCGGCGGCGCAGGAGGCGGAGTTGGTCACCAGGCGGGTGATCTGCTGGGCCAGATCCGGATTCATGACGCCGTAGCCCAGTCTCCAGCCGGTCATGGCATAGGTCTTGGAGAAACCGTCCAGAATGATGGTGCGGTCCTTCATATCCGGGATGGAGGCGATGGAGAAGGGCTTCTCGCCGGAGAAGATGATGCGGTCGTAGATCTCATCGCTCATCACATAGGCGTTGGTGGTGCGCACCACCTCCGCGATTTTGCGGATGTCATCCTCCCGCAGCAGGCCGCCGGTGGGGTTGCCGGGGCTGTTGATGATGATCAGCTTGGTCTTGTCGCTGACCAGCTTCTTCAGGCCCTCAATATCCACGCGGAACTCGTTTTCCTGCAGCATGGGCATGGGCACAGGCTTGCCGCCCACAAAGTTGATGCAGCTCTCATAAATGGGGAAGCCGGGGTTGGGATAGATCACCTCATCGCCGGGGTTGACCAGCGCCAGCATCAGATAGAACATGATGGGCTTGCCGCCAGGGACCACGACGATCTCGCTGGCGTCGGTCTTGATGTTTTTCTGCTTCTCACAGTAGGCTGCGATAGCTTCCCGGGTCTGAAGGAGTCCCTGTGACGGGGTGTAACCGGTAAAGCCGTCTTTCATCGCCTTGTAAGCCGCCTCGATGATATTCTCCGGGGTGGTGAAATCGGGCTGGCCGATTTCCAGATGGACAATGTTTTTGCCCTGGGCCTCCAGTTTCTGCGCCTTGGCCATGACCTCGAACGCCGATTCGGTGCCCAGTCTGCTCATGCGGTCTGCTAAGTTACACCATTTCATAGATCAGGAACTCCTTCTTCATTTTTTTAGCTTATCGCTATAGTTTAATATTATAGCGGAGGAAACCGAAAACTGCAAGGCGCAATTTGAATAAAAAAGCGCCCGTTTATAAGCAGGATTTTGCGCGTCTTCCTGCAAAAAGGCTTCCGGCGCTGTTTCTTCACCGGCGTTTGCGGCGCAGCAGCGCCAAAAAATGCCAGGACGGCGGGCAGAGAAAACGATCCGTCAAAATCACCAATCTTCCTTGAAAAAAATTGCCGGAATCCGCCAAAAATTCCGCAAAAACCAAGGAAAAGTCCAGGCTGAGAAATCTTCGCTTTTTTGTGCGCGGACACCAGCCTCCCGGCGAATTTGTCCTTGTATTGAGGACAGATGCCTTCTGCTAGTGCTTCCTCCCGGGGAACGCTAAGGAAATCCTCTCCCCTTCGTCCCACCGGACGCAGGAATCGTCATTCCTCCCTGCAAAAAAAGGAGCCGGCGTACCGGCCCCTTTTTCCTTTATCGGTAATACATGAACAGCTGGCAGCGCAGCATGCCGTTGTAAAGCTTGCGGCGGCGGTCGGCCTTTTTGCCGAAGACCGACTCAAATTCCTCATCCGGGCTGATGATGTAGCTTTTCACCCCCGGGCGTGTCAGTACCTGGCCCATGGTGCGGTAAAGGCTGCGGGCCTCCTTCAAGTCCAGCATCCGCTCGCCATAGGGCGGGTTGCAGAGCACGATCGCCCCCTCCGGCGGCACAAAATCGCCGATATCCCGCCGGATTGTTTTGATGCGGGCCTTCACCCCGGCCTTGGCGGCATTCTGCGCCGCCAGCTCCACCGCCTCGGGGTCGATGTCGCCGCCATAGGCGCGGAAGGTGCCCTGCCGCCGGATCAGCGACAAGGCGCGCTCCCGTTCCTGGCGGAAGACCTCCTCCCCGACGAGTCCCCAGTCCTGCAGGGCAAATCTTCGCCGCAGGCCCGGGGCAATGCGCAAAGCGTGGTAGGCCGCCTCGATGAGCAGGGTGCCGGAGCCGCAGAAGGGATCGCAGACCACGTCGTCCTCCCGCACCCGGGCCAGATCCGCAATGCCTGCCGCCAGCGTCTCCTTGATCGGGGCCAGGTTGGCCTGCCGCCGGTAGCCCCGCTTGTGCAGCCCGGCGCCGGAGGTATCCAGCAAGATCAGCACCTCATCCTTGCGGATGGAAAACTGGATCTGGTGTACCGGGCCGGTCTCTTCAAACCAGCTCTGGCCATAGGCGGCCTCCAGCCGGCGCACCGCCGCCTTTTTGATGATGGATTGGCAGTCCGGCACGCTGTGCAGCTGGGAGTTGAGGGCAGACCCCTTCACCGGGAAGGCGTCCCTGCGGCCGATAAACTCCTCCAGCGGCAGGGCCCGTACCCCCTCGAACAGCTCCTCGAAGCTGCGGGCCTCAAAGCGGCCCAATAAAATCTGCACCCGCTCTGCCGTGGCCAGGGCGATGTTGGCCCGCGCCAGCATCTCCTCCTCCCCGGCAAAGGTGACGCGGCCATCCTGCACCGCAATCTCTTCGCCGCCCATGCGCCTGATCTCACCGGAAAGAACGCTTTCCAGCCCGAACAGGCAGGGGCAGCTGATGGTAAACCGGCTCATGCTCTCCCTCCCGCTCTGTCGCCCCATTGGGCAAAATCTATTTTATTATAGCGGTTTTGAGGGAGAAAATCAATCCTCCGCCAGCGCGTCGGCAATGCCCTGAGCGATGGCCGACGCCAGCACCGGAAGCTGGCTGTCAAACAGGCAGTTATCCTCGCTGTGATCTAAAAACAGCGCTTCTACCAGGCAGGCGGGCATGGGCGCCGTGCGGCAAAGGTAATAATCATAGCTGCTGACGCCCCGGGGCATCACCGGCAGCGCCTCCAGCACCCGGCGGTAGATAGACTGCGCTAGGCGCAGATCCCCTTCGGTGGGATGCAGCGCCACATACACAGCAAAGCCCCTGGCCACCTGCGGCTTATAGGAGTTGCGGTGCAGGCTGACCAGTGCATCCCCGCCGGCGGCGCGGGCATGCTCCAGGCGGCGGTCCAGCGGCAGGAACTGATCCTCCGGGCGGGTATAGCTGACAAAATAGCCCAGCCGTTCCAGCTGGCGGCCGGTCTGCCGGGCCAAAAGCAGGGTGTCATCCTTTTCCAGCCTGCCCCGCCAGGCGGCGCCGGTGTCGCTGCCGCCGTGGCCGGCATCCAGCACCACGGTTTTTCCTTTCATGGGTTTTCCTCCTTTCCTTTCTTTTGCTACCAGCTTATGCCGAAAGAAAAGGGCGGGCCCGCCCCGGGTCTCGCCCGGCTGCAGGCGTTTTCCCCCTTAGGCGGCCCGGGACAGCCTAAAAGCGCTTCACCGCCGGCAAAATGCGCCCAAAATGCCGCCATTGGAAAATCTGTTTTCCCGCCCATGCAAAGCAGCAAAAAAGCCGCCCGGCGGCGGCTCCTCCCTTTTCCCTACTGCGGCTGCGCCAGGATCTCCCGGGCGCGCTCCCAATCGCCCTGGCGGACCAGAAAGCGATATTCATACTCCAGCGCCAGCGATTCCCCCAAGGTGCCGGTGCGTCCCCGCTGCCCCCCGCCAAAAGGGGAAGGGCTGCGGCGGTTGAGGGTTTTGATCCGATAGGCGATCCCTGCGGCGGCAAGCAGCGCTTCCCACCGGGCTTTCTGCTCGATCGAAAAGGTGACTGCAGCCTCATGCCATCCAAACATTTTGCACCTCTCCCTTCCATGGCGTCAGGATATCACAGCCCGCCGGGCATGTCAAGGAATCCTTGCATAAAACATCCCTCCGTGCTATAATATAATAAATATTGGAAGAAATGCGATGACCAGGAAGAGTACCCCGTTCGCGCGGCACAGAGAGGGAACGCCGGCAGGCTGAGAGCGTTCCGGCCCGGGCGCGTCTGGGGGAAGTGCCCCTGCCAGCACCGACCCCCAACGGCTGCGGCCCAGTAGGGGGAGGCGTCCCGCCCGCGTTAAGGGCTTTGAAGGGAAAAACCAGAGTGGGACCGCGGAACATTTTCGCCTCTGCTGCCGGATGGCAACGGAGGCTTTTTTTCTCTGGGTTTTCACAAGAAAGGAGCAGTTTTATGAAAATTTACAACACCATGACCCGCAAAAAAGAGGAGTTTGTGCCCATCGAGCCCGGCAAGGTGAAAATGTACGCCTGCGGGCCGACGGTTTATAATTACATCCATATCGGCAACGCCCGGCCTATCTGCGTCTTTGACGTGATGCGCCGCTATCTGGAGTACCGCGGCTATGAGGTGACCTTCGTGCAGAACTTCACCGACATCGACGACAAGATCATCCGCAAGGCCAACGAGGAGGGCACTACCTTCCAGGAGGTTTCCGAGCGCTTTATCAAGGAGTATAAAATCGACGCCGAAGGCCTGGGCGTGCGCCCGGCCACCATCCACCCCAAGGCTACCGAGACCATCGATGAGATCATCACCGTGGTGCAGGGCCTGATCGATAAGGGCTATGCCTATGAATCCAACGGGGATGTATACTTCCGCTCGGCCAAATTTAACCGCTACGGCGGCCTTTCCGGCCAGCCCATCGAGGAACTGGAGGCCGGCGCCCGCATCGACGTCAGCGAGCAGAAGGAGGACCCCCTGGATTTCGCCCTGTGGAAGGCCGCCAAGCCCGGCGAGCCCTCCTGGAAGAGCCCCTGGGGCGAGGGCCGTCCCGGCTGGCACATTGAGTGCACGGCCATGATTATGAAGCATCTGGGCCAGACCATCGATATCCATGCCGGCGGGCAGGATCTGATCTTCCCCCATCATGAAAACGAGATCGCCCAGGCGGAATGCTTCACCGGCAAGCCCTATGTCCACTACTGGATGCACAACGGCTACATCAATGTGGATAACCGCAAAATGTCCAAATCCTTAAACAACTTCTTCACCACCCGCGACGTGGCGGAAAAGTACGGCTATGAACCCATCAAATTCATGATGCTGCAGGCCCATTACCGCAGCCCCATCAACTACAGCGCCGAGGTGATCGAATCCTGCAAAAACGCGCTGGAGCGCCTCTATAACTGCCGCAACCATCTGGATTTCTCCCTGGAAAACGCCGCCGGCGCCCCCACCGAGGGCGAGGAGGAATTCCGCGGGACGGTGGATGCCCGCAAGGCCCAGTTTATCGAGGCCATGGATGACGACCTGAACACCGCGGACGGCATCTCTGCCCTGTTCGAGCTGGTCAAGGACTGCAACCTGTTCTTCGCCGAGCCCCGCTCCAAGGAGACGGTGCAGTACGCCATCCAGCTCTTCGATGAGATCTGCGGCGTGCTGGGCATTCTCTACAACCGGGATACCGGCTCGCTGGATCAAGAGGTGGAGGATCTGATCGCCAAGCGGCAGGAGGCCCGCAAGAATAAGGACTTCGCCACCGCCGACGCCATCCGTGACCAGCTGAAGGAAATGGGCATCACCCTGATGGATACCCCCCAGGGAGTCCAGTGGACCCGCAGCTGATCGCAAAAATACCACAGAAAAGGGAGCAGCGCTTGCTGCTCCCTTTTTGCATCCCGGTTCAGGGCAGTTTTTATCCAATCGGGATAAAAACAAAAAATATTCTAATTCTTATTTTTCGGCTTATTTCACATCCCGGAAGATCTCGATGTTTTTGACCACATAATTGGCGCCGGAAAGCACCGTCAGCGCCGTGGTGATCCACATCAGCACATCGATGACCGTCTGCTTGCCCGCCAGCAGGATGCTCTCGTCGCAGAGGATCATCGCCGCTATGATGGAAAGCATCTGGAACACGGTCTTCACCTTGCCGTAAAGATCCGCGGCGATCACCCGGCCGTTAGCCGCGGCAATCTGCCGGATGGAGGTGACCAGGAATTCCCGCCCCAAGATGATGATGACCACCACCGGAGAAACCACCCCCAGCGCCGTGAAGCACACCAACGCCGCATTGACCAGCATTTTATCCGCCAAAGGGTCCATCAGCTTGCCGAAATCGGTGACCAGGTGGTATTTGCGGGCGATTTTGCCATCCAGCATATCGGTGAAGGAGGCTGCGGCAAAGATCACCACCGCCCAGAGGTAATGATGCGGCACCGACGGCATCAGCATAAAGAACACAAAAAACGGGATCATCACCATGCGCAGCACGGTCAGCTTGTTGGGCAGATTCATTCGTTTATGCCTCCACTTCTTCGCCGGCCAGGTCATATCCCTCCGAGGCGGTCACCTTCACCGGCACAAAATCCCCGGCCTGCAGCCGGCGGCGGCTGGTGAAATACACCCGGGTGTCGATATCCGGCGCATCCATATAGCTGCGGCCGAAATAGCGGCCGGTCTCGGGGTCGGTGCCCTCCACCGCCACCTCAAAGGTGCGGCCGAGAAAGCCCTCGTTGACCGACTGGGCCACCCGCTGCTGCACCTCCATCACCACATCGGCGCGGCGGCGCTTGACTTCCTCGTCCAGCTGGCCCTCCATGCCGGCGGCGGGGGTATCCTCCTCCACCGAGTAGCTGAAGCACCCCAGCCGCTCAAAGCGGATCTCCTCCACCGCGCGGCAGAGCTCCTCAAAGTCCTCCTCCGTCTCGCCGGGCAGCCCCGCGATCAGGGTGGTGCGCAGCACAACGCCGGGCACCTTCTCCCGGATATGGCGGCACAAGGCCTTGAGGGAGGCTTCATCGCCCCGGCGGTTCATGGCCGCCAGGATGCGCCCGTTCACATGCTGGATGGGGATATCCATGTATTTGACGATCTTCTCCTCTTCGCGCATCACATCCAGCAGCTCGTCGGTGACCCGGTCGGGATAGCAGTAAAGGATGCGCACCCAGTGGATCTTCTCAATGCGGCACAGCTGGCGCAGCAGTTCCGGCAGCATCAGCTTGCCGTACAAATCGTCGCCGTAACGGGTGGTATCCTGCGCCACCACGTTGAGCTCCTTGACCCCGCGGTCGGCCAGCATGCGGGCCTCAGCCACGATATCCTCCATGCGGCGGCTGCGGAAATCCCCTCGGATCAGCGGGATAGCGCAGAAGGAGCAGCGGTTGCTGCAGCCCTCCGCCACCTTCAAATAAGCGTAGTAGGGGGCGTTGGCCAGGATGCGGTCCCCCTCCAGGGAGAGATCCTCCTTATGCCCGAAGGAGACCACCCGCTTCTTTTCCTCCACCGCGCGGCGCACCGCCTCGGCAATGCGATGGTTGGAGCCGATGCCCAGCACCACATCCGCCTCGGGGATCTCATCCGCCAGCTCCTGACGGTAGCGCTCCGCCAGGCAGCCGGTGACCACCACGGATTTTAAGCGGCCCTTTTTCTTAAGCTGGCTGGTTTCAAAAATCGCCTCCAGCGATTCCTTCTTGGCGTCCTCGATAAAGCCGCAGGTGTTGACGATGATAGCGTCGCATTCCTCCGCGTTGGGGCAGATCTCCATCCCCTCCTGGCGCAGCAGCGCCAGCATCTTCTCGCCGTCCACCTGATTTTTGGAACATCCCAGTGAGATCATCCCGACCTTGATTGCCATGTTGCTCCTCCTCCCGCTGCCCACCAAAGCAGCCGTTATGCTTCCTCCTCCGCCAGGGCGGCCAGCACCCGCCGGATCATCCCATAGGGATAGCCGCGCCTTGCCAGTGCGGCGATGACCTTGCGTTCGCCCTCATCCTCCCCCAGGCGGCTGAGGTATTTTTTACGGATTAGCTCCGCCAGCTCCTCTTCCTCGCTGAATTCCAGTCCCTCCAGCGCCTCGTCGATGAGCAGGCGGTCCACCCCTTTTTGCATCAGTTTTTCCCGGATCATCCGGCGGGAGGCGTGGCGGGTCTCCGCCAGCTCCCGGGCAAAGGCCTCGGCGTACTGCCGGTCGTCCACCAGGCCCAATTCCTCCATCCGGTCCACCGCCTGGCGGGCCACCTCCGGCGGGTATTTTTTCTCCACCAGCTTGGCGGCCAGCTGCCCCTTGGGGTAGGCCCGGTAATCCAAAAGGCGCAGCGCATCCTCCTTTGCCATCCGGAAAAGGGACTCCTCCACCAGCCGGCCCAGCTTCTCAGGGGAGGTTTCTGCGCCGGCCTTCAGCCCGCTTTGCGCCGCTACCTCCGGGTGCAGCACCGTGGCAAATTCCCCATCCACATAGACGGAAATGCGCCCCCGCTTGGTTTTTCTCAGTTCGGTGACAGTCACTCGGCCTTCTCCTCAGCGGGGGTAACCTCCACATCCGCGGCGGCCGGCACCGGCCGGGCGAATTTTTTCACGCCCCGGTTGGGGTTTTTCTCCAGCTTGTCGGCGTTTTCCATGATCTGGCGGGCGATCTCCTCCATAAACTCCGGATTTTCCCGCAGATAGTTCTTCACGTTATCGCGCCCCTGCCCCAGCCGGTTTTCGCCGTAGCTGAGCCAGGAACCGCTCTTCTGGATAATGCCCAGCTTGATGGCCAGATCCAAAATCTCCCCCTCCCGGGAGATGCCCTGGCCGTACATGATATCGAACTCCGCCTCCTTAAAGGGCGGGGCCACCTTGTTTTTCACCACCTTGACGCGGGTGCGGTTGCCGATGACCTCCGTGCCGGATTTTAACTGCTCCACCCGGCGCACATCCAGGCGCACCGAGGAATAAAACTTGAGGGCCCGGCCGCCGGGGGTGACCTCCGGGTTGCCGTAGACCACGCCGATCTTTTCCCGCAGCTGGTTGATAAAGATCGCCACGCAGTTGGATTTGGAGATGGCGCCCGTCAGCTTGCGCAGCCCCTGAGACATCAGCCTCGCCTGCACGCCCACATGGGAATCCCCCATGTCGCCCTCGATTTCCGCCTTGGTGACCATGGCGGCCACCGAGTCGATGACCACCACGTCGATGGCGCCGGAGCGCACCAGCGCCTCGCAGATTTCCAGCGCCTGCTCGCCGGTATCCGGCTGGGAGACCAGCAGCGAATCGATATCCACCCCCAGCGCCTGGGCGTAGACCGGGTCCAGCGCGTGCTCCACGTCGATAAAGACGGCGTTGCCGCCCTTTTTCTGGGCCTCCGCCACCACATGCAGCGCCACGGTGGTTTTGCCGGAACTTTCCGGCCCATAGATCTCAATGATTCTGCCCCGCGGCACACCGCCGATGCCCAGCGCCAGATCCAGCGACAGGGACCCGGTGGAAATCGCCTCTACATTGAGGGTGGAGTGCTGCCCCAGTTTCATCACCGCGCCCTTGCCAAACTGCTTTTCAATCTGGCTGAGGGCCGTTTCCAATGCTTTTTCTCTATCCGTCATCCCGATTTCCTCCTTCAGTGCCGGGGTGTGTGCGATCGGCTCCCATACGGGTTTTTTAACCATTTTATTATAGCAAAAACAGGCGGAAAAAGCAACCAAAGCCCTGCCTGCCGGCAGCCTCCCCCAGTCGGGCTGGCGGGCCCTTTTGGGCCGCCCGGGCGCCCGCCGGCGGGAAGGCCGCCCTCACAGAATAATCCCGCCGCCGACCATCAGCTCCCCCTGATAAAAGACCGCCGACTGTCCCGGCGTCACCGCCCGCACCGGCTCCCGGAACAGCACCTGCGCGCCGCCGTCTGCCAGCGGGATCACCTCTGCCGCCTGCCCGGCATGGGAGTAGCGCACCCGCACCACCGCCTCAAAGGGCGCCCTGGGCGGCTGGATAAGATAATTCACCTGCCCCAGCCGCACCTCCCGGCTCAGCAGGGCCTCCTGCTCCCCCAGCCGGATGCGTCCGGCAGCGCCGTCGATAGCCGCCACGAACATGGGCTTGCCGAAGGTGATCCCCAGGCCCTTGCGCTGCCCGATGGTGTAATGCCAGATGCCCCGGTGCCTCCCCAGCACCCGGCCCTCGGCGTCGACAAAATCCCCCGGCGGGCAATCCCGCCCCAGGTGCTGCTGCAAAAAAGCGGCATAATCCCCGTCGGGGATAAAGCAGATATCCTGGCTCTCCGCCCGGTGGGCCGCAGCCAGGCCGCAGCCGGCGGCGATTTGGCGCACCTCCTCTTTTTCCAGCTCCCAGAGGGGCAGCAGCACCCGGCCCAGCTGCTGCTGGTCAAGGCTCCAGAGCATATAGCTCTGGTCTTTTTTATGGTCGCGGGCCCGCTGCACCAAAAAGCGCCCCTCCTGCCGGATCACCCGGGCATAATGCCCTGTGGCCACCAGGCCGCAGCCCAGCCGGTCCGCCTCGGCCAGGAAAGCGCCGAATTTAATCCGCTTATTGCAGGCCACGCAGGGGTTGGGGGTGCGCCCGGCGTCATATTCCGCGGCAAAATAATCCATCACATCCCGCCGGAACTGCTCCCGGAAATCGAACACATGATGCTCGATCCCCAGCGCACGGCAGACCTGGGCAGCCTCCCGGGCATCGGGCGTACAGCCGTCTGCATCCAGCCCACCCGCCGGCGTGAAGGCGACAAAGGTCCCCCCGATCACCTGATAGCCCGCCCGGCAAAGCAGAATTGCGGCGGCGGTGCTGTCCACCCCGCCGCTCATGGCCAAAAGCACCCGTTGCATCGGCCGCCCCCCTTTCTGCTTAGATTGTACCACATTCCCACGGCCGCGCCAAGGGTTCCTTTTTTCGCGGTTTTCTGCTATGATAGGCTTGGAGTAGGAAAGGAGAGGCAACACCCATGAACACAAAACTCATCGCCACCGACCTGGACGGCACCCTGCTCAACGAGGTCTCGCAGATTTCCCCACGCAACCTGGCGGCCATCCGCCGCGCCCGGCAGCTGGGCATCCAGGTGGTGATCGCCACCGGCCGTGTAGCGGAGCAGGGCCGCGCCTACAGCCGGGAGGCCGGCCTGGAGGACGGATATCTCATCTCCTCCAACGGGGCACGGCTGGAGCGACTGGACAGCGGCGAGGTGCTTTTTGAGGAAACCCTCAGCCAGCGCATCGCCATCGAGAGCGTCAAGATCTTCCGGGAGTACCCGACGCTGTTTTACAAGGTCTACTGCAGCGCCATCTCCCTGTGTGAGGAGCGCATCCGCCCCTGGCTGGAAAACACCCCCTTCGGGCAGCACCTGGCCAGTATCTACGCCTTTGCGGAGCATTTTGTGCCGGATATCATCGCTGCCCTGCAAAAAGAGCAGCTGCCGGTCATCAAGATGATCATCTGCAGCGAAAAGGAAGCGGAATTGGCCGAGGTCACCCGCCGCATCACCGCCTTGGACGAGCTGGAGACCACCCGTTCCGGCATCACCAATATGGAATTTATGGCCAAAGGCGTCACCAAAGGCCGTGCGCTGGAGCGGCTGTGCTGCCGGCTGGGCATCGCCCGGGAGGAAACCATCGCCCTGGGGGACAGCTACAACGACCAGGCCATGCTGGAATTTGCCGGTACCGGCGTCTTTATGCCCAACGGCATCCCGCAGGTGCGCGCCGCAGCAGACTATGTCACCCTGCCCAACAGCCAGGACGGTTTCGCCCACGCGCTGGAAGAACTGGTCTTTGCCCGACTGTGATGTAAAAAGTATTTGACATTTCTCCCGTGCTGTGCTATCCTCAGAGTGTAAAAACTATTTTACATTTTGAGGAGGTATTCTGATGGAAACCGTTTCCCCTTCGGGCATGCTGCTGGTGTTTTTCCTGCTGTTTTGGGTGATCTTCCTGGGGTGCCTGGTGAGCATCGCCGTGATGCTTTATACGCTGGTGCGCCGCGGCGACGAGCGCCGGCAGGAAATCCTTTCCAAAACCTGCAGCCACACGTTTTATATCACAGTGGCAATGCTGATGATCGACCTGGTGGCCGGGATCATCCGCAACTTTGCAACCGGCAGCCATTTGGAAGGGATCAACCCCTTTGTGCTGCTGTCGGTGATCTCGATCCTGTATGCGGTGCATCTAAAATACTATAAAACCAAGCTGGGGGGATAACCACATGAAAAACCGCATCCGTGAGCTGCGCCGGGCGCAGGAGCTCTCCCAAGAGGCGCTGGCAAAGCGGTGCGGGGTCAGCCGGCAGACGATCAACGCCATCGAAAACGACAAATACGACCCCACGCTGGCGTTGGCCTTCCACCTGGCACGGCAGCTGGGCTGCACAGTGGATGAGCTTTTCTCTCCGCTGCCGGAAGGGAATTGACACCTGCTGACGGAAAAAACCT
>CAJFPC010000019.1 GCA_904398325.1 Candidatus Neoruminococcus faecicola | reverse complement strand
GCTGGCTCTCCGCTTCCCTCGGCCTTGCTGCGCGCGGCCTCGGGATTGGAGTTCCGCCCCCGGCCCTCCCGGAGGAAAAGAGAAAATTCGCCCCGCCCGGCGGGGATAAAGGAGCTAACAACATGAAGATCACCACCCTTTCTATCCTGGTGGCAAACCACTATGGGGTTTTAAGCCGCATCGCCAACCTGTTTACCCGGCGGCGGCTCAATATCAAGGGCTTTTCCGCCAATGAGACGGAAAACCCCGAGATCACCCGCATCACCATCCTCACCGACAGCGCCGACAGCGAGGTGGAGCAGATCCGCCTGCTTTTGGAAAAGCTGGAGGATGTGCTCTGGGCCAGGGTGATCCCCGCCGGCCATCTGGTGGGACGGGAGACCATCCTCATGAAGCTGCCCCGGGAGCACGAAGCCGAGCTGCGCGCCCTGCTGGCCCGCTGGCAGGGGGAGATCGTGGCCGAGACCCCCCGGGCGCTGTTTTTGGCGCTGACAGACACGGTGGAACAGATCGAGCAGTTTATCGACGAGGTGGAGCCCTACGGCATCCTGGAGCTGAGCCGCACCGGCGGCGCCGCCCTGGAACTGGACCCCGCCTGACGATTTTATTTTGGCACAAAACAGCCGCAAGACTGTTTTTGCCTCTCCCTCTGGGAGGGGCTCATAGACTCCCATGCTGAAATCAATGATTTGGAGGAATGCAAAATGGTAAAAATGTACTACGACTCTGACTGCAACATGGACCTGCTCAAGGGCAAAACGGTGGCGGTCATCGGCTTCGGGTCCCAGGGCCATGCCCATGCGGAAAACCTGAAGGACAGCGGCGTCAACGTGGTCGTCGGCCTGCGGGAAGGCAGCAGCCACACCAAAAAGGCCCAGGATGCCGGCTTGACCGTGCTGCCGGTGGCCGAGGCTGCCAAGGCTGGCGATATCGTCATGCTGCTGGTGCCCGATGAGAAGTGCGCCGACATCTACGCGGCGGAGATCGCCCCCAACCTGAAGGAGGGCGACGCCCTGGCCTTTGCCCACGGCTTCAACATCCATTTCAACCAGATCAAGCCTCCGAAGAATGTGGACGTCATCATGATCGCCCCCAAGGGCCCCGGCCACATTGTCAGAAGAACCTATGTGGAAGGCACCGGCGTGCCTGACCTGATCGCCGTGGCCCAGGATTATACCGGCAAGGCCAAGGAGATCGCTCTGGCCTATGCCAGCGGCATCGGCGGCGGCCGCGCCGGCATCATCGAGACCACCTTCCGCGAGGAGACCGAGACCGACCTGTTCGGCGAGCAGGCGGTGCTCTGCGGCGGTGTCTGCGCGCTGATGAAGGCCGGCTGGGAGACGCTGGTCGAGGCCGGCTATGCCCCCGAGATGGCCTATTTTGAGTGCATCCACGAGATGAAGCTGATTGTGGACCTCATCAACGAGGGCGGCTTCTCCAAGATGAGATATTCCATCTCCAACACTGCGGAATACGGCGATTACCGCACCGGCGTGCGCCTGATCACCGACGAGACCCGCAAGGAGATGAAGAAGGTCCTCACCGAGATTCAGAACGGCACCTTCGCCAGCGAGTGGATCGCCGAAAACAAAGCCGGCGGCTGCGCCAAATTCCTGGCCACCCGCGCCCTGGAGGCGGAGCATCCCGTCGAAGAGGTGGGCAAGCGCCTGAGAGGCATGATGAGCTGGCTGAACAAGTGAGCGGAAAAACCATCAAAGGAGCGTGTTTTTATCATGTCACTGCCCAGTGAAAAAGTGCGCACCGGGGTGGAGGCCGCCCCGCAGCGCTCGCTGTTCTATGCGCTGGGGCTCACCGAGGAGGAGCTGAACCGCCCGCTGATCGGCGTGATCAGCGCCCACAGCGAGATTGTGCCCGGCCATCTGCACCTGGATCAGATCTGCGAAGCGGTCAAGGCGGGCATCCGCATGGCGGGGGGCACCCCCTTCATGATGCCGGCGATCGGCGTGTGCGACGGCATCGCCATGGGCCATGGGGGCATGCGCTATTCCCTGGCCAGCCGCGAGCTGATCGCCGACTCGGTGGAGACCATGGCCCTGGCTCACTGCATGGATGGGCTGGTGCTCATCCCCAACTGTGATAAAATTGTCCCCGGCATGCTCATGGGCGCCGCCCGGGTCAATCTGCCGGCCATTGTGTGCAGCGGCGGGCCGATGATGCCCGGCCGCCTGCATGGCCGGAACATGAGCCTTTCCACCATGTTTGAGGCGGTGGGCGCCCGCAAGGCGGAGCTCATCGACGACCGGGAGCTGACCCGCATCGAGCAGAGCGCCTGCCCCGGCTGCGGCTCCTGCTCCGGCATGTTTACCGCCAACAGCATGAACTGCCTATGCGAGGCCATCGGCATGGCCCTGCCGGGCAACGGCACCATCCCGGCGGTCAGCTCCGCCCGCATCCAGCTGGCCAAGCAGAGCGGCATGCAGATCATGGAGCTGGTCAAACGGAACATCCGCCCCCGGGATATCCTCACCGAGGCGGGCTTTGCCAACTCCCTGGCGGTGGATATGGCCCTGGGCTGCTCCACCAACACGGTGCTGCACCTGCCGGCCATCGCCCATGAGGCCGGGGTGAAGATCAATCTGGACCGGATCAACGAGATCTCCGCCAAGACCCCCAACCTCTGCCACCTGGCCCCGGCCGGCGGCGACCATATTGTGGATCTTTACTACGCCGGCGGCGTGCAGGCCGTGATGAACGAGCTGGCCCGCCACGGCCTGCTGGATACCAGCCTGCCCACCGTCACCGGCAAGACTGTCGGCGAGAACATCGCCGGCGCCGAGATTCTGGATTCCGCCATTATCAAATCGGTGGAGGCCCCCTACAGCAAAACCGGCGGCATCGCCGTATTGCGGGGCAACCTGGCGCCGGATGGCTGCGTGGTCAAGCGCTCGGCGGTGGATGACAAGATGCTGGTGCACACCGGCCCCGCCCGGGTCTTCGACTCGGAGGAGGATTCCATCGCCGCCATCTACGCCGGCCAGATCAAGCCCGGCGACGTGGTGGTCATCCGCTACGAAGGCCCCAAGGGCGGCCCCGGCATGCGGGAGATGCTCTCCCCCACCTCCGCCCTGGCCGGCATGCAGCTGGATAAGGACGTGGCCCTCATCACCGACGGGCGCTTCAGCGGGGCCACCCGCGGCGCCGCCATCGGGCATGTCTCCCCTGAGGCGTCTCAGGGCGGGCTCATCGGCCTGGTGAAGGATGGCGACCAGATCGCCATCGACATCCCGGCGGGCAGGATTCAGCTGCTGGTCCCCGAGGAGGAGCTTGCCGCCCGCAAGGCGGCCTGGAAGGCTCCCGCCCCCCGGGTCACCTCCGGCTGGCTGGACCGCTACCAGCGCCTGGTCACCTCCGCCAGCGAGGGCGCTGTCCTGCGCTGAGGAGCGCCGGCTTTCCCCCAAAAAAGCAAACCCCCTTCCCGTCATGGGAAGGGGGTTTTTTTATCGCCCTGCAGAAATTAAAACAGCATGTGGATTTCCCAATAGGTCCAGGGGCCGCCGGTGCGCTCCACCACATAGATGCGCCAGTGCATGTCCTCCGGCTGGCGGTCCCAGTCGAATTCATAGCTGTAGAGCCACTCCTCCAGGTCGGGCTCCCTGACCAGGACATCGTAATCCGTCCAGTTGGTGTTGATGGGGAAGTACCAGTTGGAATTTTCCAGGTTGAGGCTGGTCTCCTCCTGCCAGCCCCGGGCAAGGGCAGCATTGCGGATGGTTTCCACCAGGCTGTTCACATTGCCCTCGGTCCAGGGGGGCTGCTCGTCCGGCCAGTAGAAGGGGTCGTCCGGCAGGTCGGTGGGGCGGCTCTCCCAGCCGACCCCGTCGGGGAGCTCGGCCAGCTCCGGCCAGGGGGTGGAGGCCTGGGGCTTCGCCGCCGGGGCAGTCTCGCCGGCCTCTGCCGCCGGAGCGCTGGCCGCAGGAGGCTGGCTGGCCGCTATATCCGGTGCGCTGGCAGCAGGAGGCTGGCTGGCCAGGCCCGCCGGGACGGAAGAGGCGCTGCTTGCCCCGGCGGGGGCGCTCTCAGGCTGGCTCTGGCTTTCGGCCGGGGGGATTTCCTCCGTCCCGCTGGATTCCTCCCCGGCTTCCGCCTGGGAGGAGGAAGCCTGCGGCAGGCTCCCGCTTTCCGTCCCGCCGGAGCTTTCCTGCACGTCCGGGGAGCCGCAGGCGGCGCCCCCTGTGATCAGAGCGGCACAGCACAGCGCCGCAAGCATTTTTTTCAT
>CAJFPC010000018.1 GCA_904398325.1 Candidatus Neoruminococcus faecicola | reverse complement strand
GGATTTTGATCTCGCGGTATAACCAAAAAGGCGGCCGAAGCCGCCTTTGCCCCTTAGCCGGGGATAAACTCGTCGTGGATGGCCCGCAGCGCCTTGTCGGAATCCTCCCGGTTGATCAGCACCGAGATTTTGATCTCGCTGGTGGAGATCATCTGAATATTCACATGGGCGTCCGCCAGCGCCTCAAACATCCGGGCCGCAGCGCCGGGATTGGTGGCGATACCCGCCCCCACAATGGAAACCTTGGAGATATTATCCTCACACAGCACATCCTTGCAGCCGAGGGTATCTTTCATGCCCTCCAGCAGCTGGACCGCCTCCTCCTTGTGGTCGCGGGAAACGGTAAAGCTGATATCCTTGGTGCCTGCCCGCCCGATGGACTGCAGGATGATATCCACGTTGATCTTTTTGGCCGCCAGCGCGGAGAAAATGCGGAACGCGTAGCCGGGCTCATCCGGCACCTCGGTGACCGAAATTCTGGCGACGTCGTTGTCTCTTGCGACTCCCTTAATCAGCAGTTTTTCCACAGTGGTGACCTCCTTAATCTTGGTGCCGGGCTTATCCTCCAGGCTGGATACAACTTCCATATTCACATTATATTTTTTTGCCATTTCCACCGAGCGGTTGTGCAGCACCTGGGCGCCCAGGCTGGCCAGCTCCAGCATTTCGTCATAGGTGATCTCCGCCAGCTTGCGGGCGCCGGGCACAATGCGGGGGTCGGCGGTGTAGACACCGTCCACATCGGTGAAGATCTGGCACAAATCCGCGTGCAGCGCGGCGGCCAGAGCCACGGCGCTGGTATCGCTGCCACCCCGGCCCAGGGTGGTGATGTCATCATAGCGGTTGAGCCCCTGGAAGCCGGCCACAATCACGATATTGCGCTTGGCCAGCTCGTTTTCCAGCCGCTCCTTGTGGATGGTGCGCACCCGGGCCATGCCGTGGTTGGCATCCGTCTCAAAGCCTGCCTGCCAGCCGGTGAGGGATTTAACCGGGCAGCCCAGCTGTTCGATGGCCATGGCCAGCAGCGACATGGAGATCTGCTCCCCGGCCGAGAGCAGCACATCCATCTCCCGCTTGGAGGGGTGGCTGTTGATCTCCGCCGCCTTGGCGATCAGGTCGTCGGTGGTATCCCCCTGGGCGGAGACCACCACCACCACGTTGTTCCCCTTTTTATAGGTATCGGTGACAATTTGCGCCACATGGTTGATGCGCCCGGCGTCCTTGACCGAGGTGCCGCCGAACTTTTGGACAATTAAGCTCATGGTTTACACTCCCATATCTCGAAATTTTACTCGCCTTCCATCACGACGGTGCCGCGGTTGTCGATGGAGAGCATCTCCAGCCGCCAGGCCGCCAGGCCCATCTCATTCAGGGCCTCGCGGGTTTTCTGCTCAAAATCGATGGTGCCGTCATCCACAATGGCCATCAGCGTGGAGCCCGCCCCGCTGATATAAGCCGCATAAGCGCCATTATTATAACACATCTGCAGCACTTTTTCACCATTTTTAATGAGTTTCAGGCGATAGGGCTGATGGATTTTATCATCTGCGGCCACCCGCAGGTTGTGAAAGTTGCCGGAATACAGCGAAACGCTCATGAGCGCCGCCCGGGAAAGGTTGAAAATCCCGTCGGCACGGCTGATCTGCTCCGGCAGGGCGGCCCGGGCCACCGAGGTCTTCAATTCAAAATCCGGGATCAGCGCCGCAAAGCGCAGCTCCTGGTGAATCTCCTGCTTGACATAATAGACCCGGCCGCTGTCGATGACTGCCGTCACCAGCCCGCCCAGCAGCGCGGGGGTGGAGTTGTCGGGGTGGCCCTCCATGCGGGCGGCCAGGTTGACGATCTCATCCTCCTCCATGGGGCAGCCCATCAGGCGGTTGGCGCCCACCAGCCCGCCGATGATGCAGGCGGAAGAGCTGCCCAGCCCCCGGGCCAGGGGGATATGGCTGATCTGCTGGATATGCAGCCCCGGGAAGGGCCTGCCGCACAGCTCGTAAAGGGACTTGGCCGTCTCATACACCAGGTTGGTCTGGTCGGTGGGGATGTCGGTGCCGTCTTTGGATTCGATCCATATCCCATCATATTCTTCCATATAGATATAGTTGTATAGGTCCAGCGCCAGGCCCAGGCTGTCAAAGCCGGAGCCGATGTTGGCGCTGGTGGCAGGGATGCGCACTTTAATCATACGATTCTCCTTTGCTGTTCTCGCCTCACAGGTCCATGACCCGGATCTTGCCCTTTACCTCCACCCCCAGGCCGGCCAGCGTCTCCAAAAAGGCGTCCAGCTCCTTTTCCTGCATCACGGGGGTGACAAAGGCGAATTCATCCTCCGGCTGGTGGTGGCGGCTCAAGCTGGTCACCCCGCCGAAGCGCTTTGCCGCATAGCCGGAGACATTGACCGTATCCGACTGGCAGCGCAGATAAAAGGCAAAGCGGTTTTCCCGGTAGTCGGCCACCTGGTTTTCCCGGCTTTCCTCCCAATAGGGGGCGACGCCCTGGCGGCCCTTGGCGATGTCGATAATATCCGCCACCACCGCCGAGGCAGTGGGCAGTTTGCCGGCGCCCTTGCCATAAAACACCACGTCGCCGGTGGCATCCCCCTTGACCAGGATGCCGTTGAACACGTCGTCCACCTGGGAAAGCTGGCTGTCGTGGGAGATCATGGCCGGCGAGACGATCATCTCCACCCTGCCGTCCTCCTCCCGGCGGCGGGCCCAGCCGATCAGCTTGATGACGCCGCCCCAGTCGCAGGCATATTCCACATCCTCCCGGGTGATGGCGCGGATGCCCTCGGTATGCACCTGGTCGGGATAAATATGCCTGCCGAAGGCCAGCGAGGCCAGGATGCAGATCTTCCGGCAGGAATCCAGCCCATCCACATCGGCGGAGGGGTCCCGCTCGGCATAGCCCAGCTTCTGGGCCAGGGCCAGCGCGTCGGCGAAGGTCATATCCTCCCGGATCATTTTGGTGAGGATAAAATTGGTGGTGCCGTTGAGGATGCCCGCCACCTCGCTGAGCTCATTGGCTGCCAGGCACTGGTGCAGCGGCCGGATGATGGGGATGCCCCCGCCCACGCTGGCCTCAAAGAGGAAGAAGACCCCCTTCTCCCGGGCGATCTTCAGCAGCTCGGCCCCCTTCTGGGCCACCAGCTCCTTATTGGAAGAGACAACGCTCTTGCCGGCGGCCAGGCAGGCCTTGACATAATCATAGGCCGGATGGATGCCGCCCATCACTTCCACCACGATCTCGATTTCCGAGTCGTTTAGGATAATGTTAAAGTCCTTGATAAATTTTTCATGATACGGGCTGTCGGGGAAATCCCGCAGATCCAGGATATACCGGATCTCGGCCTCCCGGCCGATCTTGCGCCGGATGTTCTCCTTATTCTTTTCCAGCACCTCCACCACGCCGCTGCCCACCACGCCGTGGCCCATCAGGGCGATTTTCAGCATGCTGCTCCCTCCTTCTCTCACTGTGTCACCAGGCGCACATCCACCACGCCGTCTACCTGCCGCAATAGGCCCACCACATCGGCCTCATCCACCCGGGTGTTCTGGCAGCTGACCGAGATGGAAACCGGCGCCACCCCGTCCACCGGGATGTTCTGGTTGATGGTCAGCACGTTGAACCCCTGCTGATACAGCGCCCCCAGCAGGGCAGAGAGGGCGCCCGGCTTATCCATCAGCGTGGCGTAAAAGGTGGCCACCCGGTAGGAGAACCGGTCGTTGAACTGGAACACATATTCCTTATATTTATAAAATGCGCTGCGGGAAAGCCCGGCCATCTTGGCCGCCTCCGACTGGGTCTTGGCCTGGCCGGTGGCCATCAGGCGCTTGGCGTAGACCACCTTCCAGTAAACCTCCGGCAGCACCTTGGTATCCACCACCAGGTATTTGGGCTTTTCTGGCATATCGTCCACCTCCTGAATACGATTGTTCGTCAATAAAAACAACTATACTCTTATCCTCCGCGCTCCGCAAAGGCCGTTTTCTTTTAAAATTTCAGTTTATCTGTTGGATTTCTCCCGAATCCTCATGTTTTAAGCGGATTGCTTGCGTTTTCTTATTTCTGCTCTTTTCCTGCCGCCAGGCTGCAAAAACCGCCCGGCGGCGGGCCATACTAACCAGAGATATCCCAAGGAAAGGGGGACCCGTGTGGAACGTCAGAAAAAAAGCCTGTTTCTTCTCAACACCGCCTACTACCTGGTAGTGATCCTGATGGCGGTGATCGGCCTGCGGCTGGCGGCGCGCTATCTGATGCCGCTGATCCTGGGCTTTGCCATCGCCAGCTTTTTAAGCCCTTTGAGCGATGCGGTGCGCCGCCGGGTCAGGCTGCGGCGGGGGCTGGTCTGCTCGGTGCTCACCCTGGGATTATTTTTAGGGGTGTTTGCGGCCATCCTGGCGGCAGCGGCGGGAATCGGCTGGCTGATGCTGTATCTGCTCGCCAAGCTGCCCAGCTTATTCTCCGATACCATCCTGCCGGCGGCCGCCCTGTTCTGGCAAAACTGCATCGACTTTCTCATCGGGCTGTTCCCCCAGTATGCCGGCACCATCCAGCACTGGAACGAGGACGCCGCCTCACAGCTGGTGAACACGCTGCTGGGCCTTTCCTCCTATGCCCTTTCCGCCGGGGCCCGGATCGCCGCCGCCCTGCCGCAGATCGCGCTGTTTATCCTGTTCACCATCCTTTCCACCGTGTTCATCACCACCGAATACCGCCCCATCACCCGCTTTCTCAAGCGGCAGATCCCGCTGTCGGCGCTGTTTTTCCTGCGGGATCTGCGCGGCTTTCTCAAGACCACCGTGGCGCGGATGCTGTGGGCCTATCTGGTGATGTTCTGCCTGACCTTTGCGGAACTGGCGGCAGGGCTTCTGCTGCTGCGGGTGAAGGATTTTCTCCTGACAGCGGCCATCATCGCCCTGCTGGATCTGCTGCCCCTGCTGGGCAGCGCCGCTATCCTGCTGCCCTGGGGGATCTACGCCATCCTGGCGGGGAACGCCGCCTTCGGGGTGGGGCTCATCCTGCTGGCCGCCGCGGTGGAGGTAGCCCGCAACATCGCCGAGCCCCGCATCCTGGGCGGCCGGATTGGCCTGCATCCGCTGGCCTGCCTGGGGGCCATTTATGTGGGGCTGCAGACGGTGGGTATCCTGGGGGCCTTTTTGGCGCCGCTGGTGCTGCTCTACCTGATCCATCTGCAGGAAAACGGCAGCCTGCACCTGTTCCGCGCCTAGCCGCTGAAACGCAAAGAAAAAGCCCGGAGACACCGGGCTTTTTTGTTGTAATGAAATTTTGATCCGGCGCTCAGCCCTCGCTGGAGCCCTGCAGCAGGCCCTGCTCCTTGGCCTGGGCGATGACCTTTTCCTCCAGGTTGGCAGGCAGCTGCTCATAGCGCTCAAAAGCGAAGCTGAAGCTGCCACGGCCCTGGGTCATGGAGCGCAAAGTGGTGGTGAAGCCGTGCATCTCGCTCATGGGCACCTCGCCCTCGATCTCCACCTGGCCGTTTTCCAGCGGGTTCATGCCCAGCACGCGGCCACGCATCTTGTTGAGCTCGCCGATGACGTCGCCTGTGTAGGCGTCGGATACCTGCACCTTCAGATGGCCGATGGGTTCCAGCAGCACCGGCCCCGCCTGGGGGATGCCCGCCTTGTAGGCCAGGCTGGCAGCGGTCTTGAAGGCCATTTCGGAGGAATCCACCGGGTGGTAGGAGCCATCCACCAAAGTGGCCTTGACCCCCACCATGGGATAGCCCGCCAGCACGCCGTGCTTGACTGCCTCCTGCAGGCCCTTTTCCACCGCGGGGAAGTAATTCTTGGGCACCGAGCCGCCGAACACATTCTCAGCGAAGACCAGGCTCTCGCTGTCGCAGGGCTCGAACTCGATCCACACATCGCCGAACTGGCCGTGGCCGCCGCTCTGCTTTTTGTGGCGGCCCTGGACCTTGACCTTCTTGCGGATGGTCTCGCGGTAGGCGACGCGGGGCTCCTCCAGCACCACGTCCACCCCGAATTTATTCTTCAGCCGGGTGACGATCACATCAATGTGCTGCTCACCCAGGCCGGAAAGCAGCTGCTGGTGGGTCTCGGTATTCTGCTCAAAGGTGATGGAGGGGTCCTCCTCCATCAGGCGGGCCAGGCCCTGGGCGATCTTGCCCTCCTCCCCCTTCTTGGCGGCGCGCACCGCCATGGTGTAGGTGGCGGCGGGGAATTCCATGCGCTGGAAGGTGACCAGCCGCTTGGGGTCGCAGAGGGTGTCGCCGGTGACGGCCTTTTCCAGCTTGGTGACGGCGCCAATATCGCCGGCCGCCACAAAGGAGGTATCCTCCTGCTTTTTGCCCTTCATATAAATGACCTTGCCCATCTTTTCCGGCTGGCCGGTGCGGGTGTTGATGACGTTGGAATCGCTGGCCAGCTTGCCGGCGACCACCTTCACAAAGGAAAGCTTGCCGATAAACGGGTCGGCCACCGTCTTGAAAATATAGGCGGCCGTGGGGGCCTCATCGGTGCATTCCACCTCCACCGGGCTGCCGGAGGCATCCTCGGCGATCTCGCCGGCGCTCTCCCAGGCGCTGGGCAGATGGTCCACCATGGCGTCCAGCAGCATGTCGATGCCCTCCAGCGTGGCGGCGCTGCCGCACAGCACGGGGGTGATGGCGCCGGATTTGACGCCGGTGTGGATGCCGCTCAAGATCTCATCCCGGGTGAAGGGCTCACCGGAGAAATATTTCTCAAAAAGCGCCTCATCCGTCTCGGCAATGGCCTCGGAGATGGCGACCCGCAGCCCGTCGGTGCGGTGGCCCACATCGGGCATGGCCACCTCGTGGGGCTCGCCGTCCGCGTCGTAATGATAGGCCTTGTTATCCACCAGGTTGATATAGCCGCGCTTGCCATCCTCCTCAAAGGGGACGACGATGGGGCAGGCGGAGGGGCCGAACTTGGCCTTGAGCTCCTCCAGCACTTTATAGAAATCCGCATTGTCCGCATCCAGCTTGGTGACAAAGACCATGGTGGCCTTGCCCATCTGGCGCGCCATCTGATAGGCCTTCTCAGCGCCGTAGGTGACGCCGGATTTGGCCGAAACGGCGATCAGCACGCTTTCCGCCGGGCGGATGCCCTCGCACAGGCCGCCGGCAAAGTCAAAAAGGCCCGGCGTATCCAAAAGGTTGATTTTGGTGCTGCCCCAGCTGAAGGGCGCCACCGCCGTGCTGACCGAGGCCTTGCGGCGGATCTCTTCCGGGTCAAAGTCGCAGACGGTGGTGCCGTCGGCAATCTTGCCCAGGCGGTCGGTTGCCCCCGCCTTGAAGAGCAGCGCCTCCGCCAGGGAGGTCTTGCCGCAGCCGCCGTGGCCGGCCAGGGCGACGTTCCGGATTTTGCCTGCGAGATATTGTCTCATTGCGATTAACCCCTTTCGGATGCCTTTGATCTGAATTTTTTGGCAAATTGACGATGATCATTAGCAAAAACTATTGAAATATTAGTTTTATTATATAAGTTTTCCAGGGCCAGCGCAAGGCTATCCGGTAAAAAATAACACCCGCCGCTATAAAAGAAACGGCGGGTGGATTGTTGATTTTTACCAATCAGCTGCTTTTTTTCGGGAATGAACTGGACTTTTTTAATGAAAAAGGCTCACACCTTGCGGGAGAGGGCCAGCAGGTGGATCACCACAAAGAAGAACAGCTGGAACAAGAGCATGGCGCTGAAGCTGATGACCGAGATGGACTGGATGATGGAAAAGAAGGTGATCACCGCATACCCGACCCCCAGGCCCACCAGCTGCAGGATGGTGGCGGTGCCGATATTGCGCTTTAATTTGGCGGCGGCCCGCACGCTCCACAGCAGGGGGACGGCGTTGTCGCTGGTATAGGCGATGCGGCAGGGGGCGGTTTTCCGCTCGGCGGTCATGCGCTCGTATTCCTCATGCAGCTGGCTGGACAGCACCTTGATGCAGTAGGCGGGATAATCGTAGATCTCCCCGATGGTCTTGGCATTGAGGTTGGGGTCGGTGGCCTTGACGATCAGCCCGATCTGCCGCTTGGCCAGGTGCCGCAGGGCGCGGTACATGCTGTCCGCCGGGTGATAGCTGAGGATGAACATGGCGGTCAGCTCCCCGGAATTGGCCAGGTACAGCAGCTGCCGGTCCTCCTTTTTAAACTTGGCCTCATAATCCGCCGACGGGGTGGCGATGCCGTGGTGCATCATCAGGTCCCGGCTGCCCACCAGCACCCGCTTGCCGTCCACCCAGGCGGAAAGGCCCATCATATCCTCATAGACCACATGGTCCACCTTTTTCAGCAGGGCCTGGTTGCCCCCAATGACGGAAAGGAACACGTCTTTGAGCTCGCTGCCGCAGCTGCAGATCACGCTGGCGGCATCCACAATGGCTTCGTCGATGCGGTTCTGCTCAAAGGCCTTGAGCCCGTGCAGGGTGATGCACCCGCCGGGGAACAGGTCGGCGGCCTTCAGCACCACCGCGTCCACGTCGTGGTATTCCTCCACCGCGTCGTGGCCGGAAATCATCAGACCCTTTTTCACCAGCACCTTGGAGGCCTTGTTGAGCGGCCCGTTGCCCACCAGCGTCAGCGTCAGCGGGGCGCAGATGCAGCTGATGGCCGCGAAGGAGGTCAGGCCGGTAAACACATCCCCCGACAGGATGCCCGCGATCACCGAGACCACCAGCGAGGCGATCAGGCAGATGGGGGCGGTGGTGCGGTTGATGTTCTCGTCGTATTCGTCGCTGTAGCTGCTCTCCAAAAACTGAGTGAGGAAGCCCGCCGGAGCGCTGTAAGCCACCTTGCGGGCGCCGCCCTCCAGCCCGCGGCCCAGCTCATCGGCCAGGGCGGGGCTGCCCACCAGGGAAACCGCCTTTTTGCGCCCCTCCCCGGCTAAGAAGCGGAAATTGCGCAGGATGCGCCCCAGCATCATGTTTTTGCCCATGCTGTTAAAGAGCAGCACCAGCGCCACCGGCGCGAAATAGAAGGGCAGGGCCAGATCCGCCACCTGGTCGGGGCTGATCACCAGCGCCGCCCCCTGCATCAGCGAGGCGATCATCGCCACCGCAGCCGGGGCGTCGGTGCCGGCATCCCGGATGATGAGGCTTTTGACCCCCTCCACCAGCACGGTGCCGTTGAGCAGCATCAGAATGGCGAACAGCCCCAGGTTGACCCCCAGGAACATGCGCATGCTGGTTTCCGGCAGCATGAAGTCCGGCAGGGGCATCGCCTGGATATTGAGAGCAAAGGCCAGGTAAAGCAGAACCGCCAGCAGTGCAAGGTTGAGCCAGAACCGCAGCCCCAGCCGCCGCTTCTGGCGGAGCAGATCCTCCTCGATGGCGGGGGCCTCCTTCTGGCTGGTGAAATCGTCGATCTCCCCCTGGGGCTCCTCCTCGTCCTCATCCTCCAGGATGGCCTGGTGGATCTGGGCGGTCTGCCGGGCCACCCGGTCCTCGCCGCCCTGGGGCGGAATCATGCGGGTGCGGGCAAGGTCCTCTTCCTCCTCCCAGGGCTTGGCGGCCGCCGCCTGGGAAAAATGGAAGGTGCGCGCCGGTTCCTCCGGTTCCGCTTCTTCCTGCCGCGCAGCGGGGAAGTCCGCCTCACCCTCCGGCTCCGTCATGCCCTGCCGGGCCAAAAAGCGGCTGCGGAAGGGGTTTTCCTCCTCCTGCGGGACACTTTCCTGCCGGAAGGCGCCGCCAAAATCAGGGCCCTCTTCTTCCGAGAAAGGCCGCTGCCAGCGGGGGGCCTCCTCATCTCGGGGGGAGCTTTCCTCCCGGGCCGGCCGCTGGGGCCGGAAAGCTTCCCGGCTCCCCCGAGGCTCAAAGCGGGGCTCCTCCCCGCCAAAGGGACGGCCGCCGAAGGAAAATTCCTCCTTTCCCTCCTGCTCCATCCCAAAAGAAAACCGATCCTGCCGGTCTGGCGCGGGTGCCTCCTTCCAGCTGCCGGCGAGGCTTTCCCCACGGAAGGGGGTGTAGTCCGCCTCTTCCTCCTGCTGGGGCGCGGCGCTTTCCTGCCGGCCGCGGCGGGGCTTGCGGGCGGCTTTTTTCTCCCGCCTGGCGCGCTTTTTCGCCTCCTTGGGGTCCTCTTCCTCGGTGTGGCTGAAGAAATCCGCCAGGCCCGCCGTATTGATATGGCTGCCGCTGCGCACCATCGGCTCGCTGTAGGGGTTCCACTCCTCCCGGCTGCGGCCAGGCGCAGCCTGCCTGGCCTGGGGGCGGGGCTCCTCAGCCTCAAAATCCCCCCAGGCGCGCCTCTCCTGGCCGAGCCGGGCAAAGGGCCGCTCCTCAGCCGGGGGTTCCGCCGCCTGAGGCTGGCGCCGCCTGGCAGGCGCCTCCTGCCAGGTGTCAGGCTCCTGCGCCTCTGCCCGGCGGGGGGCCTCCCCCCACGCGCTGGAACCGGAGTCAGAATAAGAAGGAGGCGCCTGCTGGGCCGCGCCGCTTTTTTTGCGGCGCACCTCCTCCAGAATATCATCCACGCTGTAATTCTTAGCCACGAACGTCCCTCCATTTTGCTGCAGCTTGTTTCATATCGGTCAGTGCCCCAGGCCCATGCGCTGGCGGGCGATCTCAAACAGGATGATCCCCGCCGCCACCGAGGCGTTGAGGGAGTTGACCTGCCCCCGCATGGGCAGCGACACCACAAAATCACAATGCTCCTTCACCAGGCGGCTGACGCCCCTGCCCTCCGAGCCGACCACCAGCGCCACGCCGCCGGAATAATCTGTGCGGCACCAGGGCTGGCCGTCCATATCGGCGCAGTAAATCCAGACGCCCCGCTCCTTGAGCTGGCGGATGGTCTGCACCAGGTTGGTGACCCGCGCCACCGGCAGATGCTCCACCGCGCCGGCGGAGGTTTTGGAGACCACCCCCGTCAGCCCCGCGCTGCGCCGCTCGGGCAGGATGAGCCCGTGGGCGCCGGCAGCCTCCGCCGTGCGGATGATGGCCCCCAGGTTGTGGGGGTCCTCGATCTCGTCGGCTATGACAAAAAAGGGCGCCTCATCCCCTGCCCGCCGGAACAGCTCCTCCAGCGTGCTGTAGCGGGCGGCGCTGAGGGTGGCCGCCACCCCCTGGTGGCTGACGGTGCCGCACAGGTGCTCCAGCTTGGCGGGCGCTACCTCCTTGAGGGGGATCTTCTTTTCCCGGGCCAGGGCGGCGATTTTGGGGATGCTGCCTCCCTGTTCCCCCCGCGCCAGATAGATGCACTCAATCTGGGCGCCGCTTTTCAGCAGTTCCAGCACACCGTTGCGGCCCACGGCCAAATCCTCGCGGGCGGCAGCGGGTTGTGCGTTCTCCTTCTTCATTGCGGTTCTCCTTCCCGCCCCTCGCCAGGCGGACAAGGGGATCTGTGCCATAGTGAATACCATACTTTCTATCATTATCCTATTTTTCGAGGTAAATTGCAAACCTTTTTCTACATTTTTCTTTTTTCCCGTCTATCGGCCGCTGGCAGGACGGCGGGATGAAAAAAATGTTTATACATTTATCCTCTGCATAACGTCTGTCAAGGGGCAGGGACGGAAAATTTTTCTTAAATTTTACGAGCGTTTTTAGTGTAAAAAAACCATTGACAAGCCCCCGGGATTTCCCCTCTTCATTACCGTTTGTATAGAAATTTTTGTTCACAGCCGGTTCAAAATTGCGCTGTTTTTTTGCGGAAAACCCTGTGGAAAATGTTTAAAACTCCCTGTTCATGCCATTATTCCCCGTGGAAAACCCGAAGTTTTCCTTCTTTTCCGCAGAGTTTTCCACAAAAGGCCCATACTAAAAGTTTATGCACCCTCACAGTTCCTGAGGCGGCGGCTGGCCTGGAATGATATGCATCTCCCCCTTTTTCGCCGGATGTGCTATAATAACGGTTGCCAAGCCAAAAAAGGGGGAAGCCGGAATGAATATTTATGCAAGCGGGCCGCATCTGGTTGTGGACGGGGTGCCGGATTTTGACCTGTCCCAGACGCTGGAATGCGGCCAGTGCTTCCGCTGGCGCCGGCTGGAAGGGCCCGGCCTCTGCTATGAGGGCGTCGCCCGCGGGCGCTATCTGCGCCTGAGCCAGCAGGCGGACCGGCTGACCCTGCTTAACACCCCGCCGGAGGAATACGAGGGAATCTGGCGGGATTATTTTGACTTGGGCCGGGATTATGGGGCTATCAAGCGGCAGCTGAGCCGCAGCGCTGTGTTCCGCAGGGCCATCGGCTACTGCCCTGGCATCCGGGTTCTGCGGCAGGAGCCCTGGGAGGCGCTGGCCTCCTTTTTACTCAGCCAGAACAACAATATTAGGCGCATCCAGGGCATGATCGACCGGCTGTGCGCCGCCTTTGGGGAGGAGATCTCCCCGGGGCGGTACGCCTTCCCGGCGCCGGAGCGGCTGGCCGGCCTGACGGTGGAGCAGCTTGCCCCGGTACGGTGCGGCTTTCGGGCCAAATACCTGCTGGACGCCGCCGCCAAAGTCGCCGGCGGGAGCATCCGTCTGGACGAGGTGGATGCCGCCGGCACCGAGGAGGCCCGCCAGATGCTGATGCAGATCTACGGCGTGGGGCGCAAGGTGGCCGACTGCGCCCTGCTGTACGGCTGGGGCAAAACCGACTGCTTCCCCAGCGATGTCTGGATCCTGCGCGCAGTGCGGCAGCTGTTCCCCCGCGGGCTGCCCCAGTGCGCCCAGCGTCACGCAGGCATCGCCCAGCAGTACCTGTTTCATTATGTCCGCACCTGCCCCGGCGCAGTCAGCGCCCCGCGCAAAAAACGCAAAAAGCCCTGATCCCGGCAGAAAAAACCTCCCTCTTCCCCACAGAATCAGGAGGCAGCATGAAAACACAATCCCCCAAGCGAAAACGCCGCAGGCGCCTGCGCATCCGGCCGGCGCGCTTTGGCTGCTTTATCGCTGTCATCCTGGCGGGCGCGGCGCTTCTGATCTGGGCGCTGCAGCCGGAGGCCCTCCGGCAGGAGAAAAACGCCCTGCACGCCTGGCTGTTCGGCCTGTTCCACCAGGATACCTACGACGCCGACGCCCTGCTGGTGACCGAGCCCGGCAGCGGCGCCGTGTGGCTCTCTCTGCGGGAGGATCAGCCGCAGCCGCCCGCCAGCCTGGCAAAGCTGTTTGTGGCGGAGTATGCGGCCACCCTGGCCCCGCTGGAAAGCACCGTCCCCGTCAGCGCCGAGGCGCTGGCCCTCACCAAACCCGGCTCCTCGGTGGCCGGCATCCAGGCGAAGGACTACACCCTGGAAAACCTGTTCGCCGCCATGCTCGTCCCCTCGGGCAACGACGCCGCCTATGCGGTGGCCGACTACTGCGGCGGCATCCTGTCGCCCCAGGCCGCGCCCGGGCGGGAGCGTGTCCAGGCCTTCCTCTCGGGGCTGCAGGAGCATCTGGAAAAAACCGGCTGCCGGGACACCTTCCTCTATGACCCCAGCGGCTTTGACGAGCAGTCGCGTACCACGGCCCTGGACCTGGCGGCCGTCACCGGGCGCCTCATGGAACAGGACTGGTTCCGGCAGATGGTGTCCTCCGCCGTCTACACCGCCCGGCTGCCGGACGGCAGCACCCAGAGCTGGCAGAACACCAACGCCTTCCTAAACCCGCAGTCGGAGTATTATGACCCCCATGTCGCCGGGGTGAAAACCGGCTCGCTGGAGGACGGCTACAACCTGGTGGTGCTCTGCCGCCGGCAGGGCAGGGAGCTGCTGATCTGCAGCCTGGGCGCCCAGTCGGATTCCTCCCGGTACGACAATGTAAAGCGCCTTATGGAAGACCTCAGCCAATCGTCCCTTCTGGCGGGATAACCCACCGCGGGAAAGGGAAAAGGCCCCGGCAGAAATCTGCCGGGGCCTTTTCCACAGGGGTGAAAACAAAGGAACAACCTATGAGAAGATGTCAAAAATCACTCCGCCCGCCGCAGGGCGGCCACCACGGCGGTCACATCGTCGCCGCGCCGGCCCTGCCTGCGCATGGAGGCGTTCTGGGCGATGCGCTCGGCCACCGCCTGGGGATCATCCGTTTCCAGATGCTCCAGCTCGCTGAGGACCCAGTCCATCCCGGTGGCCACCACCCCGTCGGAGACCAGCACCAGCAGGTCGCCCTCCTTCAGGGCGGCGGCAGCGTGTTCAAAGGCGATGCCCTCCAGAATGCCCGCCGGCAGGGAGGTGGACTGGATATATCCCGCCTTCCTGCCCTTTAAGAGGAAGGAGGGCGCCGCCCCCGCCTTATAAAAATCCGCCTGCCCGGTGTAAAGGTTGACCGAAGCGATATCCACCGTGGCGAGGGATTCCTCGGGGGATTTGAGCACCAGCGCGCAGTTGAGCAGCTTGAGCGCCGCGTCAAACCCCACGCCCGCCCGCAGCATTTTGGCTAAGAGCGCCGTGGCCATGGTGGAATCCACCGCGGCGGCCCGGCCGCTGCCCATCCCGTCGGAGAGGATGATGTGCATCCTGCCCTCCAGGTCTGCGACGGTTTTATAGGTATCCCCACTGACCTTTTCGCCGGCAAGGGGGATTTGTGCAAAACCAAATTCCAGGGTATAGGCCGCCTTTTCCAAAAAGACCGCCTGCACCCGGCTTTCTTCTGTCTCCAGCACCGGGGGCTCCAGCGGCACGCCGCACAGCTCCTCCAGATCGAGCAGCAGTTCGGGCTGGCGCAGCCGGGGCTCCTTCTGGGCGGGGGCTTCCACCTGGGCCACCAGGCGTCCATCCTGCTCAAAGCAGCTGACGCTCTCCGGCTGGACCCCCTGCCCGCAGAGGTAATCGAACAGCTTCTGCTGCAGCTGGCTGTCCTGCCGGCCCGCTGTCCGCACCTGGCCGCGCAGCCCATCCAGCAAGGCGGCCATGCCGTCAAACTGGTCGGTGACCACCGAGCGCACCTGAGCGGCCCGGCGGCCGGCGCTCTCCCTGCCGGTATGGGCGGCCAAAAGCTCGGTGAGATTCTTGATCACCAGCTCCGCCTTGCGGCAGCCGCGGGGGAACAGCTCCTGGATCTGCTCCGCCTGGACCGTCTCGCCGGCCCGCAGGCGGGTGAGCACCTCCTCAAAGGCGGCGTTGGTGCGCTCGTAGCCCTGTCCCCAGCAAAAGCCGTTCAGCCCGCAGCGGGCGCAGCTTTTCTGCACCGCCTCCTCCATCAGGGTGAGAGCGCCTTTCTCCCGCTTCTGCTCCAGGCGCTGGGCCACCTGCCGGGTGGTGTCGCTGATCTCCTTAAGGCTGGCGGAGATCCTGCCGATGCGCTGGCTTAACAGGCGGCGCAGGGTGTCGTCCTCCATGCTGCTGCGGGCGGCCAGCTGCGTTTTGGGCACCGGCAGCGCCGACGGCGGCAAAAACAGGAATACCGCTATGACGATCACCGCCTCCCACAGGGGGGAATACTCTGTGCTGCCGGCGAGAAACACGCCGGCTGTCATCACAAACAGGTACACCAGCGCCGCCACAATGCGGCTGGCCGGAAAAAACAGCCCCGCCATCATGCCGCCCAGGCTGTAAGCGGCAAAGAGGTAGCTTTCTGCTCCGCCCCACAGCACCACCACGATGCCGGCGCAGATGCCCGCCACCGCGCCGCCCGCCTCGCCGTAATCATAGGCGAAAAAGAGCACCGCCGCCAGCGCGGCCAGCCGCCCCAGCGAGAGGCCGAACACCCCCAGGCCCATCATGGCCAGCACCAGCAGCGCCGCCGTGACCGCCAGGCAGGAGGCCTCCTGGCGGGAAAGGGAGTCCCAGCTGCGGTGCCGCAGCTGCAGCGTGCGGTAAAAGAAATACGCCGCGCCGCTGGCAAGGAGCGCCTCGCAGAAAAACAGCATCATCTGATAAGCATCGGCGCCGCCCAGCAGCACCATCATCACCATGACGATACCATAGCCGAAAAAGGTCAGCGCGCTGGGCAGGGCTGCCGCCTTGCCGAACAGCGGCGCGCTGCCGATCACCCAGCGGATCAGCCAGACCATCAGCACCACCACAGCGTTCCACAGCTTCATACCGGCGGGGGAAAACAGATAGCCCGCCAGGGCCGCCGCGCTGGCCGCCGGGCGCTGCCGGTCGGATACCGCCGCGCAGAATGCTGCGCCAAAAGGGGCCGCGCTGCCCAAAATCACGGCGCCGGCCATCAGCCAGCCCATCACCGCAAAGGCCAGCGTCTCCAGGGCGGACTGATGCTGCCCCGCCAGCTGCCGGAGCCGTCCGGCTGCCCCGGCCCGGCCGAAGTGGGTTTTCTGCTGC
>CAJFPC010000017.1 GCA_904398325.1 Candidatus Neoruminococcus faecicola | reverse complement strand
CGCTGGTCCGGTATTAGTCCCTCCCTGGATGGTCGCCCCGCGTAGGGTCAGGGCGACGGTGGCTGGGTCGTATTTGACATTCCAACTCTGGTCAGCTGCGGTTTGTGTCAGATTCCCATCCGTATCCGTGGTCCAGTAGGTGGTTTCAGTATAACTAATAACCTGCTTATTTCCCACATAAAGCTGACTAGGTACACCTTCTGCCGCCAGCGCCGTGACGGGGAGCGCGTTGGACAGAGTAGCAGGCAGGGCTTCCAGGCCCTTGCAATCGGTGGGCTCTGCGTCCTCGGCCCCGCACACCGGGCAATCTTCATTGATGTTGTCCTCGGTGCAGAGGGTTTCACAGGTACATTCTTCCGGCTGTGCGTCGGACGGAGTTGCCGTGTCCCCGCTGTCCTGCGGGTTGCAGACTTCACAAGCAAAGGTGCAGGGCGTTCCCCCTGTGGCGGGAACATAGCCGCAGGCTTCGTCATGCTCATGCTTGCAGTCCAGGGCCTTTGTGATACACCCGCTTTCCTCGGTGCATACATGGGTGCAGGCCGTCGGCTCGGCTTCCTCCGGCTGGGACGGGGTGGCGGTGTTTTCCGACACGCTTTCCGCCGGGTAGCACTCCGCCGTATGCTCATGGACACACTCGGTCACAAGGGTATAGCAGTCCCCGTCGTGTTCATGGGTGCAGGGGATTTCCGCTGTCCCCTCGGTGTAGCCGCAAGCCGCGTCATGGCTTGGGTGGTGTTCGCACAGGGCGCTTCCCTCCGTGATGGCCGTGCTGCTGTCCTGCACCTCTTCTCCCGCCGCAAACACGGGGAAGGCGGTCATGGTCAGCGCCATTGCCGCCGCCAACAGCAGGCTGGCCAGCTTCTTTTTCATGCGTAACCCTCCTATTCTGTCATCGCTCTGCCATTTCGGAAAATTCCCCGAGAACAGCAAAAGGCGTATCCCACCCGTTTTTTACACGGGCAGAATACGCCTTGATTTTTGTATTCCGTTTTGGGGCAGCAAAAGGGGCAGAGTCTAGCCTCTGCTCTGCTCTGCTCTGCTCTGCTCTGCTCTGCTCTGCTCTGCTGATTGTCCGGCGGGTCTGCATCTTTGTCAACCTCTGCGGTAAAAAAGGTTACCAAACTTTTCGCCGGGCCTTTAGGCACTTTGGCAGGCCCTGCTTGTTCTTTCTCATTGTACCCGATTTGGGCGGTTTTGTAAAGACGGCAGGGCATCCACCAAGACGCCCGGGGCGTTTATTTTTTCTCTGTCACTGCCTCGGAACGTCATGGAGGCATCATGGGGCAGGGGGCCGCAGCGGGCGGCATTTGGCGCGGCCAAATGCCTCTCCGCCAAAAGAAAAAGGCACCCGACTGGGTGCCCTTTTTCTTTTGGTGCGGTAGATGGGACTTGAACCCATACGCTTGCGCACACGCCCCTCAAACGTGCCTGTCTGCCTGTTCCAGCACTA
This sequence comes from Candidatus Neoruminococcus faecicola, assembly GCA_904398325.1. GTDB lineage: Bacteria > Bacillota > Clostridia > Oscillospirales > Ruminococcaceae > Neoruminococcus > Neoruminococcus faecicola. The sequence continues at coordinate 8,005 of CAJFPC010000017.1, read as the reverse complement.
CCGCAAATCACTGAATTGTCACGAGGTGTATTATATCAAATCCAGGCGGCAAAGTCAAGCCGCTGGCAGAATTTCTAAAAAAGTAAAAGCAGGGGCGCTTTCCCCTGCTGAAAACAGAATGGCTCCCCATGGAGTTCGGGCGGAGCAATCCGGGCGGACATTATGAGGCCTGTCGTTTCCCACAATGCCCGAGGCAAAATCCCGGCTATCTTTTTTGGCCGGCTTCAGCACGTTGACCGGCCAGGCTCATTCCCCTGTTAACCGCCGAAGCGGTTCCCCACAACAGAAAAATGAAAAAGATAATTCCCGAACTCCATGCAGAGGATGTCAAAGCGCTATAATGGCTGGAGCCAATTTCCAATACAGCGCAGGAGTGTCACAAATAAACAAACATCAGCCGATCAATTCGCAGGCACTGGCGACAATATCGCCGCCCTTTTGCTCGCACAAAATGCGGATCTGCTCGCCCAGCGGCAATTCGGCGTTCTTTTCCATCGAAAGGGTGGAATCCCCCATGACGATGGCCTTTTCAAAATCGCTGGCCAGCGGGAAGCTGCGCAAAAACAGCTTGCCGCCGGATTCATACTCCACCGTCAGGTGTGTATCGGAAAGGGCGACCAGCTTCCCTTCCAGAATCAGCCCCTGCCCCGGCTGGGGAGAAGCCGCCCGGGAAAGGAAAACCTCAAACCCGATCACGCAAAAAAGCGCCAGTGTCACCGCCAAAGCTCTGATCTTCAAGATTTTCCCCTCCCAAACACAAAATACCTGACAATATTTATTATACTGGCAAAATGTGATGATTTTCTGACGGAGGAATGAAAAACCTCTGTTTTTTCTGTTGACAAAGACAGGGCGCAGCAGTATGATGATTGTAAACCAAAAACCTTTATTTAGTTTACGATTTAGGAGGTTTCCTATGCAGTCTATCCACACCCGGGAGCTGACCGCCGCCGCCCTGTTCTGTGCGCTGACGGCCATCTGCTCACAAATTTCCCTGCCGCTGCCCTTCACCCCTGTGCCCATCAACCTGGCTGCCTTTGCCGTGCTGGCCGCAGCCGGCCTGCTGGGATGCCGGGGCGCCGTACTTTCCATTGCGGCGTACCTATTGCTGGGGGCCGCCGGTGTGCCGGTATTTGCCGGTTTCCGGGGCGGGCTGAGTGTCCTGGCCGGCCCCACGGGAGGGTATCTGGCGGGATATCTGGCCGCCGCCTGGATCACCGGCTGGCTGCTCAAGGCGCCCGGAAAAAAAGCCTTCGCCACCGTGCTTGCTATGGTGGCCGGGCTGGCCGCCTGCTATCTGCTGGGGACAGTCTGGTTCTTAATGCTGACCGGCAGCGGGCTGGCTGCCGCCCTGGGCAGCTGCGTGGTCCCCTTTCTGCCCGGCGACGCGGTCAAGATCGCTGCTGCGGCTTTTTTGACACAGAAATTGCAGCGAAAAGCGCGGCATCTATCAATTTGATATGACAATAATATTTTACCATTGCCGGCCTTCGGTTGTAAAGAAACACTTTTTCTGAAAATCCCGCCCTGTGGGCAGCGGCCTTTGGGCAGCGTGCGGAAAAAATTGACGGATTCCCCCGCTTATGCTAAAATAAACACTGCATTTGAATAAGGAAAACAGGGGAGCCTATGGCTGAGAGGAAACCGTGCGTTTCGACCCTAGACCTGATGTGGCCTGTGCGCCATGGCGGGGAGTTTCAACGCTTCGGCAGGGATAGGCAGACGCGCCTGTTCCTGCTTTTTTCTGTTTTTCCGGGAGGAGTTTATGGATTTTTCCGTATTGGGCCGGATGCGCGCCCAAAACCCGCGCATCCATTATATCTGCAATCATGTCACATCCCTGGACTGCGCCAACCTGCTGCTGGCGGCGGGCGCCAGCCCCATTATGGCGGAGGAGCCGGAGGAGGCTGCCGAAATCACCGCCGGCTGCGGCGGCCTGGCGGTCAACCTCGGCACGCCCAACCGGCAGAAAGCGCGGGCCTGCCGCATCTCTGCCGAAACTGCCAACCGGACGGGGAAGCCCGCCGTGCTGGACCCTGTGGGGGTGGGGGCTTCCGCCTTCCGCATCCGGCTGGCCGGGGAGCTGCTGACGGCTGCGCATTTTGCCGCCATCCGCTGCAACCAGGCGGAGTTGTGGACCCTCTGCCGGGAAGTGACCTTCGCCGGGGTGGACAGCTCCCCCATGGGCAGCCTGGAGGAGGTAATCCGCCATGCGGAGCGCCTTTCTCAAAAAACAGGGGCGGCGCTGCTGGTCACCGGGGAAACCGACGTCATCCACTGGCAGGGCCGCACCCTGCTGGTGCGCAACGGCCACCCGATGATGAGCCGCCTGACCGGCAGCGGCTGCATGCTCACCGGGCTGCTGGCGGCCTTGCTGGCGGCCAGCCCGCAAAATCCCCTGGAATGCTGCGCCGCTGCCAGCGCCGTCATGGGTCTGGCCGGCGAAATGGCCTTTGCCCGCATGGGGCCGCGGGACGGCATGGGCAGCTACAAGACCTATCTTTTTGACGCTGTAACCAATCTGACCGAGGATGATTTAAAAGGAGGAACCCGTTATGAAATTCGATAAAAGCATGCTCACCCTTTACGCTGTGACCGACCGCGCCTACCTGCGGGGCCGGCGGCTGGAGGACCGGGTGGAAGAGGCCATCCGCGGGGGGGCGACCCTGATCCAGCTGCGGGAAAAAGACCTGCCGGACGGGGAATTCCTTCAGGCGGCCCGCGCCGTGCAGCAGGTGACCCGCCGCTACCGGGTGCCCCTCATCATCAACGATAATCTGAAGGTGATGCTGGCGGCAGACGCCGACGGCATTCATGTAGGCCAGGGGGATCAGGATGCCGCCGAGGTGCGCCGCGCCATCGGGCCGGATAAAATCCTGGGCGTCTCGGCCAAAACGGTGGCCATGGCCGAAAAGGCCATGGCGGACGGGGCGGATTACCTGGGCGTGGGGGCGGTCTTTCCCACCGGCAGCAAGGCGGACGCCGGGGTGATCGGCACCGCCCCCCTGCGCCGGATCAAGGATGCCGTAGGCCTGCCCATGGTGGCCATCGGCGGGGTGAACGAGCACAACATCCAGCAGCTGGAGGGCACCGGGGTGGACGGCATCGCGGTGATCTCCGCGCTGTTCGGCGCCGAGGATGTCACCCGCCAGGCGGAGCTGCTCTATGCCCTGGCCCGCCGCCTGGGGGACCGCGCATGATCCGGGCCGCCCTGTTTGACCTGGACGGCACCCTGTTGGATTCCATGCCCATGTGGCGGCATCTGGGGGAGAGGTTTTTGATGGAACACGGCATCACCCCCCGCCCCGGCCTGGGGGAGGCCTTATCCGAGCTGGATTATGACGAGGCCGCCGCTTATCTGCTGCAGGAGTATGTCCTGCCCCTTTCGCCGGAGGAGTGCCGCCGCGAAATCATGGAGCTGGTGCGCCTCAGCTACCGGCATAAGATCCCCCTGAAGCCGGGGGCCGCCCAGCTGGTAAAAGCCCTGCACAGCCGCGGGCTGCAGCTGGGGGTGGTAACCGCCAGCCTGCCGGAGCTGGCGGGCGCTGCTCTGGAACGGGTGGGGCTGCGGGAGTATTTTTCCGCCGTGGTCACCTGCGAGGAATACGGGATCTATAAGGATAACCCGGAGATCTTCCTCCTGGCGGCCCGGCAGCTGGGAGCTCTCCCCGCCGAAACGCTGGTGGTGGAGGACGCCCTGTACGCCGCGCGCACCGCCAAACAGGCGGGCTTTGTGGTGTGGGGCATTTTTGACGAGGCCTCCCGCCCCCAGCAGGAGGAAATGCGCCGCCTGTGCGACCGGTACGCCATGGATTTCCGGGAGCTGCCCGCGGATGCGCTGCCCTGATGCCGCCGGAAACCGTAAAAGCCCTTCGGGGCTTTTTTCTTTGCCTTTGGAGGATTCTTTTTGCAGGATTTTAAATCAATTTATGCAAAATACACGCTTTTCCCCGGCCCGGCGCCCGGCGGTGAAAATCCCCTCCCCCGTACGGATAAAAAATCAAACAGGCCTTGCTGTCCTCGTTTACCATAATAAAATGTGGTTTTACCAAATTTCGTCCTTTTCTTCCATTGTGTAAAATCCGGTTTCACTACCGAGCAGTGGAACAAACATAATTTTGCAATTTTTCTGAATCCCTCTTGCAAACAGTTCCAGAAATCGGTATAATAATTTTTATAACCATGCCAGAGCTCTTTGGCAGAAGGAGGGTGACCATGCTGACGAATCAAAAATTCAAAAAGGTGCTGGTGGCCAACCGCGGAGAAATCGCTATCCGCATTTTCCGGGCCTGCTATGACCTGGGGCTGCACACCGTTGCCATGTATTCCAACGAGGATACTTACAGCCTGTTCCGCACCAAGGCGGATGAGGCCTATCTCATCGGCGAAAACAAGAGCCCCCTGGGGGCCTATCTGGATATCCCATCCATCATCGACCTGGCCAAGCGCCGGGATGTGGACGCCATCCACCCGGGCTACGGCTTTTTGTCGGAGAACGCCGATTTCGCCCGCGCCTGCGAGGAGGCAGGCATCACCTTCATCGGGCCCAGCTCCGCGATTCTGGACCAGATGGGCGACAAGCTGACCGCCAAAACCATCGCCAAGGCCTGCCAGGTGCCCACCATCCCCGGCTCTTCCGAGCCGCTGAAGGATGCCGAAGAGGCGCTGGAAAAGGCCGTCTCCTACGGCTTCCCCGTCATCCTCAAGGCGGCAGGGGGCGGCGGCGGCCGCGGCATGCGCCGCTGCGACAGGCCGGAGGAGGTGGCCCCCGCCTTTGAGCTGGTCAAGGGCGAGGCCAAAAAGGCCTTCGGCAACGAGGATATTTTCATCGAGAAATACCTGGTGGAGCCCAAGCACATCGAGGTGCAGATCCTGGGCGACCAGCAGGGCAATGTGGTGCATCTGTATGAGCGCGACTGCTCGCTGCAGCGCCGCTACCAGAAGGTGGTGGAGTTCGCCCCCGCCTGGTCGGTGCCGGAGCAGGTGCGCCAGCAGCTGTATGCCGATGCGGTGAAGATCGCCAAATATGTGGGATATGTTTCCGCCGGTACGGTGGAATTTCTGGTGGATCGGGAGGGCAACCACTACTTTATCGAGATGAACCCCCGCATCCAGGTGGAGCACACCGTCACCGAGATGGTCACCGGCATCGACCTGGTGCGGGCGCAGATCCTGATTGCGGAAGGGCGGCCCCTTTCCGACCCGCAGATCGGCATCCCCAGCCAGGAAGCCGTCAAGCTGGACGGCTACGCCATCCAGTGCCGCGTCACCACCGAGGACCCGGCCAACAACTTCGCGCCGGATACCGGCAAAATCACCGCCTACCGCTCCGGCGGCGGCTTCGGCGTGCGGCTGGACGGCGGCAACGCCTACACCGGCGCGGTGATCTCCCCCTATTATGATTCCCTGCTGGTCAAGGTCACCTGCTGGGACAACACCTTCGAAGGGGTCTGCCGCAAGGCCAACCGCTCCATCATCGAGGAGCACATCCGCGGCGTCAAGACCAATATCCCCTTCATCACCAATATCCTGACCCACCCCACCTTCCTGGCGGGCCAGTGCCATACCAAATTCATCGACGACGCCCCCGAGCTGTTCGAGATCGAGGACGGCCGCGACCGCGCCACCAAGGTGCTGCGCTACATCGCGGAAATCCAAGTGAAAAACCCCTCCGCCGAGCGCAAGCAGTACGATATCCCCCGCTTCCCCGCTTTTTCCGCCAACCCGCCCAAGACCCAGGGGCTCAAGGCCCTGCTGGACCGCGAGGGCCCCGAGGCGGTGAAAAACTGGGTGCTGGCCCAGAAAAAGCTGCTCATCACCGACACCACCATGCGGGACGCGCACCAGTCGCTGCTCTCCACCCGGGTGCGCACCCGGGATATGGTCAAGGGCGCCGAGGGCACCGCGGAAATTTTAAACGACTGCTTCTCGCTGGAGATGTGGGGCGGCGCCACCTTTGATGTGGCCTACCGCTTTTTGCATGAGTCCCCCTGGGAGCGGCTGGACCTGCTGCGGCAGAAAATCCCCAACATCCCCTTCCAGATGCTGCTGCGCGGCGCCAACGCCGTGGGCTACACCAACTATCCCGACAACCTGATCCGCGCTTTTATCGGCGAGGCGGCCCGCTGCGGGATCGACATCTTCCGGGTATTCGACTCTTTAAACTGGCTGCCGGGCATGGAGGTAGCCATCGACGAAGTGCTCAAGCAGAACAAGCTCTGCGAGGGCACCATCTGCTACACCGGCGACATCCTGGACGAAAAGCGGGATAAATACACCCTGCAGTACTATGTGGATCTGGCCAAGCAGCTGGAGAAAATGGGCGTGCACACCCTGTGCATCAAGGATATGGCCGGCCTGCTCAAGCCCTACGCCGCCCAGAAGCTGGTGCGCGCCCTCAAAAACGAGGTGGGCCTACCCATCCACCTGCACACCCACGACACCACCGGCAACCAGATTGCCACCTATCTGATGGCGGCCGAAGCAGGGGTGGATATCGTGGATACCGCTATCTCCTCCATGGCGTCGCTGACCAGCCAGCCCTCCATGAACGCGCTGGTGGCCAGCCTCAAGGGCCAGGAACGCGACACCGGCTTTGACGAGCGCCGCCTGCAGGAGCTGAGCGACTACTGGTCCGATGTGCGGCTGCGCTATGCCGGCTTTGACCACGGGCTCAAGAGCCCCACCACCGACATCTACCGCTACGAGATCCCCGGCGGGCAGTACACCAACCTGTACCCGCAGGTGGTTTCTCTGGGGCTGGGCAGCCGGTTTGAAGAGGTCAAGGAGATGTACAAGACCGTCAACGACATGCTGGGCGACATCGTCAAGGTGACCCCCTCCTCCAAAATGGTGGGCGACCTGGCCATCTTCATGGTGCAGAACAACCTCACCCCCGAAAATATTGTGGAAAAAGGCGAGGCCCTCACCTTCCCCGACTCGGTGGTGGATTACTTCAAGGGGATGATGGGCCAGCCGGCCTGGGGCTTCCCTCCCGAGCTGCAGAGGGTGGTGCTCAAGGGCGAAAAGCCCATCACCTGCCGCCCCGGCGAGCTGCTGGAGCCCATCGACTTTGAGAAGGCCCGCAAAGAGGTGGAAAAATTCTACCCCAACGCCTCCCGGCGCACCGTCATCTCCTGGTGCCTGTACCCCAAGGTGGTGGAGGAATTCTGCCGCCACCGCAAGGAATACGGCTATATCACCCGCATGGGCAGCCATGTGTTCTTCAACGGCATGGCCCTGGGCGAAACCAACAAAATCAACATTGAGGATGGCAAAACCCTGGTCATCAAATACCTCGGCCTGGGCGATCAGCACGAGGACGGCACCCGGGATGTCCATTTCGAGCTCAACGGCATGCGCCGCGACGTGGCGGTAGCCGATCCCTTTGCCGCTGTCAGCGTGCGCCAGGCAACGCTGGCCGACCCGGAGGACAAGAGCCAGGTGGGCGCTTCCATCCCGGGCATGGTTTCGAAAATCAATGTCAAGCCCGGCGACCGGGTGGAAGAAAACCAGGTCATCGCCGTCATTGAGGCCATGAAAATGGAAACCTCCGTCGTGGCCCGCAAAGACGGCATTGTGGCAGAAATGCTGGTCAAAGAGGGCGACTCGGTCAAGGCTGGCGAACTGATTATGACCCTGAAGCTGGATTGACACCGGCTCATCCAAACCGATGAAAACAGAAAGAACGGCGGGCAAATGCCCGCCGTTCTTTCTATGCAGAAATATCGTAAATATGGGGGATGCCTGCAGGGGGCGGGGAGTCCGGCTCCTCCCCGGCAATAGTTAGCAAAAGCTAATCTAAGCTGATCTTACACCTTTTCGGTCCGTTTGTCAAGGCAGGAAGAAAACCGCCCCTCCGGCCGCCTCACCTGCGCCCCCGGCAGACACAAAGCAGCGCCGCCCCACAAAGGCCCGTCAGCAGCCCGCCGGCCAGCTGAAAGCTGAAAATCCACCTGCAGCTCAGCATCCGGTAAAAGTCTGTCTCGGCGCCGCCGAGGGCGCG
>CAJFPC010000016.1 GCA_904398325.1 Candidatus Neoruminococcus faecicola | reverse complement strand
GTAGTTCCGGGGTTTTTGACCACTTTTGATAAAGTTTAGCGCTTGCTGAACTGCGGCGCGCGACGGGCAGCCTTGAGGCCGTACTTCTTTCTTTCCTTCATGCGAGGGTCGCGGGTGAGGAACCCGGCCTTCTTGAGGATGGGGCGCATCTCATCGCTGTGCTGCAGCAGCGCGCGGGAAATGCCGTGGCGGATGGCGCCGGCCTGGCCGGAAACGCCGCCGCCTGCGACGGTGCAGACCACATCGAACTTGCCCAGGGTATCGGTCAGGGCCAGAGGCTGACGGACGATGAGCTTGAGGGTATCCAGCCCGAAGTAATCGTCAATATCTCTGCCGTTGATGGTGATGGTGCCGGTGCCGGGGTAAAGGCGCACTCTGGAGACAGAGCTCTTTCTTCTGCCGGTACCATAATAATATGGCTTGGAATCGTACATGCTGAGATCCTCCCTTCAATAATTACAGCGCCCAGACTTCCGGCTGCTGCGCCTGATGGTTGTGCTCGCTGCCGCGGTAGATGCGCACTCTGGTCAGAGCGGCGCGGCCGATGGTGGTGTCGGGGATCATGCCCTTGACAGCCAGCATCATGGCTTTCTCCGGGTTGTTGCTCATCAGGTGACGGTAGTTGATCTCTTTCAGGCCGCCCACATAACCGGTGTGATGGCGGTACATTTTCTGATCCAGCTTTTTGCCGGTCAGGATGGCCTTTTCCACATTGAGGATGATGACATGGTCGCCACAATCCACATGGGGGGCGAAGGTGGGTTTGTACTTGCCGCGCAGGATGTTGGCGGCAACAGCGGCGGTGCGGCCCAGAGGCTTGCCGGCCGCGTCAAGAACATACCACTTGCGGCTGACTTCGCCGGCTTTTGGCATATAGGTTGACATGATTTGACCTCCCTTAAATCGTTTGCTTTTGCGATCTTCCTGAAAAAAGGGCAGAATCCGCCCTCATTTTTGCAATCAGCATGTTTTATTATAGCGGCGGGGGAATGGGATGTCAAGGGCTTTTTTTGATTTTTTTAATTTACCGCCCCAAGGGGGGCATTTTTCTTTCATTTTTGGCTGTTTTCTCGCCGCAGCTGGGCCGCTGTTTCATTTTTCGTTAGCTTCCAACAACTTCCTTTTCCGCTTGTGCATTTTGTTAAAATTGCCTATAATATCGCGAACGCAATTGCAAGTTTATGTCGAATTTTATATAATAAAGGCAAAGATACCCGGCCAAGAGGGGGAAATGCCGGGTGGGTGTGTTAAAAAAATAGGGGGAGAAGCTATGATTTATCTCTGTATTGCCATCCTGTGCTCGGTGAGCATGAGCCTGATCTTCAAGCTCTCGGAATCGGGAGGCTCCAACCGGTACGCCGTCACCTTTTTCAACAGCCTGGGCGCACTGTGCATCGCCACCATCTTCGCTTTGGGCGGGACTTTCTTTTCCGGCAGCTGGTTCCCCGCGTTTTTTGCGGAAGCGGGGGAAGTATTCGGCCAGATGGGCAAATTTAGCAGCCTGGCCTCCTGCGGGTACGCGGTGCTCCTGGCGGTGGCGGGCGGCATCTGCTCCTATATCGCTTATATGGTGCTGCAGCTGTGCACCGCCAGAAACGGCGCGGCCATGACCACCACTTTTAATAAGGTGGGCTCTATCGTGCCCATGACCCTGTCGGTGCTGTTTTTGCACGAGGCGCCCAAGATAATCCAGGTGGTGGGGGCGGCGGTAGCCATCGCGGCGATTTTCATCATCTATTTTAAGCGCGAAGCCGCCAGCGTCATCACCATGAAGATCGCCCTGCTGGGCACGCTGTTTTTCGGCGGGTTCAGCGATTTTATCACCAAATTGTTTGAGACCTTCGGCCGGGAGGAGCATCAGACGCTGTATGTCTTTTACTTCTTCCTGTTTTCCAGCCTGGTGGGGCTGGTGGCCATGCTGATCAAAAACCGCACCATCCGCCGCCGGGATGTGATCTTCGGGCTGATTACCGGCATACCGGCCCAGTTTTTATCCCGCTTTCTCCTGCTGGCGCTGGGGCAGGTACCGGCCTTTGTGGTGTTCCCGCTGTATTCGGTGGGCACCATCGTGCTGGTCAACGTCATCAACCTGATCTTCTTTAAAGAGCCGCTCACCCGCCGGCAGTTCTTTGCCATCGGCCTGATGATCGTGGCGGTGGTGCTGCTCAACCTGTAAAAAACCAATCCCCCGCCTCGGCGGGGGATTTTTTTGCGGCATTGTGATTGTAAAAATCTTCTAAAAATAATTGTCAATCCAAGGAAAATATTATATGATAATAACAGCTCCCCTGTCAAATACAGGGAACGGGAAAGGGGGAACCGAGATGTTCTATCTGCTGATCACCATGTGCTGCGCTACCAGCATGGGGGTGATTGTAAAGCTTTCCGAGCTCCGGCATGCCAACCGCTACGCGGTCAACTTCTTTAATTCGCTCAGCGGTATGGTGGGGGCCTTCCTTGCGCTGGGCGGCCTGGCGCTGTATGACAGCGGCTGGTTTTCCGCCTTTTTTGCAGAGCTGCCCGCCGTCTTCGGCCAGATGGGGCAGTTCAGCCTGGCGGCCTCCGCCGGATATGCCCTGGCTCTGGCGGCCTTTGGCGGCGCCTGCAACTATGTGGCCTATCTTTCGCTGCAGGTTTCCACGGCGCGCAACGGCGCGGCCATGACCTCCACCTTCAACAAGGTGGGCTCGGCGGTGCCGATGCTGCTTTCCGTGCTGTTTCTGGGGGAATCCCCCAAGCTGGTGCAGGTGATCGGTTCCCTGATCGCCCTGGCGGGTATTCTCATCATCTATTCCCGCAGGGAGGAATCCAGCGTCATCACCCTAAAGCTGGCGCTGTTCGGCACGCTGTTTTTCGGCGGGTTCTGCGACTTCCTCAGCAAGCTGTATGAGACCTTCGCCCAGGCGGAGATGCAGCCGCTGTATGTGTTCTATTACTTCCTGTTTGCGGCGGTGATCGCGCTGATTGTAGTGCTGCTCAAGGACCGGCGCATCCACTGGCAGGATGTGGCCTTTGGCCTGGCAGCGGGCATACCGGCGCTGTTCCACTCCAAATTCCTGCTGCTCACCCTGGGGCAGCTGCCCGCCTTTGTGGTGTTCCCCATTTATTCGGTGGGCAATATTGTGCTGATGAATATCATCAATCTGCTCTTCTTTAAAGAGCCGCTCACCCGCCGGCAATTTTTTGCCATCGGCCTGATGATCGTGGCGGTGGCGCTGCTCAACCTGTAACAAACCAATCCCCCGCCGGAAGGCGGGGGATTTTTTGTTCTGCCAGAGGGGGGTCAGCCCCGGCGGGGCAGGCCGGCGCGCAGGGAGAGGATCTCCTCCCGCTGCTCCGGGGTGATGCGGCGGGATTCCAAAATCTTCTGCAGCGCCTTGCGCCGGGTCCAGAGGGGCAGCCGCTCCCCCGAAAGATAGGGCAGGGTCTGCTGCGGGCGCTGCACATAGGCCATGGAATACGCCCAGGCCACCGCCATGCGGGTGTAATAGGCCTCCGGCCGGATCGCCGCCAGCCGCTCCAGGGCGGGGGCAAAATATTCCCCGGTGAAAAAATAATCCATCGCCATCACGGCGGCAAAGCGGGCGGGATATTCCTCCCCGCTGTCAAAATAGGGCTGCAGAAACGCCCACACCTCCTCCCGGCGGCGGGGCACCCAGATCAGCCCGGCGCAGAAGGTATCGCACACCGCCCAGCTGTCGATTTTCGGCACAAAGGCAGCGGTGAGGGCCAGCAGCTCCTCCGTCGGGCGGTCTTTTAAGCGGCCGAGGACCATGCCCTCCAGCATGACCTCCTCCACAAAGGCCCCCTGCCCCGCCTCGGGCAGGCTGCCGCCCGACCGGGCGATGCGGGCGGCGATCCGGCGCAGCTGGGGCAGGCGCACCCCCAGAATCCGCTGGCGGGGGACGCCGGGCATCAGCTTCGCCTGAAAATCCCCATAGGCCGGTTCCGCCAGGCTGCAAAGTTCCTCCCGCAAGGTCATCGGTGCGCCTCCTCCAAAGCCAGAAGGTAGATTTTTTTATCAATCCCCCCTGCATAGCCCGCCAGAGAGCCGCTTTTGGCCACGATGCGGTGACAGGGGATCAGGATGCTGATGGGGTTGCGGCGGTTGGCGGTGCCCACGGCCCGGCAGGCCCGGGGATGCCCCACCGCTTCGGCCACCTGCTGGTAGGTGCGCACCTCCCCGTAGGGGATGAGCGCCTCCTGCTGCCAGACCTGCCGGTAAAAATCCGTGCCCGCCGGGCGCAGCGGCAGATCAAAGGCTTTGAGCCGGCCGGCAAAATAAGCCTGCAGCTCCCGGGCGGCCTGCTTCAGCAGCGGGGTCTCCGCCAGGGGGGCGTCGGGGTACACCGGGCGAAAATCCACGGCGATGAGGGCCTCCTCTTCTTCCACCAGGGTCAGGGGGCCCAGAGGGGTGGGCAGTTCCAGGCGGTGCAGCATGATTTCAGCCTCCTTTGGGGTTTTTCTTTCAGTATAGCATCCCGGCAAAAAAATGTCGAGGATGGAGAAATCCTGCAAAACCGGGAGGATTCCCACAAAATCCCTGGATTTTTAACGAATTTTAAAATTCCGTTGACTTTAAGGCAAAATTTTGGGGTTAAAATGAAGAAAATCAAAACAGAAAGGAGCATTTGCCAAAACGGCACCCTTCCGCGGCCCTGCCCCACAGGGCTGTGGGAGAAGAAAAAGACAAAGCAGGTGAATCCCATGAAAAATCTTTATATTGTCATCACCCAGACCGGCACGCTGCTTTCCCGCGTGCTGCGGCAGGTGACCGGCGCGCCCTTCAACCATGTTTCCCTTTCGCTGGACGCCAGCCTGGAGCAGATGTATTCCTTCGGGCGCAAGCGCCCCTATAACCCGGTGGCAGGCGGTTTTGTGCGGGAGGGCATCCACTGCGGCACCTTCCGGCGCTTTGCCGAGACCAATGCGGTGGTGCTGCGCCTTTCCATCCCGGAGGAGGCCTTTGAGGCCCTCGGCCGCCAGGTGGCGCTGATGTACCGCCGCCGGCAGTATCACAGCTACAACTACCTGGGGCTGGCGCTGGCCTTTTTAGGGGTGGATCACTGCAACGGCTGGGATTTTTACTGCTCCCAGTTTGTGCGGGAGATGCTCTGCCGCTACTGTGCCGGAACCGAGGCGGAGCTGCCTGTCATTGCCAAGCCGGTGGATTTTCTGCGGCTGGCGGAGGCCTCAACGGTATACACCGGCCTGCTGCGGGAGTATCCCCGCTGCCTGCAGGCCGCCCGTCGCCAGGCCGAGCATCACATCCGGCCGCTGGCCAGCTGACGGGCGCAAT
>CAJFPC010000015.1 GCA_904398325.1 Candidatus Neoruminococcus faecicola | reverse complement strand
TCAGAGGCGCCGGCGGTGTCAGACACACCCGCCGCATCAGAAGCGCCGGCAGTTTCACTGGAGGCATCGGCGCGCAGAACCTTATCCTCGCCAAACCACTTGGTGGAAATCTCGGCGGCGGTGCCGTCCGCGATCATCTCATCCAGCACCTCCTGCACCTGGTCGCGCAGGGCGGTGTTATCCTTGGCAAAGGCGACGCCGTATTCCTCAGCGGCCAGCTTCTCCGGCAGGATCACCAGGCCCTCGTTGCCCTCCTGGGCGATATAGTAGGAGGCGACCACTTCATCCAGCACCACCGCATCCAGACGGCCGATCTTCAGGTCGCTGAGGGCGGAGACATTGTCGGCAATCTGCACCAGTTCGCCGATGGTGCCGCTGATCTCATCCTTGGCGATGGCTTCCTCCGCGGAGGAACCGGTCTGCACACCGACGGTCTTGCCGGCTACGCCTGCCTTATCGGTGATGCCGGAATCCTCACGCACCACGATCACCTGGCTGTTGGCCAGATAAGGCTCGCTCATGGCCATGCTCTCCTCCCGCTCGGGGGTGATGGTCAAGCCGTTCCACAGGCAGTCCACCTTGCCGCCGGCCAGTTCCATCTCTTTGGAGTTCCAGTCGATGGGCTGCAGCACCAGCTCCAGGCCCAGGCGGTCGCTGACCTCGCGGGCCATATCGATGTCAAAACCGACGATCTCGTTGTTTTCATCCCGGAAACCCATAGGCGGGAAAGCGTCATCCAGCCCCACCACAAACGTGTTGTCGCCCTCTCCGCTGGAGGCAGCGGAGGAAGCGCTGCTGTTGGAGGCGGCAGAAGAAGTCTCCTCCCCGCCGCAGCCGGCCAGCACCGACAGGGACATGGAAACAGCTAAAAGGCTCAGTACAATTTTTTTCATAACAGCACCTCAAAAAATAAGATAATACTATTATATACTTTATTATGGTAAAATGCTAATTCGTTAGCGAAAAGGATTTCCGCGATTTCCGCCGTTTATTCGGAATAAGGCCGGTTTTCTCCGCTTTTCATAGAATTTTACAAAATTTTTACCGTTCGGGCGGCCTGTTTACAGATACCGCCCGGTGATGCTGGCCGGGTTCTGGCGGATCTCATCCGGGGTGCCGGCCGCCACGATGCGGCCCCCCTCTTCCCCGCCGCCAGGCCCCAGATCCACCAGATAATCCGCATTGCGGATCACATCCAGGTCGTGCTCGATGACAATTACCGTGGCGCCGCTGCCGATCAGGGTCTGAAAGACCCCCAGCAGCGTTTTGACATCCAACGGGTGCAGGCCGATGGTAGGCTCGTCAAAGACAAAGACCGTATCCTCCTGCCCCCGGCCCATTTCGCTGGCCAGCTTGAGGCGCTGGGCCTCCCCGCCCGAAAGGCTGGGGGTCGCCTCCCCCAGCGTCAGATAGCCCAGGCCCAGATCCTGCAGCACCTGCAGGCGCTGGCGCACCAGCTTCATCTCCCGGCAGGCAGCCAGCGCGGCAGAAACATCCATCGCCATCACCTCCGGCAGGGAGTAAGCGCCGCCATCCGGGCCCGGATGGCGGATGAGCCCCGCCTCACGGCTGTAGCGGGAGCCGCGGCATTCGGGGCAGGGGATCTCCACATCCGGCAGAAACTGCACATCCAGGCTGATTTCTCCCGTGCCGTCGCAGACCGGGCAGCGCAGCCGCCCGGTGTTGTAGGAGAAATCCCCCGCCTTGCAGCCCCGCGCCCTGGCGTCCGGAGTCTTGGCGTAGATCTTGCGCAGCTCGTCGTGCACATCCGCATAGGTGGCTACGGTGGAGCGCACGTTGATGCCGATGGGGGTGGCGTCGATCAGCTTCACCTGGCGGATCCCCTCCGCCTGCAGATCGGTCACATGGGCCGGCAGGCACTGGCCGCCTATGGCGGCCTGCAGCGCCGGAATGAGGCTTTCCAGCACCAGGGTGGTCTTGCCGGAGCCGGAAACTCCCGTCACCACCGTGAGCCTCCCTTTGGGGAAATCTACCTGCAGGGGCTTCACCGTATGGATCGCCCCGGTGGCGAGATGGATGCACCCCTGCTCAAACAGCCGCTCCGGGGGGATCCGCTCCCGCAGGCGCACTGGCTGCCCTGCCAGATACGGCCCGATCAGGGAATCGGGAGACGCCGCCAGCTGGGCAGGCGTGCCCTGGGCGATCACCCGGCCGCCGGCCGCTCCCGCCCCCGGGCCCAGCTCAAGCATCCAGTCCGACTGGGCAAGGAGCTGGCAGTCATGATCCACCAGCAGCACGGAATTGCCATCCGCCACCAGGTCGCGCATCACGGCGGTAAGCCCCGCCAGATTGGAGGGATGCAGCCCGATGGAGGGTTCGTCCAGCACATACAGCACGCCGGTGGTCCGGTTGCGCACCGCCCGCGCCAGCTGCATGCGCTGCCGCTCCCCGGTGGAAAGGGTGGCCGCAGCCCGGTCCAGGGTAAGATACCCCAGGCCCAGCTCCATCAGCCGGCGCGCCGCCGACTGGAAGGACTGGCAGATGCTCTCCGCCATGGGGCGCATAGGCTCCGGCAGGCTGCCGGGCACACCAGCCACCCAGTCCGCCAGCTGGGATAGGGTCATCCGGCAGGCGTCCTCCAGGCCGATGCCCCGCAGCCGGGGCGCTCTGGCCTCGAAAGAAAGGCGGGCGCCGCCGCAGTCGGGGCAGACGTCTTCCTTGAGGAATTTTTCCACCCGCTTCATACCCTTTTCATCCTTGACCTTGGCCAGGGCATTTTCCACCGTGTAAACAGCGGAAAAATAGGTGAAATCCAGCTCTGCCGCGTCATTGGAGCCTTTGGGATGATAAAAAATATGCTTTTTGACGGCGGGGCCGTCGTAGACGATTTGTTTTTCCTCCTCGCTCAATTCCCGGAAGGGCACGTCGGTGCGCACGCCCATGGCCCGGCAGACGTCGGTCATCAGCGACCACATCAGGCTCTTCCAGGGGGCCACCGCCCCTTGGTCGATGGTGAGGGATTCATCCGGCACCAGGGTGGAGCGATCCACCGTGCGCACAACGCCAGTGCCCCCGCAGCGGCGGCAGGCGCCCTGGCTGTTGAAGGCCAGCTCCTCCGCGCCCGGCGCATAAAATGCCTCGCCGCACACGGGGCAGACCAGCTCCTGCCCTGCCGCCACCGCCAGGCTGGGCGGCAGATAATGCCCGTTGGGACAGCGGTGGCTGGCCAGGCGGGAGAACATCAGCCTGAGGCTGTTGAGCAGCTCGGTTCCGGTGCCGAAGGTGCTGCGGATGCCCGGCACCCCGGGGCGCTGATGCAGCGCCAGCGCGGCGGGAACATAGAGCACCTCATCCACCTCGGCCCGGGCCGCCTGGGTCATTCTGCGGCGGGTGTAGGTGGAAAGGGACTCCAGATACCGGCGGGAGCCCTCGGCATAAAGCACCCCCAGCGCCAGCGAAGATTTGCCGGAGCCGGAAACCCCGGCGATGCCCACCACCTGATTTAAGGGGATCTCGACTTGCAGATTTTTTAAATTATGTACCCGCGCGCCCCGGATCAGGATCTTCCGGGGTGCGGCTGCCTGCTGCTGCATACGTTCTTCTCCTTTCCCGCCGCAAAGGGACGGCCTCACTGCTCCGGCTCCAGCTGCTCCGGATGGGCGGCAAAATAATCATACCGCCTTTGCAGGGTGTCGAGATCATAAAGCTCCGTCAGGCCGTTCTCTTCGATCAGGGACACCAGCGTCTCCTGATCGATGGAAAAATCCCGCGCGAAGGCGTAAAGATCCAGGCAAAGATCGCCCTGCTGCCCCCTGGCCCCGGCCCAGGCCTCAAACTGCTCGCTGCCCACATAGTCGATCAGCGGCATGGCAAAGGTCTCCTCCCAGGCCAGGTGGAGAAACCGCTTGCAGCCAACTGTCCCGCCCTCCAGGGTCTGCGCCTGCTGCTGCGGCGTCATCGCCTCAAATGCCGCCTGCTCCGCCTGAAGGGACTCCCACTGCTCCCGGCTCAGCCCCATCACGCCGTCTTCAGCCTCGGCCGCCCCGCCGAAAGGGGCGGAATAGCCGGCCTCCGCCGCGGAGGAGCCTGCCCCCGCCTGTTCTCCCTCATCCGAAAGTCCGCACGCCGTCATGAGACCGGCCATAGCGGCCAGGCAGATGATGCCGGCTTTCCACAAAATCATTCGTGGTTTCATCATGATCTCTCCCCCAAGCATAGGACAAGAATTCTGCTGTCATTATAGCATAAATACCCCGGCCGGCCAATGCCGCCGGGGCCGCCCAAGCGCAAAAAAACGGCGGAAAGGGAATCTCCCTTTCCGCCGCCTGTGCCGCTGACGGCTCAGTCGTGGATTTTCATCTGGTGGAGCATCTGGACAAACTTGGGGTCGCTGTGGTCCACAATCTCGCTGTGGCCGATGTCCAGCTTCGCAATCTCTGCCATGTCCTCGTCACTGAGCTGGAAGTCCCAGATGTTGATATTCTGCTCCATGCGCTCCTTGTGGATGGACTTGGGGATGACGACAACCCCCCGCTGGATATTCCAGCGCAGTGCCACCTGGGCAGCGCTCTTGCCATATTTCCGGCCGATGGCGGTCAGAACCGGGTGGGTGAAAATGCCGTGATTGCCCTCGGCAAAGGGGCCCCAGGCCTCCGGCACCACGCCGTACTGGCGCATCAGGGCCAGGGCGCTCTCCTGCTGGAAGAAGGGGTGCAGCTCCACCTGGTTGACGGCGGGCTTAATTTCCACCGTCTCGCAGAAATCAGCCAGGCGGTTGGGATAGAAATTGCACACGCCGATAGCCTTCAGCTTGCCGGCCTGATAGGCCTCTTCCATGGCGCGCCAGGCGCCGATATAGTCGCCCATGGGCTGGTGGATCAGGTACAG
>CAJFPC010000014.1 GCA_904398325.1 Candidatus Neoruminococcus faecicola | reverse complement strand
GAGCGGCACGAATCCCGCCGCATCGACAACCAGCTGCGCGGCCGTGCCGGCCGTCAGGGCGACCCGGGCGAAACCCGGTTCTACCTCTCGATGGAGGACGACCTGATGCGCCTGTTCGGCGGCGAGCGCATGCAGAATATGATGGATTCCCTGGGCGTGGAAGAGGATATGCCCATTGAGAACCGCATGCTCACCAACACGGTGGAAAGCGCCCAGAAAAAGCTGGAGGCCCGCAACTTCTCCATCCGCCGCAACGTGCTGCGCTATGACGACGTGATGAACACCCAGCGCGAGGTGATCTACGGCCAGCGCTCGATGGTGCTCAACGGGGAGGATATCTCCGGCGTCATCCAGAACATGATCGGGGAGGTCATCGACAGCTCGGTCAAGACCTTCCTGGCGGACGAGGAGGTCCACGACGACTGGAACATCGCCGGCCTGCGGGATTACTTCCTGGGCTGGATCACCGTCCAGGGGGATCTGAACTACACCCGCGAACAGCTGGCCGAGGTGAGCCGGGACGACATCCAGCAGCAGCTGCTGGACCGCGCCCACACCCTCTACCAGCGCAAGGAGGAGGAGATCGGCTCCGAACTGATGCGCGAATTGGAGCGGGTGGTGCTGCTGCGCACTGTGGATCTGAAGTGGATGGACCACATCGACGCCATGGATGAGCTGAAAAGGGGCATCTCGCTGCGCTCCTACGCTCAGCGCGACCCGGTGCTGGATTACCGCAAGGAAGGCTATGAGATGTTCGAGCAGATGATCGCCTCCATCCAGGAGGATACCGTCAAGCTGCTCTTCACCCTGCAGGTCAAGCGGGAGGCCATGCCTGAACGGGAGCAGGTGGCAAAGCCCACCAGCGAATCCGGCCCCAGCGACGGCAGCCTGGCCAACCAGCCCCGCGCCGCCAAAAAGCCCGGCCGCAACGACCCCTGCCCCTGCGGCAGCGGCAAGAAATATAAAAAATGCTGCGGCCAGAACGAATAATCCCACCAAATAGAACAAAAGCGGCCTTTTGGGGCCGCTTTTTTGCCATTTTGTTTCCCCCGGGGGTGATTTGCCTTTGTCTTACTACACGCTGACGCAGTGGTCGCTGCTTTTTTATTTATACGGGTTCCTCGGATGGGTGTGGGAATCCTGCTATGTCTCCCTGTGCCGCAGGCAATGGGTCAACCGGGGGTTCCTGCACGGGCCCATGCTGCCCATCTACGGCTTTGGGGCGCTGATGATCCTGCTGGCCACCCTGCCGGTGCGCCAAAACCTGGCGCTGGTCTTTTTGCTGGGAACAGCCAGCGCCACCCTGCTGGAATATGTCACCGGCGCCGCCATGGAACGGATCTTTCATGTGCGGTACTGGGATTATTCCCACCAGCGCTTCCAGGTGAAGGGATATATCTGCCTGCGCAGTTCCATCGCCTGGGGGTTTTTCTCCATCCTGCTGGTTCGGGTGCTGCACCCGCCGCTGGAGGATGCCGTGCTGGCCCTGCCCACCCTGGCGGCGCAGATCCTCAGCCTGGGGCTGACCGTCTGTTTCGGCGCGGATGTCGGCGCTTCGGCAAGAGAAGCCTTCGATTTGAAGGAGCTGCTGGAAAAAGCGGCGGAGAACAACGCCTCCCTGGCTTCGCTGGAAGCGCAGCTCCAGCAGCTTTCTGACGCGGCGGAGAGCCGCTCCGAAGCATTCCGGGAAGGGATGCGGGCCTGGCAGCTGCGCCTCAAAGAGCAGGCAGAGGCGCTGCGCTGGCAGTCGGACGCCAACCGCGCCGCAGGCAGGCAATATCTGGCGGAACAGCTGGAAGCCCTGCAGCAGAAAAAAACCGATGCCCTGGCCCGGCTGGAAGAGCGGCTGCGGCTGCTGGCCGCGGACAGTGCCTCCGCATCCCGAATCGAGGAGCTCCGCCGCAGGCTGGCCCGGCTGGAAGCGGACGCCGCCGCCTGGAAGGAGCGCCGCGGCCGGCGCGCCCTGGCCCTGCTGCGGCGCAACCCCACCGCCGTATTGGGCAAAAAGCGCCGGTCTGCCCTGCGCGATGAGGAAGAGGAAAAAAGGGAGCCCTCCTCCCCCGGCCGGGAAACATAAAAATACCCTCGCCGCCCCGGCCTCTGGCCGGGGCCTTTTTGCGCCCTTGCCGCCCTGCGGGCAGAAAAAATCCCCCGGTGGTTAGCCGGGGGGTCAAAAGCGGCGGCAGCGG
The DNA here is from genome assembly GCA_904398325.1 of Candidatus Neoruminococcus faecicola. Lineage (GTDB taxonomy): Bacteria > Bacillota > Clostridia > Oscillospirales > Ruminococcaceae > Neoruminococcus > Neoruminococcus faecicola. Next base: position 22,613 of record CAJFPC010000014.1, on the reverse strand, counting down.
GCGGGCCTCAGGCCTCCTGCAGGGCCTGGAGGACCTCCTCCTGCGGCAGGGCGCCGATGGGGCGGAAGGGCCGGGGCGGCTGATCCTCCCCCAGGCGCAGCACATAGATGGCTACCGCCTGCCAGCGCCCCGCCTTGAAGCCGGCGCGGCGGTCCACCCCCACCTCCTTAAAGCCCATGGCCCGGTGCAGACCCTCGCTCTGGCGGTTGGGCACGGTGACCCAGGCGTAGAGGTTCTCCAGCTTTTGCAGCCGGGCCAGGCGGATCAGCGCCCCATACAGCTGCCGGCCGATGCCGCGGCCCTGGCAGCTTTTCTCCACATAGACGCTCAGCTCCGCGCTCCACTGATAAGCCTCCCGCTGGCGGTAGGCGTGGCTGTAGGCATAGCCCACCGGGCGGCCGTCCTCCTCCGCCACCAGATAGGGGTAGCGCTGCCCGATCCCGGCCATGCGCGCGGCAAATTCCTCTGCCGTGGGGGTGCGCCCCTCAAAGGTGACGGGGGTATCGATGGACTGACGGTAAATCGCCAAGAGGGCCGGGGCATCTTCCGGCACGGCAAAACGAAGGGTTGGCATAGATCGTTCCTCCTGTTTTTTGTGAAAAGCGCCCGGAGGAATCCCTCCGGACGCCTGGTATCCCTTGTTATTTCAGCTTGGCGGCCGCTTTGAGCCGGTCGGCGTTGTTGAGGATGCGCTTGCGGATGCGGATGTGCTTGGGGGTGACCTCCAGCAGCTCGTCGGGGCCGAGGAACTCGATGGATTCCTCCAGGCTGAGGATGCGCGGCGGGGTCAGGCGCAGCGCGTCATCCGAGCCGGAAGCCCGCATGTTGGTGACATGCTTTTTCTTGCAGACGTTGACGGCCAGATCCTCCGCCTTGGGGGACTGGCCCACCACCATGCCCTCATACACCTGGGTGCCGGGGCCGATGAACAGCGTGCCGCGCTCCTGGGCGTTGTAGAGGCCGTAGGTCACCGCCTCGCCGGATTCAAAGGCGATCAGCGAGCCGGTGCTGCGGCGGGAAATCTCCCCCTTATAGGGCTGGTAATCATAGAACACGCTGCTCATGACACCCTCGCCCCGGGTATCGGTCAGAAATTCGCTGCGATAGCCGAACAGCCCGCGGCTGGGCACCAAAAATTCCAGGCGCATGCGGCTGCCCTGGGGGGCCATCTGCACCAGGTCGCCCTTGCGCTCGCCCATCTTCTGCATGACGGCGCCGACGGAATCCTCCGGCACATCCACCACCAGCTTTTCCACCGGCTCATAGCTGGCGCCGCCGATCTCCTTAAAGAGCACCTTGGGGGTGCTGACCTGGAACTCGTAGCCCTCGCGGCGCATGGTCTCGATGAGGATGGAAAGGTGCATCTCCCCGCGGCCCATGACCCGGAAGGCCTCGGTGGTATCCGTCTCCTCCACCCGCAGGGAAACATCCTTGAGCAGCTCGCGGAAAAGCCGGTCCCGCAGATGGCGGGAGGTGACAAACTTGCCCTCCCGGCCGGCGAAGGGGCTGTCGTTGACCGAGAAGGTCATCTCCACCGTCGGCTCGGAGATTTTCACAAAGGGCAGGGGCTCCACCGCCTCCGGGGCGCAGATGGTGTCGCCGATGTAAATATTCTCAATGCCCGAGACGCAGACAATATCCCCCACCGTGGCGGACTGGGCCGGCACCCGCTTGAGGCCGTCGATCTCGTAGATATTCACCAGCCGGGCGGAATAGGGGGCCTTGCTCTCGTGATAATCGCAGACGGTCACCGGCATGTTGGGCGTCAGGGTTCCGCGCTCGACGCGGCCGATGGCGATGCGGCCCACATAATCGTTATAGTCGATGGAGGAAACCAGCATCTGCGCCGGGCCCTCGGCATCCCCCTCGGGGGCGGGGATGTAGCTTAAGATCGTCTCGAACAGGTCGGTGAGATCCGCCCCCTGCTCCTCGGGATTCAGGCTGGCGGTGCCGTTGCGGCCGGAGCAGTAGACAAAGGGGCTGTCCAGCTGCTCGTCGGTGGCGCCCAGATCCATAAACAGCTCCAGCACCTCGTCGATCACGTCGTAGACCCGGGCGTCGGGGCGGTCGATCTTGTTGACCACCACAATGACCCGGTGGCCCAGCGCCAGGGAATGCTCCAGCACAAAGCGGGTCTGGGGCATGGGGCCCTCAAAGGCATCCACCAACAGGATGACGCCGTTGACCATTTTGAGTACCCGTTCCACCTCGCCGCCGAAATCGGCGTGGCCGGGGGTATCCACAATATTGATCTTCACGCCCTTGTAGAAGGCGGAGGTGTTCTTGGCCAGGATGGTGATGCCCCGCTCCCGCTCCAGGTCGCCGTTATCCATGACCCGCTCGGCCACCTCCTGGTTTTCCCGGAAGGCGCCGCCCTGCTTGAGCATCTGGTCCACCAGGGTGGTCTTGCCGTGGTCAACATGGGCGATGATCGCCACATTTCTCAAATCGTTCCGAACCATTTTCTTTTCCTCCCGTTTGCCGTCTCATAGAAAGAAGCGCCGGGGGGCGCCTCTCCTGCTGCCGGTAAAGGACGGCTGTTTCCAGATTCTTTACCATATCCAGAATTATTATAGCAATTCGCCGGAAAATACGCCAGCCTTTTATGCAAAATCTATCATTTGAATGAAAGACCGGGGGCTTCGCGGGCCGGTTTTTAGCTAAATTTCCGCCTTTTGCGGCCTGGGGGGCGCTCCTGCCCGGCCGGAGCGCAAAAAAGCCGGGGGAATTTTCCCCCGGCTGCCGCTGAGAAGGTCAGTCATACTCCCGCACCAGGGCGATCACCCGGCCCAGGATCACCGCCTCCCGGGTGTAGATGGGGGCGAAGTCCTCGTTTTCCGGCTGCAGGCGGACGCCCTCCCGCTCCCAGAACAGCCGCTTGACGGTGGCTTCCTCCTCCAGCAGGGCCACGACGATCTGGCCGTTTTCCGCCGTGGGGCAGCGCCGCACAATGACGATATCCCCCGGCAGGATGCCGGCGTTTTTCATGCTCTCCCCCTTGACGCGCAAAGCAAACAGCTCCTCCGGCGCGGCGCCGGCCCCCGCGTAGGGGACATAGCCCTCCACCCGGCCCTGGGCCAGGATCGGCTGCCCCGCCGCCACCGTGCCCAGCAGCGGCACCTGCTCCACCGGGCGCCGGCGCACCAGCTGCAGCGAGCGGCGCAGCCCCGGCTGCGACTGGAGCAGGCCCTCCTCCTCCAGCCTTTTCAGGTGATGATACACCGTGGAGGTGGACGGGATCGCCAGGTCCCGGCAGATTTCCCGCACGCTGGGGCAGCTGCCGGCCTGCAGCCGGCCGGATACATAGCGGAAGATCCGCTCCCGGGTTTCCTCGCCTCGGCTCATGGGCATGCCTCCTCTTTTGTTGATTCTGCCTCTATTATAAACAAAAAATCCCCCGCTGCAAAGTCCGCCCAGATTTTTTAAAGATTCATCCCGAGATAATTTAAGGTTTATTCATCGATCATTCACACACTTCCCCGAGGATCGGGTATAATAAACATGTACCTTAAAACGAAGCCGCAATCGTTTTTGGTATTACTCTACCCTCCTCAAAAGAACACACCTCAAAGAAAAAAGCAGGTTCTACGGAACCTGCTTTTTTCTTGGGAAGGGCCGGGCGTTTCCCGTTTTGGGAGGATACAGAAAAACTGTATTTTATACAAAGACAGCTCTGGGGAAAATCCCAAAAAAGCGGCCCATCTTTCTGTAAATCTGCCTCTGTTCTTTTTTAGACAGAAATGGTATAATAGCCACAATGAACTCCCTTATGAAAAAAGGTCCCGTCCTCGCAGGCGGGCCTTTTTTGTGTTATGGCGCTAAAGCAGCAGCCCCAGCATCAGCATCTCCTGCAGCTGCTGGTAAATGGGCTCGAAATCGCTCACCGGCAGCGGGTTCTGCCCCCGGCCGATCTCCACTGTGAAGCCGGGCCTGCGGTGCCGCTCGATAAACCAATCCTTGAGCCCTGCCCCGCCGGCCAGCCCCTCCGGCTGGGAGAGGGCATACCCGCTGGAGGCCGCCAGCACCTGGGCCATCAGCTCCGACTGGGGCGGGGTATGCTCGCCGTACTGGTAGTAAATCACCTCCCCCTGGGAGTGGAAGGCGACCACATACCGCGGCAGGCAGGCGGCAAAGCGGCGGCGCACCGCCCTGGTTTCCGGCTCGCTGAAGGGATAGGGCCCGCCGTAGCGGGTGTGGCTGGGCCCGGTGATGCCGGCTTCCACCTCCAGCTGATGGATTTCCTCCCAGCCGGCGGGGAAGTTGTGGTTGAGATCCACCCCGTTGGCGTTGGACTGCCAGTACTGCGGCCGGGGCGCATAGATCAGCGGGGCGATCTCGCCGGCCTTCCACAAGGCGCCGGCCGGCCCCCGCAGGGAGATCTCGATGCCGTCTGGATTGAGGGCGGGCACCACCAGAAGGCCGCTGTGCTCCATCGCCTGGCGGGCATCCACCTGGGCGACGGAGCCTCCCTCCTCCAGCGCTGCGGCCAGCTCCCCCAAAAAGCGGTACAGCAGCAGCACCGTCAGCCATTCGCTGCCGTGCACCCCGCCGATATAGCAGACGGCATCCTGCCGCTGCCCGACGCCATAGGCCAGGATATCCCGCCCCAGCACCGACCGGCCGTAGGAAAAAACCCGCAGCCAGGGGTACTGCTCCTGCAGCCGCACCGCCTGCCGCAGCGTATTCTGGTAATAGGGGGGCTGCTGATAAAATCGCTCTTCCAAGATCATCCCTCTTTTCCGCTTCGGTAGGAATATCCTATGCGGCGGGGTTTTGTCCTTATCTCCCTTTTGCCAAAAAAGCCCTGCCGGCCCAAAATTAGGTATACTGAAAAAAATTTTTAATACTGCTTGACAAAGCGCGGGGCGCATGCTATCCTATAGTTAGCGAAAGCTAATAATTATATCTGCTTTCAGAAAGGAGGATCCTTATGCGCGAATCTATGGCGCTGAGATTGTCCAGCGTGGCGCTGGCAATCCTTCTGGTCACGGTGCTGACAAGATGACACACTCCGCCGCCGGGCCAAACCCGGGCCCGGCAGCATGACGATTGATTCTGCCGCCCGGCGGGGCGCCCTACCCGCACCCTGCCGGACGGTCTCCCCCCAACCCGAAAAGAAGCGGACTGGTTTTTCCAGTCCGCTTCTTTTTATGCGCCGCTTTCCCTCCGGCGGGTCAGCTCAATGGCCTCTTTGCCGCTCAGATGCTCGATCTGCAGCTCCAGCATGGCCAAGGCGCGCCACTCCCGCCGGATGGCCTCCTCCCGCCGGGCTTCGGCGCCGGAGGGGTGGTATTTCTCTGCCAGCAGCCGGATGGCGGCCAGCTTTTCCTCCTCCCCCTCCAGCAGGCGGATGCGCCCGAAAGCGATGACGCTGCGGTAATAGGTGGTGTATTCCTCCGGCACCACCCGGTCGGCCTCCACCACGCAGAAGGAGGCTTTCTCCTCCCGGCGGATGGCCTCGATTTTGTGCCCCTGGCCCGCACTGTGGAAATAAATCCGCCCGGGCTGATAGACAAAGCTCAGCGGCACCGCATAAGGGTAGCCGCCCTCCCCCGCCAGGGCCAGCACCCCGTGGCTGGCGCAGCGGAGGATCTCTTCGCATGCCTGCCCCGTCAGGGCCTGGCGGCTGCGCCGCATGGCTGGGAACATGATCCTCCCTCCTTTGGTCAGGGCCGGGACATCCGCCCGGCGGCTTTATGGGAAAATCCCGAAAAAAAGCCCCGGAACGGGCCGGGGCTTGAAAAAAACGGTTTTTTAAGCGATGGAGGCTTCGTACACGGTGCGGATGGTCTCGGCCAGCACGCGGTTGAATTCCTCGTCGGTCTGGCCGGCGGTGAGGCCCTCCAGCAGCGCGCGGGAGAAGCTGGCGATCAGCCCGGGGTTGCGGGCCAGGCGCTCGTTGGCCTCCTCACGGGAGTAGCCGCCCGAGAGGGCCACCACCCGCAGCACATGGATATCCTGCATCAGCGGGGTGTAGAAGCCATCCTCGGTGGGGATGGAGACCTTGAGCATGATCTTGGTCTCTGCCGGCAGGGCGGCCAGGTGCTTTTTGATTTCCTCCAGCATGATCTTTTCTGCCTCGGCCTTGGTGGCGGAATGGATATCCACCTCCGGCTCCAGGATGGGCACCAGCCCTGCAGCCGCAATCTGCAGGCCCACCTCAAACTGCTGGTCGATGATCCTGCGGATGCCGGCGGCGTTGGCCTCCTTGATGACGCTGCGCATCTTGGTGCCGAAGATATGGCGCTCCACCGCCTTTTGGAGCAGCTCCGCCAGGCCGGGCATGGGCTTCATCAGCTGCACGCCCTCCGCCTCGGCCTCCAGGCCCTTATCCACCTTGAGGAAGGGGACGATCTGCTTGACCTCCCACAGGTAGTCGGCGCTGTATCTGCCCTCGATCATCCGGTCCATGGTGTTCTCAAAGAGGATGGCGCCCAGGATATGCTCGCTGGTGAAGGCGGGGGAGGTGATGACCCGGCTTCTCATCTGGTGGATGAGGGTGAACATCTCCTCGTCGCTGTGATAGGCGCTCTCCTCCACGCCGTAGGCCCTGAGGGCCTTGGGGGTGCTGCCGCCGCTCTGGTCCAGGGCGGCGATAAAGCCTTTTCGATGCTGGATGGCGTCCAGTTGCTTTGCATTCATGCTGTATCCCTCCACAATTTTGTCGTCAGGTGGTATGGTCTATGATTATTGTATCATATTTACAGGAAAAAGCAATCGAAAGTTGCCGTTTTTGTGCAAGTTAGATTGTCTCTTCCCCTGCGGCCGGTTCCTCCCGGCGGGTCACGGCGATGGCCAGTTCCTCCAGGGCCTTCGGTTCCACCGGGGCGGGGCACATGGTCATCAGCTCGGCGGCGCTGGCCACCTTGGGGAAGGCGATCACGTCGCGGATGCTCTCCTTCTGCAGCATGAGCATCACCAGACGGTCCAGGCCGTAGGCCATGCCGCCGTGGGGCGGCGCGCCGTACTGGAAGGCGTTGATCAGGAAGCCGAAGCGCTCCTGGGCCTCCTCGTCGCTGAAGCCCAGCGCCCGGAACATCCGCCGCTGCAGGTCGGGGTCGTTGATGCGGATGGAGCCGCCGCCCACCTCGCAGCCGTTGAGCACCATGTCGTAGGCCCGGGCCAGGGCATGGGCGGGGTCGTTTTCCACCTTGTCCAGCTCATCCAGCTTGGGGCAGGTGAAGGGATGGTGCTTGGCCACATAGCGGCCTTCCTCCTCGCTGTACTCAAAGAGGGGGAAGTCGGTGACCCACAGGGCTTTGAAATCCCCGGGGCGGATCAGGCCCAGCTTTTCGCCCAAATGGCAGCGCAGCGAGCCCAGGGCGGTGAACACCACATCCGGCTTGGCGTCGGCCACCAGGAGCAGCACATCCCCCGTCTCGGCGCCCAGCTGGGTGCGGATGGCGGATTTTTCCTCCCCGGTGAGGAATTTCTCATAGGAGGAGCTCTCGGCGTCGGCGGTCAGGCGGGTGAAGGCCAGGCCCTTGGCGCCGTAGGTTTTGACCAGCTCGGTGAGCTTGTCGATCTCCTTGCGGGTGAGGGCGGCGGCAGCGCCCTTGGCGTTGAGGCCCATGACCCGGCCGCCCGCGGCCAGTGCCCCGGCGAACACCTTGAATTCACAGCCGGCCAGCAGGCCGCTCAGGTTCTGCAGTTCCATGCCGAAGCGCAGGTCCGGCTTGTCGCTGCCGAAGCGCTCCATGGCCTCCCGGTAGGGCATCCGCAGGAAGGGGGTGGGCAGCTCCACGCCCAGCGCCTCGCGGAAGACGGTCTTCATAAAGCCCTCGTTGACGGCCATGACGTCCTCCTCTTCCACAAAGGACATCTCCAGGTCGATCTGGGTGAATTCCGGCTGGCGGTCGGCCCGCAGGTCCTCATCCCGGAAGCAGCGGGCGATCTGCATATACCGGTCGTAGCCGGAGAGCATCAGCAGCTGCTTATACAGCTGGGGGGACTGGGGCAGCGCGTAAAAGCTGCCGGGGTGCACCCGGCTGGGCACCAGGTAATCCCGGGCGCCCTCGGGGGTGGATTTGATGAGCACCGGCGTCTCGATCTCAAGAAAACCGTTCTGGTCGTAATAATCCCGCGCGATCTTCACGATGCGGTGGCGCATCATCATGGCCTGCTGCATCTCGGGGCGGCGCAGGTCCAGATAGCGGTAGCGCAGGCGCAGCTCCTCCTTGACGTTGGTCTTGTCGGTGATCTCAAAGGGCGGGGTCTGGCTTTTGGCCAGCACCCGCAGCTCGGTGACAAACACCTCGATGCGGCCGGTGGGCAGGTCCTCGTTGACCGATTCCCGGGCGCGCACCACGCCCTTGGCCATGAGGACATATTCCGCCCGCACGCCGGCAGCCTTTTCAAACACGGCGCGGTCGCTGCCGTCGTCAAAGGCCAGCTGCAGGATGCCGCTGCGGTCCCGCAGGTCGATAAAAATCAGGTTGCCCAGGTCGCGGGCCTTCTGGCACCAGCCGCAGACCACGACCTCCCGGCCGGTGTCGCTTTCCGTCAATGTGCCGCAATAATGGGTGCGGCGCAGCCCCTGCATGGTATCCGCCATGCGATCAACCTCCCTTAATGTTCCTCTTCGGTGATTTCATATCCCTCAAAAAAGACGGTATCGCTGAGGGCGCCCACCGCGCTGTCATCCAGGCGGATGGCGGTCTGGGCGCCGGTTTTCATGTTTTTCAGCTGGGCCGTGCCCTCGGCCAGCTCGTTTTCCCCCAGGATCATGGAGTAGCGCGCGCCGATTTTGTCGGCGTATTTCATCTGGGCCTTGACCGAGCGGCCCATGGAGTCAAACTCCGCATAAACGCCCTCCCGGCGCAGCGCCTCGGCCAGCTGGAAGGCCTGCAGCGCGGCGGCCTCGCCCATGGAGCCGATATAAAGGTCACAGCCCCGCTCCTCGGGGAAGGCGGCTCCGCACTGGTCCATCACCAATAAGAGCCGCTCCAGCCCGATGGCGAAGCCCAGCGCGGGGGTATCCGGCCCGCCCAGCATTTTGACCAGCCCGTCATACCGGCCGCCGCCGCAGACGGTGCCCTGGGCGCCGATGTTCTGCGAGACAAACTCGAACACCGTGCGGGTGTAATAATCCAGCCCGCGCACGATGCGGGGATTGACCGTATAGGCAAGGCCCATGGCCGCAAGGCAGGCTTTGAGCCCCTCGAAATGGCCGGCGCACTCCTGGCAGAGATAATCCAGCACCACGGGGGCGCCGGCGGCAATCTGGGCGCACTCGGGGTTTTTGCAGTCCAGGATGCGCATGGGGTTTTTCTCCAGGCGGCCAAGGCAGGTCTCGCACAGCTGGTCCCGGCGGGCCTCAAAATACTCCCGCAGGGCCTTGTGATAGGCGGCGCGGCATTCGGGGCAGCCGATGGAGTTGATCTCCAGGGACAGATTGCCGATGCCCAGCTCCTCAAACAGCTGGGCGGCCAGGCCGATGACCTCCGCGTCGGAGGCAGGGCCCTTGGAGCCGAACATCTCGCAGCCGAACTGATGGAACTCCCGCAGGCGGCCGGCCTGGGGCTTCTCGTACCGGAAGCAGGAGGGCAGATAATAGACCTTCAGCGGCAGCGCCTCGCCCAGAAGGCCGTGCTCGATCACCGCCCGCACCGTGCCTGCGGTCCCCTCCGGGCGCAGGGTGATGGAGCGGCCGGATTTATCCTCAAAGGTGTACATCTCCTTCTGCACCACGTCGGTGGTATCCCCCACCCCCCGGGCGAACAGCTCGGTGTGCTCAAAGGTGGGGAAGCGGATCTCCCGGAAGCCGCAGGCCTTGGCCACGGCGCGGGCGGTCTCCTCCAGGTACTGCCAGCGGCCGCTGTCGGCGGGCAGCATATCCTGGGTGCCTCTCGGCGCTTTTGTCAGTAATGCCATAGTGTGTTTCTCCCTTCTCAGTGATAAAGAAAAACCCCGCCCCAGGGCGAACGGATTCGCCGAAAGGGACGGGGAAAACTTCCACGCGGTGCCACCCTTTTTCCCCGCCGCAGCGGGGCGCTCGGGCCCTTTAACGCAGGGGATACGCGCCCGAAGGCGAGCTGGCCCGGTGTCTTTGGGGCGTGGCGCTGCCCGGCCTCTCGCACCAGATGAGGCCCTCTCTGCCCGGGATGCCGCCGCCCTACTCTTCCGGGGTCAACGCTGCTGAGTGGTATGGGGTTCTTCTCTTGGGGAAAGCCGCCCGGTATCAGGCGGTGGGGTTGACGATGTTTCTCCAGTCCAGGTCGCCGCGCTCCAGCGCGTGGATCAGCGCCTCGGCCGTGGCGATATTGGTGGCGACCGGCACGTTGTGCACGTCGCACAGGCGCAATAGATCCGCCGCATCGTAATAATCGTTGTTGCGCTGGACATTGATCGGGTCGCGGAACATCAGCAGCAGGTCAATCTCGTTGCAGGCGATTCTCGCCCCGATCTGCTGGTTGCCCCCCTGGCTGCCGCCCAGGAAGCGGAACACATTCAGACCCGTCGCCTCCGCAACCATTTTGCCGGTGATGCTGGTGGCGCAGATATTGTGATGGCTCAGAATGCCGCAGTATGCAATGCAAAACTGGATCATCAGCTCTTTTTTGGTGTCGTGCGCGGTGATCGCGATATTCATGCTGCTTCCCTCCGTTTCAAATCTCATTTTTTTCCAGCCAAAAAGCATCGCGAAGCTGCGGTGGAACCGCCCGGTTCAGGAAAAAAGCAGCTCCACTTCCTTGCCGCAGATGCGGTTGGCAATGTTGCAAAATGCCCGCTGGATCCTGCTGCCGTGGGGCAGGGGAACCCCGGCGGCCAGCGCCTGGGCCAGCTGTGCCTGGGCCGGCAGCACGCCGATGAGCTGCACGGCCGTCTCGTCGATGACCCGGTCCAGATCCCGGTAGCAGGTTTCCTTCGGCCATTTTTCCGGTACCATGTTGATGATGAGGCGGATTCCGCCGGCGCCGCAGTCCTCCGCCAGCATGGCGGCGGCGCGGCCATCCCGTACGCAGACGGCGTCCGGCGTCACCACCAGCAGCGCCAGGTCCGCCGCAGCCAGGGCGGCCTGCACCCCGGCGCCAAGGCCCGCAGGCGTATCCAATAAAATCACGTCATAGCCCTCGGCCAGCTGGCGCAGCAGGGCGGCCAGCGCGTCGGGCTCGGGCTGAAAATCCCGGGCCACCGGCGCGCAGATCAGCCACAGGTCCGCCTCGCAGGGCACCGGTGCCTGCATGATGCCGCACCGCCCCTGCAGGATATCCCCCAGGTCATACACCACGCGCTGGCTGACCCCCAGGGCCAGATCCAGCCCGCGCAGGCCGCTGTCCAGTTCCACAATCAGGGTGCGCCGGCCCAAGAGCGCCAGCTCCCTGCCCAGGAAGGTGCAGACCGAGGATTTGCCGGCGCCCCCTTTGCCGGAGGCCACCGCAATAATCTGGGACATACTCTCCCTCTTCTCTCAACATACTAACACAAATCTTCCCAAAATCCTAGGGAAATTTTGAAAAAATGTCAAAAAATAAACAAAAACTTTTTTACGGCTCCACCACGCCCTGGGCCGAAGCGGCGGCATAATCGTTTTCTGAGAAGAAATACTCGTCAAAGATCGCCTTGGCCACCGGCGCGCCGGTATAGCCCTGCCAGCCCTTCTCAATGACCACCGCCACGGCGATCACCGGATCCTCCGCGGGGGCATAGCAGATATAGGTGGAGTTGACCATCACGGCGGAGGTTTCGGGCGTGCCGGTCTTGGAGGCCACCGAAATGGGGTAATCCCCAAAGGTGGCGGAAGAGGTGCCGCCCGGCAGGGACGCCAGGATCATGCCCTGGCGCACCGTCTCAAAGGCGTCGGGGGAATCGATCTGCTCCACCACCTGGGGCACGCGGTCGTAGATGGTCTCTTCAAAATCCGCGCTCTTGATGGCGCGCACCAGGTTGACCTTCATGCGGGTGCCGTTGTTGGCCAGGGTGGCGGTGTAGTTGGCCAGCTGCAGCGGGGTAAACTGGTTTTCCTGCTGGCCGATGGCCGCCTGCAGGGTGTCGCCGGGCACCCATTCCTCCCCGGTCAGCTCCAGCTTGAGCTCGGGGGTGGCCGCATGGCCGGTCTCCTCCGGCAGCTCGATGCCGGTGGGCTGGCCCAGGCCGAAGCGGGTGGCGTATTCGGCGATTTTATCAATGCCCAGCTGCCGGCCCACATCGTAGAAGAAATAGTTGCAGGAGACCTGCAGCGCCCCCACCACGTTGATGGGGCCGTTGTAGTACAGGCAGGAGGGCTGATAGTCATCATAATAAGTGTAGATGCGGGTGCAGTTGACGATGGTGTCGGGGGTGATGACCCCCTCGGTCAGGGCCGCCACCGCCACGCTGGGCTTGAAGATGGAGCCCGGCCGGTAGGTGCCGTACAGGGCGCGGTTCCAGAGGGGGCGCAGCGGGTCGCTGGCCAGCTGGCTGTAATCCTGGTTGTAGGTATCCAGGCTGTAGCTGGGATAGGTGGCGCAGGCCAGCACGTCGCCGGTGGCCACCTCGATGGCCACCACCGCGCCGGAATCCGCCTCTTTGCCGCGGCCCTCGGCCGCTGTGGCCTGCAGGTTCTTGATCTGGGCCTTAAGCGCCTCCTGGGCCACCCGCTGCAGATCCCGGTCGATGGTCAGCATGATGGTGTTGCCGGGGATCGGCTCCTTGGTGGTGGTGATGTCCAAAATATCCCCGGTGGAGCTGACGGTGATCTGGCGGGTGCCGTCGGTGCCCCGCAGCTCCTCCTCATAAGCCTGCTCGATGCCGCTTTTGCCGATCAGGTCGGTGCCGCTGTAGCCTTCATCCTGCAGCTGCTCCAGCTCCTCGGCATAGATGGGGCCGATCTGCCCGATCAGATGGGGGGCCAGGTCCGGCTCCACATATTCCCGCACGGCGCTCTGGGTGGCGCCCACGCCGGGCAGCTCAAAGCCGCGCTCCTCCACCTTGATCATGGTGGAGGGCTGCACATCCTCCGCAAAGGTGTAGGGGGTGGAAAGGTTAAAGCCCTGCTGCTCCATCTCATAGCGCACTGCGGCAATTTTGCGGGCCTCCTCGGGGGTGTAATCCTCCAGCCCGTAGCGGTCGGTCAGCCAGTGCATGGCATCCTGGGCGGTGGCGTATTCGCCCAGGCCCAGGCGGTTTTTGAGCCGGGTGACCTGGCCTTCATAGCCCTCCAGATAGGCGAAGGGCTCCTGCAGGGTGATGGGCAGCCGGTCGATCCACTCGTCCTCGGTGCCCTCCATAATCTCGATCAGCCGCAGGATGACCTCGTTTTCCTCCCCCTGGGGCAAAAAGGCCCGGTCGAAGGTGATGTTGTAGCCCACCCGGTTGACCGCCAGCGGCCGGCCGTAGCGGTCCACAATCTCGCCGCGGGCGGCAGGCTCCTCCTGCAGGCGCACATAGCTGGAATTGGCCAGCGCCTGATAGGCCTCGCCCTCCACAATCTGCATCTTGACCAGCCGCAGGGTATAAAACCCCAGCACCAGCGCCAAGGCGCCCATGAGGATGACAAGACGGAGGGTGGTGCGGTTCATGGGGTTCTCCTTTCTCCCGCGGGCGGGTCAGTCCTGCTGGGGGAATTTTGCCTCCAGCCAGGCGGTGTAATAATAAAGCGGCAGGGTGGCCAGCACAGAATAAGCAATGGCAGGCAGGGTGTGCCGCCAGAGGATCAGCGACACCCCTTCATAGCCCCAGATGGCGTAATGAAAAAAATATCCCAGCAGCTGGGTCAGCAGCAGCACCCCCAGCGAAAGCAGCATCACGCTGCCCAGGCTGCGCCGCACCAGATAGATGGCCGCCAGGCCCACCGCCACATTGCAGCACAGGCACAAAATGGCGTGGAAGCCGAACACCCAGCTGCCGGCCAGGTCGCAGAGCAGCCCGGCCAGGGCGCCGTAAAGCCCGCCGATGAATTCCCCCTCCAGGGCGGCGATGCACACCGCAAAGGGGACGACCAGGATGGGCTTGACCCCCCAGAGCTCAAACAGGCCCGGCGTGGTCTGCAGGGTGAACAGCACCAGCATGCTGACGGCATAGCACAGGTGCTTGAGGGCGAAGCGGAGGGATTTCTCATTCATTCTCCGCCTCCCCGGCCTGGCCGTAGAAGGAGGTGATGACCAGCACGTCCTTGACCTGCCCGAGATCCACCGCCGGGCGCACCACCGCATACAGGGAGATGCCGTGGCTTTCCTGCCCTACCTCCAGCACCTCGCCCAGCACCAATTCCTTGGGGTAGATGCCCCCCTCGCCGGAGGTGACGATCAGGTCCCCGGCGGTGACGCCGCTGGTCTTTTCCAGATAGGTCAATTTGCACAGGCCCTCCTCGGCCAGGGCCACGTCGCCGGTGAGGATGCCCGTATCCCGGGTGCGGGCGTCATAGGCGCCCACGCTGCTGGCCACATCCAGGATGGTGGTCACCTTGGCGTAATTGGCCCCCACCTCGGTGACCATGCCCACCAGGCCCTCGGCGGTGATGACCGGGTCGTGCAGCGCCACGCCCCCCAGGGTGCCCTGGTCGATGGTGAAGGAGCCGAAGCGGCTGCCCGGGTCGCGGCCGATGACCATGGCGGAGGTGAAATCAAAGTCGGGGTTTTCCTCCTTGATGCCGAGGAACTCCTGATAATGCTCGTTTTCCAGCAGGACGCGCTCATAATCCACCAGCTGCTCGGTGAGCTGCTGGTTTTCCGCCTTGAGCTGCTCGTTTTCCGCCAGGATTTCGTCGATGCGCAGATGGCTGCCCAGCTTCTCATCCACAAAGCGGCTGACGGCGGCGGAAGCCTTTTGCAGCGGGGTGGTCACCAGCGACACCGCCTGGCCAAGCAGGGTGGCGCTGCCGCCGGTCCACACCGCCCGCAGCATAAACGCAAACAGGAAGACCAGCAGCACGATCAGGATTTTCAGTTTTTTGCTGTGCAGAAATTCCTTCATGCCCCAGTCTCCTCTTTCCCATAAGGCGCAAAGTGAGAAGGGCGCCCTCCCCCGCGGGAAAAGCCGCCATTCTCACCCAATCCTCAAAACCTGTTCAGCTGTCAGAGCCGGCGCTCGTCGTCCACCAGCACTTCCTTGAGGCGGTCCAGGTCCTCCAGCACGATGCCGGTGCCCGCCGCCACGCAGTCCAGGGGGTTTTCCGCGATGTTGACCGGCATGCCCGTCTCCTGGGAGATGAGCTTATCCAGCCCCTTGAGCAGGGCGCCGCCGCCGGTGAGGGTGACGCCGTGGTCGATGATATCCGCCGAAAGCTCGGGCGGGGTCTTTTCCAGCGTGGTGCGGATGGCGTCCAGCACCAGCGCCAGCGGGTCCACCAGCGCCTCGCGGATCTCCTCCGGGCGGATGGTGATATCCTTGGGCAGGCCGTCCACCAGATTGCGGCCCTTGATGGTCATGGGCTGCTCGTTCTCATAGGGGAAGGCGGAGCCGATCTCGATCTTGATATCCTCCGCGGTGCGCTCACCGATCAGGAGGTTGTATTTCTTCTTGATGTACTGGATGATGGAGGAGTCAAATTCATCGCCGCCCACCCGCACGGATTTGGAGGCCACGATGCCCCCCAGGGAGATGACGGCCACCTCGCTGGTGCCGCCGCCGATATCCACCACCATGCTGCCGGTGGCCTCCGCCACGGGCAGGCCGGCGCCGATAGCTGCGGCCATGGGCTCCTCGATGACCGAGACATGCTTGGCCCCCGCCTTGTAGGCGGCCTCCTTGACGGCGCGGCGCTCCACCGCGGTGACGCCGGAGGGGATGCAGATAATCACCCGCGGCCGGCCAAAAACATTGTTGTTGCAGACCTTTTTGATGAAAATCTGCAGCATGTTGGCAGTGATGTCAAAATCCGCGATGACCCCTTCCTTCAGCGGGCGCACCGCCACAATGGAACCGGGGGTGCGGCCGATGACCTCCTTGGCCTCCTGCCCCACAAAGCGGACAGTGTCGTTGCGGGTATCCACCGCCACCACCGACGGCTCCCGCATGACGATGCCTTTCCCCCGCATGAACACCAGGGTATTGGCGGTACCGAGGTCGATACCGATATCCTTGGAAAACGAAAACATTTCCGGGCTCCTCCTTTAACGGCGGAAGTTTCGTTTCCGCCTCTTAGACAGTCTTGTTTTATTATACCCGCTCCCGGCGGGTTTCACAATGAATATTTTTTTAATTTTCGCCGTTTTTCCACAGTTTTTTTAACAGGCGGGCCACCCGTGCCACCGGCAGGCCCACCACATTGAAATAATCCCCCGTGATGCCCCAGACCAGCATGCTCCCCCGGCCCTGGATGCCGTAGCCGCCCGCCTTGTCAAAGGGCTCGCCGGTGGCGATATAGGCGGCGATCTCCTCCTCGGTGAGGGGATAAAAGCGCACCTTGGTCTCCTGCACAAAGGCCTCCTCCCGCTCGGCGGCCAGCAGCGTCACGCCAGTGTAGACGCTGTGCTCCCTTCCGGAAAGCAGCCGCAGCATGGCGGCGGCCTCTTCGGCGTCCCGGGGCTTGCCCAGGATGCGCCGGTCCACGGCGACAACGGTATCCGCCCCCAGGATCACCGCCTCGGCGAGGCCCTGCTCCCGGCGGGAGCGGCGCAGCGCCTGGGCCTTGCGGCGGGAAAGCTGCTGCACCGCCAGCTGGGGCGGAATCCCCTCCGGCAGCTGCTCCTCTACGCCGGCCGTCTCCACCCGGAAATCCGGGGTGATCAGCCCCAGCAGCTCCCGGCGGCGGGGCGAGGCACTGGCTAAAATCAGTTCCATTCCCTTCCCTCCTCACAGACGGCGCACCGTGGCCTTATACAGAAAGATGGCCGCGATGATGCAGATAATCTGGGCGACATTGACGCCGATCTCCAGCCCGAAGGCCAGCTGCAACACGGAAAAATCCAGATACAGCGGCGACTGGGTGGAGATGCCCACGCTTTTGCCGTAGCTAAGCCAGCTCAGCCACGGGATGCCCGCCGTCAGGCTGGCCAGCAGCGAGCCGACGATGATCCCCGCCAGGAGGAAAAATAACAGCAGCAGGTTTTTCTTCCATTTCATGGCAAATCCTCCTTTACCGGTCGGTGGAGCCGAAGCCCCCCTCGCCCCGGGCGGTATCCTCCAGGCTCGCGGCCTCCACCAGCTGGGGCAGGGCCACCGGCAGCACCACCAGCTGGGCGATGCGGTCCCCCGGCTGGATCACATAATCCGCCGGGCCGTGATTCATCAGCCCCACCCGGATCTCGCCCCGGTAGTCGCTGTCGATCACACCCACCCCGTTGGAGGGGGAAACGCCGTGCCTGACGCCCAGCCCGCTGCGCCCGAACACAAAGGCGGCATATCCCGGCCCAGGCAGCTGGATGGCGATGCCGGTGGGCACCGTCACCTGGCCGCCCCGGGGCAGGGGGAGCGGCTCCTTTACATCCGCAAACAGGTCATATCCGGCGCTGCCCGCCGTGGCGCGCACCGGCAGCCGGGCGCCGGGATGCAGTTTTTTGACCCATAATTCCATCCGGATTCCCCTTTTCCTTCCAAATTCGTCAGAGCAGCCGGCGCAGGTACATGCCGTGGGTGCGCTTGCCCGGGAATTTCTCCCCGGCCAGAAACAGGCGCAGCACTTGGTCGCACTGGGCCGGCTCCTCAAAGGTGAACAGCAGCTCCGGCACCGCAAAAGGGAGGTCCCGGCGCAGATCCCCGGCGTAAAGGGGCAGGCTGTTGTAAAGCTGCGGCCCGCCCAGCCGGCAGGAGACCCGGAACCGGTTGCCCAGCCGGTCGCTCAGCCATGCGCCCTGCTCCCGGCAGGCCCCGCACCCCTTGGAAAGGCGCACCGGGCAGGCCCGGTAGGTCATCAGCGGCAGATAGCCGTAAACCAGCAGCCCGCAGTCAAAAGGCTTTTGGAGGGCGGCCAGACGCTCCAGCTCTATCTCAAAGGGCAGCGTGGCGCCCACCAGGCCCAGCCGGCGGTACTGCTCCAGGGCCTCCGAGTTGGCGATGTTGAGGTTATACTCCCCCCAGGCGGCAAAACCCAGCCGTCTGGCCAGGCGGATCTGCCCGATATTGCGGCAGAGGGCCAGCCCCACCCCCGCCTCGCGCAGGCGGAGAAGCTGGCGCTCCAGGGCCGTGCCGTCGGAAAAATCCACCGGCGGCAGGCTGACGGCCAATTTCTCCGCCGGGATGCGGCCGGTCACCTTGGCGCATTCTGCGGGGGGCAGCGCCACCCACCGGGCCGAAGCGGCCACAAAATCGGTGGCCTGGCCCGCCAGGGCGCAGACAATCAGCGGCGCCCCCGGCTGCTGGGCCAGGCCGGCCAGAGGCTCCTGCTGCCGGGGCAGGTATTCGCCCACCCGGCGGCTGCCCCGCTGGGCGGCCAGATCCTCCAGCACGGTGCGCCGCAGCCCGTTGACGGCGGAAAGCGGCACCGCCAGCCCCTCCCCCAGCTGGATCTCCACCCGCTCCGCCACAAAAGGGGTGCCCCCCGTCTTCTGCAAATTGGGCAGAAGGCGCTGGGCGGTGGCGGGCTGGTGCAGCGCCGGCTGGGGCACTTCCCCCGCTGCGGCGGCGGCAAAGCCGTCGGCATCCCGGGCCGAAAGGGCCAGAGGCTCCCCCGGCTGGGCGGTGAAGGAAAGCTCCACCGGCACCCGGCCGGGCAGCCTGGCGTAGATCTGCCGCAGCTGGCCCAGCACCCCGGCAGCGGCGGTCACATCCTCCTTCTGGCGGGTGCCGAACATCTCCCGGCCGACCCGCCCCTCTAAATAACCGTTTGTAAATCCGCTTCTTGAAAATACAGCACGTAATTTTTGCAGGTCAAAGGGCTTGCCCTCCCGCGCCAGGCGGCAGGCCTCCACGGCGGCGGCCACATACTCCGCCCGCTTCATGCGGCCCTCGATCTTCACCGAATTCACCCCGATCCGGGCCAGCTGGGGCAGCAGAGCCGCGGCGCAGAGGTCCTTCAGCGACAGGCTGTGGCTGTTGACCCCGCCGGAAAAAGGCAGCCGGCAGGGCTGGGCGCACATGCCCCGGTTGCCGCTGCGCCCGCCGATCATGGCGGAAAGATAGCACTGCCCCGACAGGCAGAAGCACAGCGCCCCGTGGATGAAGCACTCCAGCTCCAGACTGGTGCCGGCGCGGATGCGGGCGATCTCCTCCAGCGAAAGCTCTCGGGCCAGCACCGCCCGGGCAAAGCCCATCTCCTCCAGCTGGCGGGCGCCCTCCAGGTTGTGCACCGCCATCTGGGTGGAGGCGTGCATGGGCAGGCCCCGGGTCCGGGTGCGCAGATATTCCCACACGGCCAGATCCTGCAAAATGACCCCGTCCACCGCAGCGTCGCAGGCCAGGCGGATAAGCCGGTCCAGCTCCTCCAGCTCGCTGTCAAAGACGATGGTGTTGACGGTGAGCAGCACCCGCACCCCATACTGATGGGCCAGGCTGACGGTGCGGCAGAGCTCCTCGTCGGTGAAATTGCCGGCGCCCCGGCGGGCATTGAGGCTTTTGGCGCCCAGGTATACGGCGTCCGCCCCGGCGGCGATGGCCGCCCGGACCGATTCCTCCGTGCCGGCCGGCGCCAGAATCTCAGGGGCAGGCCCCTTAACGGGCAGCATCCTGGTGCTCCAGCCTGTTTTTCAGGCGCTCGATCTCCCGCTTGGCCTCATCCAGCTCGATGCGGGCGCGGGCGGCGTCCTCCAGGTATTCGGTGACCTGGCTGCGCATATTGTCGGAGCTTTCCTCGCTTTTGCGGTAAGCGTCCATGTAGTTGAAGCAGCACAGCACCAGCGCCTCCATATTGGAGATGCTCTCGTTCTTCTCCCGGATGCCGGAAATCATCTCGTCCAGCTCCACCCCCAGGCTGAGGACGTAATCCTCGCTCTCCTGGGTGGCGATCACATAGCTGGCGCCGCCAACCTCTACCTTCACTTTGTTTGCCAATTCAAAGACCTCCTCCCACCTTGCGGTGTCTGTTTTATGCCAAGGCTGCATAAAATGGGATTTTGTACCCATGTGCACACTTAAATATATTATAAACTATTTTCTTTCGCGAAAAAAGAGGGGAAACCGACATTTTGCGCGGTAATTTGCCCCATGCAGTTTTTTCTTTTCAGCGGCGGCCTTCCATGTTATACTGTTGATGGCTGCAAAAAGAGCAATCGCCTGCCGCGCCGGTGCATCCGGCCCGGACCGAAGGGGGAGATCGGATTGACAACATCCATTCAGAAAGAGAAGCTTTCGCTGCTTATCACCCAAAAGCTGCGGGAGGCCCTGGGCGTGGAGCCGAAGGCCGCCTCCAACGACCAATATTACAAGGCCTGCGCCCTGGTGCTGGTGGACCTGCTGGAGGAAAAGCACCGCCGCTTTTCCGCCGACGGCCAGAGCGAGGGCAAAAAGCAGGTGTATTACCTGAGCTTTGAGTTCCTCCTGGGGCGCTCGCTGAAGAACAACCTCTTCAACCTGGGCCTGACGGAATCTTTCCGCCAGGCGCTGGAGGGGATGGGCGTCCAGCTGGAGGGCCTCTATGACTGCGAGCCGGACGCCGGCCTGGGCAACGGCGGCCTGGGGCGGCTGGCCGCCTGCTATCTGGACGCCCTGGCCTGCCGGGAGCGGCACGCCACCGGCTACTGCATCTTATACGAATTCGGCATCTTCCGGCAGAAGATCATCGACGGCTGGCAGACCGAGCTGCCCGACCAGTGGCTGCCCGGCGGCGGCGTCTGGCTGCTGCCCCGGCCGGAGGCCTCGGTGGAGGTGCGCTTCGGCGGCCAGATCGAGGAAAGCTGGCAGGACGGCTACCACACCATCCGCCACACCGGCTATTCGGCGGTGACGGCGGTGCCCTACGACCTGTATGTCTCCGGCTACGACAGCCGGGGGGTGAGCCTATTGCGCCTGTGGAAGGCCAAAAAGCAGGCCTTTGACATGCAGTCCTTCCAGCGGGGGGATTATCTGGCCGCCCTGGGCCAGGGCTATGTGGATGAAGCCATCAGCAAGATCCTCTACCCCAACGACAACCACACCGAGGGCAAGCTGCTGCGGCTGCGGCAGCAGTATTTTCTGGTGGCGGCCTCCTGCGCGGATATTTTCCACCGGCACCTGACCACCTACGGCAGCATGGAGCATTTCGCCGAGAAAAACGCCATCCACATCAACGACACCCACCCGGTGCTGGCCATCCCGGAATTCATGCGCCTGCTGCTGGATGAATGCGGCTATGAGTGGGACCGCGCCTGGGATATTGTGCAGCGCACCTTCGCCTACACCAACCACACGGTGCTGCCCGAGGCGCTGGAAACCTGGGACGAGGAGATGCTGAGGACCCTGCTGCCCCGCATCTACCAGATCATTGTGGAGATCAACAACCGCTTCTGCGGGCAGATGTACCGGCAGTACCATCTGGATACCCCCACCCTGGACCGGATGAGCATCCTCTACCGCCACCAGGTGCGCATGGCCAATCTGGCGGTGATCGCCTGCCACAGCGTCAACGGGGTGTCGGGGCTGCACTCCGAGATCATCCGGCGGCGGCTGTTCGGGGATTTTGCCCGGCTGGCGCCGCAGAAATTCTGCAGCGTCACCAACGGCATCGCCTCCCGCCGGTGGCTCTGCCAGGCCAACCCGGGGCTGGACCGCCTGCTGCGGGAGACCATCGGGGAGGGGTATCTGCACGATTTTTCCCAGCTGGAGCGCTTTGCCGCCTATGAGGACGACCCGGCGGTGCTAAAGGCCCTGGCTGCCGTCAAGCGGGAAAACAAGGAGCGCCTGGCCCGCCATGTCAAACAGCTGACCGGCCAGACCCTCAACCCCGACAGCGTCTTTGACGTGCAGGTCAAGCGCCTGCACGAGTATAAGCGCCAGCACCTGAACGCCCTCAGCATCCTGACCGACTATCTGTGGCTGACAGAAAACCCTCAGGCCGACTTCCAGCCCAGGACCTACCTGTTCGGCGCCAAGGCAGCCCCCGGCTATTACATGGCAAAGCAGATCATCCAGCTGCTGTGCATGCTCGCCGAGGAGATCGACCGCAGCCCCGCCATGAAGGGCAGGCTGCAGGTGGTGTATCTGGAGGATTACAACGTCACCCTCTCGGAGCTGCTGATGCCCGCGGCGGAAATCTCCGAGCAGATCTCCCTGGCCGGCACCGAGGCCTCCGGCACCGGCAACATGAAGCTGATGCTGGGCGGGGCGCTGACCGTCGGCACCCTGGACGGCGCCAACGTGGAGATCACCCAGGCGGTGGGGCGGGAGAATATCTTCCTCTTCGGCATGACGGAGGATGAGGTGCGCGCCCGCCGCCGGGAGGGCTACCGCCCCGAGGACTGCGCTGCGGCCGACCCGCGGCTGACGGCGGCCCTCCAGCGGCTGGAGGAAGGGGCGGGCGGCCACCAGTTCCACGACATTGCCCAGAACCTGCTGCATCAGGACCCCTACATGGTGCTGGCGGATTTCGACAGCTACCGCCGCGTCAAGGAAGAAGCCTGGCAGACCTACGGCGACCGGCAGCTGTGGAACCGCAAATCTTTGCGCAACATCGCCGCGTCGGGCATCTTCTGCGCCGACCGGGCGGTGGAGGATTACGCCCGCCTGATCTGGCAGCTGTAACCGGGCCGGGCCCCGCAGCATCCATTGGAGAGAAGCCGAGCCCATGAAACGAGCCCATCTTCTGCTGCTCTGGCTGCGGATGGCGGCCGGGGCGCAGCCCTCCG
>CAJFPC010000013.1 GCA_904398325.1 Candidatus Neoruminococcus faecicola | reverse complement strand
AGGGCATCAACCCCGACGAGTGCGTGGCCATGGGCGCTGCCATCCAGGGCGGCGTGCTGGGCGGCGACGTCAAGGGCCTGCTGCTTTTGGATGTCACCCCCCTGTCCCTGGGCCTGGAGACTTTGGGCGGCGTGTTCACCAACAACATCGACCGCAATACCACCATCCCCGCCAAGAAATCCCAGATCTTCTCCACCGCTGCGGACGGCCAGACCTCTGTGGAGATCAACGTGCTGCAGGGCGAGCGCGAGATGGCCAAGGATAACAAGCAGCTGGGCATGTTCCGGCTGGACGGCATCCCGGCGGCTCCCAGAGGGGTGCCGCAGATCGAAGTGACCTTCGATATCGACGCCAACGGCATCGTGCATGTTTCCGCCAAGGATCTGGGCACCGGCAAGGAGCAGCAGATCACCATCACCTCCTCCACCAACATGTCCAAGGAGGATATCGACAAGGCGGTCCGCGACGCGGAGCAGTATGCCGCCGAGGATAAGAAGAAGAGGGAGGATATCGACCTGCGCAACAACGCCGACCAAGTGGTGTACCAGTCCGAGAAGACCCTCAAGGATGTGGACGGCAAGCTGGACGCCGCCGACAAATCCAACCTGCAGACCAAGATCGACGCCCTCAAGGAGGCCCTCAAGGGCACCAACAGCGCCGACATCAAGGCCAAGATGGAGGATCTGCAGAAGGCCTTCTACGATATTTCCGCCAAGATCTATCAGCAGAACCCCGGCGCAGGCCAGCAGGCCGGCCCGCAGGAGGACCCGGGTATGAACCAGGGCCAGCAGTCCGCGGGCGGCGACCCCAATGTGGTGGATGCCGACTATAAAGAAGTGGACGACAATAAATAAGCCGTCCGGGCAAGGCGATAAGGCTCTGCGGCGCGCCGCGGGCCTTATTGGCCTTTTTGATGACAGCATGACGACTGAGGGTGGTAGATTTGCCAGAAAAAAGAGATTATTATGAAGTCCTCGGCTTAAAAAAGGGCGCCAGTGAGGACGAGATCAAAAAAGCATATCGAAAGCTCGCAAAAAAATATCACCCTGATTTGAATCCGGGTGATAAAGAGGCCGAGGCGAAGTTCAAAGAGGTGGGCGAGGCCTATGAGGTGCTCTCCAACCCGGAAAAGCGCTCCCGCTATGACCAGTTCGGCCACGCGGGGGTGGATTCCAGTTATGGCGCCGGCGCCGGTGCGGGCGGCTTCGGCGGCGCTGCGGGGTTTGATTTTTCCGATATCGGCGATATTTTCGGCAGCTTCTTCGGGGGCGGCTTCGGCGGTTTCGGCGGGGGCGGCAGAAGCCGCAACCCCAATGCGCCGATCCGGGGCAACGATGTCAACATCCGCCTGAACCTGACCTTTATGGAAGCGGCCATGGGCTGCAAAAAGCAGATCAGCGTCCCCCGCCTGGAGCGCTGCGACCAGTGCCAGGGCACCGGCGCCGCGGCGGGCACCCAGCCCGAGACCTGCCCCGACTGCCACGGCACCGGGCAGGTGCATGTCTCCCAGCGCACGCCCTTCGGCATGGTGCAGACCAGCCGGGTCTGTTCCAAATGCGGCGGCAAGGGCAGGATCATCCGGGAGAAATGCTCCAAGTGCGGCGGCATGGGCCGGGTGAAGGTCACCAAGAAGCTGGAGGTCACCGTCCCCGCCGGCATCGACGACGGCCAGACCTTTGTGCTGCGGGGCCAGGGCGATCACGGGGTCAACTCCGGCCCGGCAGGGGATGTGAACGTCACCGTCGGGGTGAAGCCCGACCCGCTGTTCCGCCGGGATGGCTACGATATCTGGTGCGAGATCCCCATCACCTTCACTCAAGCGGTGCTGGGCGATGAGATCACCGTCCCCACCATCGACGGCAAGGTGGCCTATCAGGTGCCGGAGGGCACCCAGCCGGGCACGGTGTTCCGGCTGCGCAACAAGGGCATCAGCTATCTGAACGGCCGGGGCCGGGGCGACCAGTATGTGGAGGTCACCCTGGAGGTGCCCAAGGGCCTCACCGGCAAGCAGAAGGAGGCCCTCAAGGCCTTTGACCAGCTGACCGGCGAGAAAAACTACGAGAAGCGCAAGAGCTTTTTTGAAAAGCTGAAAAACTGGAAGAAGTGATTCCGGCTTTGAGAAAGCGGAGGGAAGATCGGCCCTCCGCTTTTTCTTTTGCCGGCGGCAAGGCTTGACGGCCCGGCCGGGATTCTATATCATAAAGAAGGAAAGCCGGCGCTGCCGGCAGAAACTGCGAAAGGTGAGAAGCGAACATGGATTGGACACAAGCCGCCATTTATACCACCACCCAGGGCCTGGACCCGGTGGGCGGGATGCTGGTCAGCCTGGGGCTGGGCTGCTATGAGATTGAGGACGCGGAGGATTTTAAGGATTTTCTCGCCCATAAATACGGCAACTGGGATTATATTGACGAGAACCTTCTGGGCCTTGCCGCCTGCGAGAGCTGCATCAAGGTCTACCTGCCCCAGAACGCCCAGGGCGCGGAGCAGCTCAGCCAGATCCGGGAGGGGTTGGCCCGCCTGAGGGGGATGGAGGAATCCCCTGCCTGGGGACGCCTGGAGGTGCAGCTGCAGAACGTCAGCGAGGAGGACTGGTCCACCTCCTGGAAGAAGTACTACCACCCTATCCAGGTCAGCGACAGGCTCACCATCTGCCCCAGCTGGGAGGAGTATGAGAAAAAATCCCCCGATGAGATCGTGCTGCGCATGGACCCGGGCATGGCCTTCGGCACCGGCACCCACGATACCACCCTGCTCTGCCTGCGGGCGCTTCAGGCGGCCCTCACCCCGGAAAAATCCGTGTTGGATGTGGGCACCGGCAGCGGCATCCTGGCCATCGGGGCGGCGCTGCTGGGCGCCGGGGAGGTTTACGGCTGCGATATCGACGAGAACTCGGTGCGCATCGCCGGGGAAAACGCGGCCCTCAACGGCGTGGGGGAGCGCATCACCTTCCGCCAGGGGGACCTGGCCCGGGATGTGGACGGCCAGTATGACGTTGTCACCGCCAACATCGTGGCGGATATCATCCTGCGGCTCATCGACGATATCCCGCGGGTGATGAAGCCGGGCGGGACCTTCATCGCCTCGGGCATCATCGAGGAGCGGGAGGACGAGATTCTGCAGAAGCTTGCCGCCAGCGGCTTTTCCGTGCTGGACTGCAGGCGCTCCGGCGGCTGGTCCGCCATCGTCAGCACGCGCTGAGGGGGCGGAAGCTTGCCGAGATTTTTTACCGGGCAGCCGCAGGGGGATGCCCTGATCATCACCGGGGAGGACGCCCGCCATATCGCCCGGGTGCTGCGCATGCAGCCGGGGGAGAGCCTCACCGCCTGCGACGGCAGCGGGATGGATTATGACTGCGTGATCTGCTCTGCCGCCCCGGACCAGGTGGTGCTGCAGGTGCAGTCCGCCGGGCCCAGCCGCAGCGAGCCCCGGGCGCAGGTGACCGTCTTCCAGGGCCTGCCCAAGGGGGAGAAAATGGAGCTGATCGTGCAGAAATCGGTGGAGCTGGGCGCCCGGGCCATCCAGCCGGTGCTCATGAGCCGCAGCGTCTCCCGCCCGGACGGGAAGGCTGCCGCCGCCAAGGTGCAGCGTTGGCAGCGCATCGCCCTGGAGGCGGCCAAGCAATCCGGCCGGGGGCGCATCCCCCAGGTGCTGCCGCTGGTGGATTTTGACACCGCCCTGGCCCGGCTGGAGGAATATGACACCCGCATCCTGCTGTATGAGAAGGGCGGGGAGCCGCTTTCCAGGGTGCTGGGGCAGTCCCCCTGTCGGCAGATTGCGGCGCTCATCGGCCCCGAGGGCGGCTTTGCGCCGGAGGAGGCTCAGGCGGCCCAGGCAGCGGGCTGCCGGGCGGTTTATCTGGGGCGGCGCATCCTGCGCTGCGAGACGGCGCCGCTGTGCCTGTTGTCGGCGCTGATGTATCACACCGGCGACCTGGAGTAGGACAGAAGAAGGCCCCCTAAAGGGCCTTTTTTGCTGCGTGGACGGGAATTTTGCCGCAGGCGCTGGAAATTTTTGCCGCGTTGTGATATACTGGGCAGCGGTAAGGCAAACCCGCAGCGATTCAGCAGAAGATAAAGGAGCGTAATATCCTATGAAACAAACGATCGGCATTTTGCTGGCCCTGGCCCTGGCTTTGGGCATGACCGCCTGCAGCGGGACGGAGGATCCGGCACAGTCCGGCGCCTCGGGCTCTGCGCCGGCAGCGGAGGAAGTTTCCGCCGCCTGCGAGCACGAGTGGATCCCCGCCAGCTTCACCGCCCCCGAGACCTGCGCCAGATGCGGCGAGACCCGCGGCGGCCTGAAGGAGGATTATTTTGCGCAAAACGGACTGGAACTGCTGGAAGCACCGCCCCAGGAAGCATTTCCGGTGACCTATATCACCTATGCCCAGGCAGATCCCTCGGTCTGCACCAGCCACACGGACGGCAGCTTTGAGGTGCTGGACCAGACTGTCGAGCCGGACGGGGAGGGTTACCAGCTGGTCACGCTGGAGGTGGAGGTTCATCTGCCGGTGCCGCTGGATGAAAGCACAATGGACGCCTGGAGCTGCAGCTGGAGCAACCAGCTGGCAGACCGCTACACCGGGCTGGTGCTGCCCAGTAAGGATACCTACGGCAGCGACGGCTTTGACTATCAGGCGCAGGTCAGCTATGACGGCGAGGATTATGATATTTACTACTCCAAGCAGGTGGAAGTGGAGGGCAGCGGCTGGTACGACACCGCAGACGGCGGCCGCCGCAATGACCGGTATTTCCATCAGGTGTATACGCTGCGGGTGCCGGAGGGCTATGACGGGCTGGTTTACGGCCTGATACCCAGCTATCAGTACAGTGAGGAGACGAATTACGACACGGTGGATGAGGAGACTTCCTATGTGACGGATACCGATCCGGAGCGGCTGGCGGCCACGGTGTTCTTCCGCTTTGGGCAGCCGGCGCCCGATGCCGGCGCGCCCCAGGAATAAGGGGCTCTTGTATTCCGGGGGCAAAGAGAGTATAATAAGCTTAAATAGCAGAGTAGGACGACAGGCGTCAAGTGTTTAACGGACGGGGAGTTGCCGTTAAAACGAAAAGCAGGTTGCTGCTTGCGGTCTGCCGTCCGCATCCCGCTGTATGAAATGAAGAGGGCAGTTCCTCCGACTCGACACAGCAAATTTTGGATGATGGGGAGGTAGAGCTGCTATGAAACAACTGAAGGAAACCTTTGTAGAATCCGCCCGGGAGCTGAAGAACATCCGCTCCCTCACGGGGCTGGCGCTGCTGATGGCGCTGGGCTCCATCCTGTCCGCGGTGCTGACCATCCAGATCACCCCGTCGCAGAAGATCGGCTTCGGGTATCTGGCCACCGTGCTGATGGGCGCGCTGTACGGCCCGGTGGCCGGCGGTGTGGCGGCCGGCCTGCGGGATATCCTGCAGTATCTCATCAAGCCCACGGGGATGTATTATTTCGGCTTCACCCTCAACGCCATTCTGGGGGCGGTGATCTACGGGCTGTTCTTTTACAAGCGCCGGGTCACGGTGGTGAAGGCGGCCGTCTCCAAGGGGCTGGTCAACGTCTTTGTCAACAGCGTGCTGGGCAGCATCTGGCTGGCGGATCTGCTGGGCAAGGGCGTGGGGGTGCTGTTTTACCCCAAGCTGGTGGAAAACCTGATCTCCCTGCCGGTGGAGGCGGCGGTGCTGTATCTGGCGCTGGGCGTCCTGCTGGAGGCTTACCGCAAGGTGCGCCTGGGCTCCCGTCCCGGGGTCTGAAACCGGAATCAAAAATCATGCGGCGAAGAAAACTCCCTTCGCCGCATTTTTTTATGCTTTTTTATCCGTTCGGCTGCTCCGTGCGAATTTCCTAAAAAGCCGGCGGATGAATAGGTGAGCCGCTCCATCCGCGCGCTCTGCCGCCTCCCGCAAGGCTTTTGGCGCCAGCCGGCAGAGGCGCAAAAGGCAAGCCGCCCGCCCGGGCGGCTTGCCTTTTGTGATTATCCCACAGAGGGGTGGTATTTTTTCAGGATTTTCTCCCTCAGGGCGTCGGTCACTAGATCCACCGCCTCAAAATCGGTGGCGGCGATATAATAGCGCTCCAGCTCGTCGTGCAGGGCCTTGGCCTCGGCCAATAGTTCACAGGAGCGCCCCAGCAGCTGCAGGGCGGCTTTTTTGTTGAGGCCCAGGCGGTTGCGCATGGCGCGCAGCCCTTCCAGATCGGTGAAACGGGTATAGTGGATGGTGCGGCAGGCCTTTACCTGCGGCAGGCCGGTGCAGTTGCCGCTCATCACCGCCAGGGAAAGCTCCGGAATAATGAGGTGCTCCGCCTTGTCGAAGGGGGAGAGCGGGCAGGAGCAGACGATGACGTCATAGCCCCGTTCCAGCGCGCGGGCGCGGATCTGGTCCAGCAGCAGGCGGGAGGCGGCGCCGTAGGGGTCCTCCACCAGGTAGATTTTCTGTGCCAGGGCCTGGATGGTGCCATCAAAGCGCAGCAGCCCCTGATTGGTCACCCCCGAGAGGAACCGGAAGGACTGCCGGCCGCGCCCGGAGGCCCCACGCCCCAGCTCCCGGCGGGCAAAGCGGCTGGCATAGCGCTCGATTTTGGCGGCGTCGGTGAACTCCAGCGCAATGCGGTAAGTATCGTTTAAAATCGAGCCGGCCGCCGATAAAAACCGGCTACTGTGCTCGTGGCAGCGGCTGATGCGGGCGCTGAGCTCCATGATCTGGGGGCGGCTTGCCTCCAGGGCGTCTTCATCCCAGCAGTCGCCCAGGGCGATAAGCGTCTCAAAGGCGCCGGGATAGCGGGGTTCGACCACGTGTGGTATCGCATGGCAAAGGGGGCAGTTTTCGGTCTAAGGGGGCCGGGCGGCGCATAAAGTGGCTGGGGGTGGAAGGATGAACATCCGACTGATTTTAGAGGAGCACTTTGAAGGGGAGGAAGGCCATGACGCCGAATTGCGCGATTTATTGCCGGCTCAGCCGGGAGGACCGGGAAAAAACCGGGGAGAGCGAGAGCATCCACAACCAGAGGGAGCTGCTGCGGGCCTACGCCGCCCATCAGGGCTGGAGGGTGGTGCGGGAATATGTGGATGAGGATTACAGCGGCGCCGACAGCCAGCGCCCCGCCTTTTTGCAGATGATCGAGGATGCCCGGCTGGGGCGGGTGGATCTGATCCTCTGCAAAAGCCAGTCCCGCTTCACCCGGGACCTGGAGCTGGTGGAGCGCTATCTGCACGGCCTGTTTCCCCGGTGGGGGGTGCGCTTTGTGGCGGTGGCCGACCAGGTGGATACCGCCCGGCAGGGCGGGCGCAAGGCGCGGCAGATCAGCGGGCTGGTCAACCAGTGGTATCTGGAGGATCTTTCCGACAGCATCCGGGCGGTGCTGGCCCACAAGCAGGCCAGCGGGCAGTTTATCGGCAGCACGGCCCCCTACGGCTATGAAAAATGCCCCGGGCAGAAGGGCCGGCTGCAGGTTTGCCGCCAGCAGGCCCCGGTGGTGCTGCAGATGTACCGCTGGGCGGCGGAGGGCTGGGGCAAGGCCAAAATCGCCGTCGCCCTCACCCGGCGGGGCATCCCGGCGCCGGCCGGCGGCCCGGTCTGGAATGAGGCCACCGTGGGGCGCATCCTGCACAGCGAGGTCTATCTGGGCGCCGTGGTGCAGGGCAAACGCCGCCGCGCCAGCTATAAGGAGAAAAAGCTGCTCTCGGTGCCCCGGGAGCAGTGGCAGCGGGTGCCGGGGCGGCATCCGGCCATTGTGCCGCAGGAGCTGTTTGACCAGGTGCAGCAGCAGATGCGCGGGCGCACCCGCAGCGGCGGGGCAGGAAAACGGCACCCCCTGGCGGGCAAGGCGGTCTGCGGGCTGTGCGGCGCGCCGCTGACCAAGCGCCGGAGCGGCGGGCACGATTATCTGTTCTGCCGCTGCCGCAAGGGGGTATCGGTCCGGCTGGACCGGCTGGAGGAGGAGCTGCGCTGCCGCCTGGCCGCGTACGGCAGGCAGACCGCTGCCGGCAGCAGGGAGGAGGCCCTGCGGCAAAAACAGCGCCAGGCGCTGTCCTGCTGGAAGCGGCAGCTCCGCCAGGGGCTGCTGCAGGAGGAGGAATACCGCCGTCTGGCCGGACGCCTGGAGCGGATGTCCCCGCCCGCCGGCCCGGCAGCGGGGCAGGAGGCTTGGGCCCAGCTGCGCCGGCTGGCACTGTTCCCCTACGGCGGAGGGGAGCAGCGGGTGGCCGTGTGGTGGGATTTTTCCCGGCCGGAAAGGCAAAACGCCTGAGCAGCTGACCCAGGCGTTTTGCCGGCAGAAAAAAACCGGCCCGCTGCCGCAGCAGCCGGGCCGGTTGGCTTTTTCTCTTAAAAAAGCGCGGTTATGTCTTAGGCAGCGTCGCTGGCGCCAGCCACATCGGAGGCACCGGCAGCATCGCTCTCACCGGGAACTTCGGTGGGGGCTCCGGTCAGGGCAGCATCGCTCTCGCCGGCAGCGGTCTCAGTGTCGCTCTCGCCAGCGGTCTCGGTGTCGCTTTCACCGGCGGTCTCGGTGTCGCTCTCGCCAGCGGTTTCAGCATCGCTCTCGCCGGCGGTCTCTTCTTCCTCTTCCTCAGTGGAAACGGTGGAAGAGCTGGACTCCTGGCTGGAGGTGGATGAGGTCTCGTCGCCGCCGCAAGCGGTCATAGCGACCATGGTCATCACGGCGAGCATGGCAATCAAAATCTTTTTCATGTTACGATTCTCCATCTTCTTCAAAAATTTGCAGCAGCATTTCTGCCCTGCTGCAAGCATCATTATACGGAGCAAATGTGAATAAAATAAAAAATTGAAATGAAAATACTGTTTCATTATTTTGAATTATTAGCCGTCATGTTGGCTTAAATATGCCGTTTTTCTGGCAAACAGCCGTTTTTCGACGTTAATTTCTGGTAAAAACCAGGTAAAATAATGGAACGTGGCAAAAATTTATCCTCATAGCTTAAAAAAACTATTCCAAATGTGCAACAGAAGAAAATACACAATTTGTTCATAATTTAGAAACAAATCAGCCCTGCAAATCTGGTATAGTAATCGGGTACAATAAAATACTGCCTGCTATAAGGGAGTAGTTTTAAATCTCAAATCAACACCCTGGCGTCCGCCTGGTTTGAGATCCGTTAGGTAACAAGACTTTTAGTGTGTTCGCCGGCCGAATACGCTAAAGGTCTTTTTTGTTGAGTCTAAATAAAAAAGGGAGTGTACCAAGACATGTACGAGAAAAAAACCGTACAGGAAACCTGTGAACTGCTTGGAACTGATCTTCAGCAGGGCTTGACCAGCCAGCAGGCGAAGGAGCGTTTGGAAAAGAACGGTCCCAACGCCTTGGTGGAAAAGAAGGCCAAGAGCAAGCTGGCTATGTTCCTAAGCCAGCTCAACGACCCGATGATCTACATCCTGTTCGCTGCCGCAGCTGTTTCCATTTTCCTTGGGGAGTGGAGTGACTCCATCATTATTCTGTTTGTCGTCCTTCTGAATGCCGTGATCGGAATGACGCAGGAAGCCAAGGCCGAGCAGGCCCTGGAAGCCTTAAAGCAGCTTTCCAGCCCCTACGCGCTGGTGCGCCGCGACGGCCGCCTGATGGATGTGCCCGCTGCTGACCTGGTGGTCGGCGACGTGGTGGTCCTGGAAGCGGGCCGCGTGGTTCCCGCCGACTTGAGGCTGACAACCGCCGTCAACATGAAGGTGGAGGAATCCGCCCTGACCGGTGAATCCGTCCCCGTCGACAAAGACTGCAGCTTTGTTGCCGAAGGGGATGTGGGCATCGGCGACCGCATCAACATGGCTTATTCGTCCACCAGCATCTCTTATGGCCGCGGCGAGGGCGTTGTCGTCGCCACCGGCATGGATACGGAGATCGGCAAGATCGCCGAGATGATCAACTCCACCAGCGATGAGATGACCCCGCTGCAGAAGCGCCTGGCCGATCTGGGCAAAATGCTGGGCATCCTGGCCATCGGCATCTGCGCAGCCATGTTTGTTATCGCGGTGCTGCAGGACCGCAACATCGCCGACATGCTGCTGACCGCGATTTCGCTGGCCGTTGCCGCCGTGCCGGAAGGCCTGCCCGCCGTGGTCACCATCGTGCTGGCCCTGGGCGTGCAGCGTATGGTCAAGGTCAACACCATTGTGCGCCGCCTGCCCTCGGTTGAGACGCTGGGCGCCGTCAGCGTGGTGTGCTCTGATAAGACCGGCACCCTGACCCAGAACAAGATGACTGTCACCAAGGTGTATCTCAACCGCACCCTGGAGGATGTGGGCCAGCTGGATGCCCAGAAGGACCAGCGCTTCCTGGAGGGCTTCATCCTCTGCAATGACGCCTCTACCGCCAACGGCGCCCGGGTGGGCGACCCGACGGAAATCGCCCTTCTGGATATGGGCACCAATCTGAATCTGACCCGCGAGGGCCTGGAGGAAAGCCGCCCCCGTATCAACGAGCAGGCTTTCGATTCTGACCGCAAGATGATGACCACCGTCCACCGCTACCCCGACGGCAAGGTGTATGCCTACACCAAGGGCGCGACGGACATTATGCTGTCTCACTGCGTCTCGATTGAAGAGGACGGCCAGGTGCGCCCCATCACCGATGAGGATCTTGCGCGGATCAACCAGGCTGTCAGCGAGATGTCTTCCCTGGCGCTGCGTGTGCTGGCGCTGGCCTATAAGACGGATGATGACTCCGCCACTGAGGAGAATCTGACCTTTATCGGTCTGGTGGGCATGATCGACCCGCCCCGCCCCGAAGCCAAGGATGCGGTGCAGGTGTTCAAGGATGCCTCGATCCGCACCATTATGATCACCGGCGACCACAAGGATACCGCCTTTGCCATTGCCAAGGAGCTGGGCATTGCCGAGCGCGAGGACCAGTGCATCACCGGCTCTGACCTGAGCAACATGACCCAGGAAGAGCTCAACCGCATTGTGGAAAACCTGCGCGTCTTCGCCCGTGTTTCCCCTGAGCACAAGGTCATGATCGTCAAGGCCTTCAAATCCCACGGCTACATCGTCTCCATGACCGGCGACGGCGTCAACGACGCCCCCTCTCTGAAGGCTGCCGACATCGGCGTGGCCATGGGCATCACCGGCACCGACGTGGCCAAGGGCGCTGCGGATATGGTCCTCACCGACGACAACTTCGCCACCATCGAGAAGGCCGTCGAGGAAGGCCGCGGCATCTATGCCAACATCAAGAAATCCGTGCTGTTCCTGCTTTCCTCCAACTTCGGCGAGGTGTTCTCCATGTTCACCGCCGTGGTGGCCGGCCTGGCCGTGCCGCTGCAGGCCGTGCACATCCTGTGGGTCAACCTGATTACCGACTCTCTGCCCGGCCTGGCCCTGGGCGTGGACCCCAAGGACCGCGATATCATGAAGGATGCCCCCCGCGACCCCAAGGAGAGCCTCTTTGCTCATGGCGGCATGCTCTTCACCGTTGTTTATGGTATTATTATCGCAGCCATGACGCTGGGCGCCTTCCTCTATTCGCCCATCACTCATCTGACGGCGGCGGGCATGCCCATCAGCTTTACCGGCATCCGCGATATGCTGAGCGACCCGGATATCCTGATGCACGCCCAGACCTATGCCTTTGTCACCCTGGCCACTTCGCAGCTGTTCCACGCCGTTGGCATGCGGAATATCAACAAGTCCATCTTCCGCATGAACCATCTGGAAAACAAGCTGATGGTCTTCTCGGTGATTGTGGGTATCTTGCTGCAGATCGCGGTGACCGAGGTCCATTTCCTGACGGTGATGTTCGACACGGTCGAGCTTTCCCTCACCGAGTGGGTCGACCTGATCCTGCTGGCGCTGATCCCGCTGGCCTGCCACGAGATCCGCGTGTTCTTCCGCTTTATCACCGGCAAGAGCCGCAGAACCAAGGCGCAGTAAGCTTTATCCTGACATCCTCAGATAGTGTTTGTCTGTCACCCTTTCAGAAGAGGGCTGGGAAATCCCCGGCCCTCTTCTATTTTTGTCAAAAGCGCAGGGCAGCGTCCGCCGTATTGTGCCATTTTGCCGCCAGCGCTGCGGATTTGACAATCAAAACTGACAAAACTCACCATCTTTTTTTGGGCGGTTCGCTTTTTCATTGCCAAGGGCAGAGGGAATCCCTTATAATAGGGGGCTGTGTGAGAAGTTTCTGACAGCCTGAAAGGAGGCTATTCCCATGAAGCAAGTAAAACAAAACTGCCCGGGCGTGCTCTGCTGCCTGGCGGCGGCGCTGCCCGCTTATTTTTTGGGCAGGGCGTTCCCCATCGTGGGCGGGCCGGTGTTCGCCATTCTGCTGGGCATGCTGCTGGCGGGCTGGCTCGGCCGCGCTGCCAGCCTGCAGCCGGGCATCCGCTATACTTCCAAGAAGGTTTTGCAGTATGCCGTCATTCTGCTGGGCTTCGGCATGAACCTGACGGACATCCTGGCAAAGGGGCGGCAGTCGCTGCCCATCATCCTTTCCACCATCACGGTGTCGCTGCTGATCGCCTACGGGCTGTTCCGCCTGTTAAAAATGCCGGCCAAAACCTCCGTGCTGGTGGGGGTGGGCTCCAGCATCTGCGGCGGGTCGGCTATTGCGGCCACCGCGCCGGTGATCGGCGCCGATGAAGAGGAGATCGCCCAGTCCATTTCGGTGATCTTTTTATTCAATGTGATCGCGGCGCTGGTGTTCCCCTCCCTGGGCAGCGCGCTGGGCCTTTCCAACGAGGGCTTTGGGCTGTTTGCGGGCACAGCGGTCAATGATACCTCCTCGGTCACGGCGGCGGCCGCCGCCTGGGACGGCATCCACGGCAGCAACACCCTGGAGGCCGCCACCATCGTCAAGCTGACCCGCACCCTGGCCATCATCCCCATCACGCTGGGCCTTTCCGTCTGGCAGATGCGCCGAGCCGGGGCGGCGGGGGGAGCGTTCAGCATCAAGAAGATCTTCCCCTATTTTGTGCTGTTTTTCGTGCTGGCGTCGGTGGTGACCACGGTGTTTTCGCTGCCTGCGGCGGTGACGGCGCCGCTCAAGGAGCTGAGCAAATTCTTCATTATCATGGCCATGGCCGCCATCGGCATCAACACCAACCTGGTCAAGCTGATCAAAACCGGCGCCAAGCCCATTTTTATGGGCTTCTGCTGCTGGGTGGGCATTGCGCTGACCAGCCTGGGCATCCAGCATCTGCTGGGCATTTTATAAGGGCAGGGGTGCGTCCGCCTGCGGTGACGTACCATCGCAAAAAGCGATTTTGTGGTCGCCGAGGATGAGCCCATCCAGGCTGTCGGCGTCAGAGGAGCAGTGGATCAGCTCCAGGCGGCTTTCATAGGGGGCGAAGGCCGCCGCCATCTTTTTCATCAAGGTGGATTTGCCGCAGCCCGGGCCGCCTTTGATGATGTAAAGGCGCCATCCCTCCGCCGGGTCGGCCAGCTGGTCAAAGCGGGAAACAAAGCCGTTGGGGGTGTTGGCGCCCAGAAAAAAGCGAATGGGCTGTTCGCTGTGTTGCATAAGATAACCTCCCTTACAGTACTACTGTATGCTATTCATCCCAGCGGGCCCTTGACACAGAAAAATCAGCCGGGGGACAGGGAAAATTGCAGTTAGCCCTTGCAATCAGCCGGAAAGAAGGGTAAAATAAATAATTGGAAGAATCCTTCCCACTGACTGTTAATATGGAGGTATCATCCTGATGGCAAAAAGCTTTATTGTGGAAACGTCTGCAAGACACGTACATGTTACCCAGGAGGATCTGGAGATCCTGTTCGGCAAGGGCGCGGAGCTGACGGTGAAGAAAATGCTCTCTCAGCCCGGCCAGTTCGCTTCCAACCAGAAGGTGAGCGTTGTCGGCCCCAAGAAGACCATGGACGGCGTCTCGATCCTTGGTCCGGTGAGAAGCGCCACCCAGGTGGAGCTTTCCGCCACCGACGCCCGCAGCATGGGCATCAGCTGCCCCATCCGTGAGTCCGGCGACCTGGCCGGCAGCGGCGCCTGCAAGCTGGTAGGCCCTGCCGGTGAGGTGGAGCTCAAAGAGGGCGTCATCATCGCCAAGCGCCACATCCATGCCACCCCTGCCGACGCCGAAGAGCTGGGCGTGCAGGAAAAGCAGATCGTCAAGGTGAAGATCGACACCCCTGAGCGGAGCCTGATTTTCGATGACGTGGTGGTGCGCGTCAGCGACAAGTATGCGCTGGCCATGCACATCGACACCGATGAGGCCAATGCTGCCGGCTGCTCCGGTGATGTGATGGGCGTCATTGTCGACTAAGACCTTTCCCTGTGATTTAAAAAAGCGGACGCATTGCGCCCGCTTTTTTCTTTTTTTCCAGAATTTAACCTCCCCTTGACCAGGCCGGGGTGGAAGCAGGCGGCGGCAGGGCGTATGGTAAAGAAAAAGCGATGGGGGAGATGGCATGAAGCCAAAGCACGCCGCCGCGGAGCGCTACCGCCGGGCAGAGGAGGCCTATCTTCAGCGGGTTCAAAGCCGGGTGGAGGAGGAAGAGGCAGGCGGAACCGTGTTTTTTGCCGGCCCGGTGGAGACCCATCCGCCGGAGCTGAAGCTGCGGGATGGCAGGCTGACCATTCTGCGGCCGGAAACAGGGGATGATTGCTTTGACACCCAGGGCTTTTTGCTGCGCCGGCTGGAGACTTACCGCTGGGATGAAAAGCGCCTGAAGCTGCAAGGGGAATTTTATTATCAAAGCGAAGAGGGCCTGCGCTATGTGGATGAGCGCCGGGCGCGGGTGCGCCGCATGACGGTCACGGTGCGGGGGCCTTGGGTCCGGCAGGAGCAGCTGCGGCAGTTTTTAAAGGAGGCGCAGCTGCTTGCCGCCCAGGTGGAGCCGACCCCGCCCAAGGAGCTGGCCAGAGGCTTTTTGTCATCCGTCTTTTGGCCTTTGGCCGCATTGGGGATGTTTTTTCTGCTGCTGCCCGGCCTGGCGGCGGAGCATTTCCTCTACCGCAGCACCACCGGCAGCCTGCTGGGCTTTCAGCAGCGGGAGGGGAAGCACTATCCTCATTACACCTTCTCCCTGCCGGACGGCACGCCGGTGGAGCGGGTGGATACCGGCGTATCGCTGGAGGATTCCGTCCCGCCGGAGGAAGTGGACCGTCTGCTGCGCGGCCGGTACCCTCGCAAGGTGCAGGTACAGTATCTGCGCAGCCGCCCGGAAAAAAGCACCTGCCGCTATCTCTGAACCAGGGCGCCGGCTGCCTTAGCGCAGGTATTTTGCCAGGATTTCGATGGCTTTTTTCTCAATGCGGCTGACATAGCTCCGCGCCTAATGTAAACGATGCCCTCTAAGAAATCGCCTCCAGCTCGCGGAATTTGAATTTGATAATGATCTCTTTTTT
>CAJFPC010000012.1 GCA_904398325.1 Candidatus Neoruminococcus faecicola | reverse complement strand
TTTTTTTCTGAAAATTCATAAATTTACCTGTTAATCGCAGAGAAAACATAGTATAATAAATAGGATTTCTAAATTGGATGTAAAAGGAGAAATCCCATTGGCTAGAAGAAAGAAAATATTCCGCCAGCGCCGGCGGGTCAGCGGAGCCTCGGTGGCTGCGGTGATCTCGGTGGTGGCGATTGCCGCCGTATCTTTCCCGGTAGCGGCGTTATGGCAGAGCCTGTCGCGGGTGAGCGACCCTATCGCCATGCTGGAATCCAGTTCTTCCCAGGCACAGGCTCCGGCGGGCGAATCGGATGCCGTGCAGGCGGAGAGCGAGGAGAGCACCGCTTCGGCGGCCGGCTCTTCCGACAGCGAGGCCAGCTCCTCCCAGGCGGCCAGTGAAGCCTCCTCCCAGCAGGAAGAGCAGCAGGAGAGCCGCTTTGCTTATCCCGAGGTGCCGGAAAGCGATATGGCGCCCAGCAGCTATTTTGATGATGCGCTGTTTATCGGCGACTCCATCACCACCGGCATCGAGCTTTATGATGTGATGAGCAACGCCCAGGTGATCGCCTTCACCGGCATCAACCCGCAGACCTACTTCACCCGGGAGGTCATCGAGCTGGAGGACGGCTCCACCGTCACCATGGAGGAGGCGGTCCGCCGGGCGGACAACCCCGGCAAAATCTATGTGATGATGGGCTCCAACGGGGTGGCTTTTTTGGATATTGACACCTTCACCGATTATTACGGCCAGATGCTCGATTCCATTATGGAAGCCCAGCCCGATGCGGATATTTATGTGCAGTCCATCACGCCGGTGACGGCTACCCTTTCGGCCAGCCAGCCGGCGGAAAGCAACGAGAAGATCAACGAGTATAATGCGCGCATCAATCAGCTGGCCGGGGAGCGGGGACTCTATTTTGTGGATGTCAACAAGGCCCTGGCGGATGAGACCGGCGCCCTGCCGGAGGATGCCAGCCCTGCCGACGGCATGCACTTTACCTCGGCTTATTATCAGAAGTGGCTGGATTATTTAAGAAAGCACACCGCTGAATCTTCATTATAATTTAACTTGGAAAAAGGAGTTTCGATCATGCTGAAAAAAGTTTTATCCCTCACAGTGGCCGCCCTGCTCAGTATTGGCCTGTTGAGCGCCTGCGGCGGGGAGGATGAGTCCTCCGCCGTCAGCCTCAATGTGGACCAGGCAGCGGAAACGCTGGTCAGCCAGCTCACCTTCCAGGATGAAATGCTCAAGCTGGAGGACAGTGTCCTGGAAAAATTCTACGATGTGGACCCTGACGCAGTGGGCGACATCGCCGTTTACACCGCCACCAGCGGGGTGAAGGCGGAAGAGGTGGCTGTGGTGCAGGTGAAGGACGGCGGCTCCGATACGGTGAAGGCTATGCTGGATTCCCGCCTGGAAGATCAGATCGCCAAATATGAGGGCTATGCCCCCGAGGAGATGCCCAAGCTGGAAAACCCGGTGATGGAGGAGAAAAACGGCTATTATTTCTTCATCCTGGCGGACGATCAGGATGCCGCCCGGGAGGCCATTGACGGCCTGTTTGCTTAAAATCAAATTAGCATCCGCCGGGCGCGGCGGTGGGGAGGCGGCAGTATGATTATTGAGAGCGTGACCATCATCCTGGTGCTGCTGCTGGCGGGGTATATGTCGGTGCGGCGCGGCAGAACAGCGGTGCTGCTGGCAGTGCTGCCGCTGTGCCTGCCCAGCATTGCGGATCTTTCCCGTTACCCGGGGTATCTGTTGTTAAGGCGGGTCTTTGTGGTGGATTATGTCCGGTTTTCCATCGCCTGGTATCTGCTGGCGCTGGTGGCGGCGGCTGTGTTGGTGGGCGGGCTTTCCCGCGGGATTGCGGGCAGGGCCACCCGGCAGGGCTATGCGGCGGCCAGCGGCATTTTCCTGTTTTTATTGACTCTGATTTACTTATGCAATCTGTGAGAAAAAAGGCCCTGCTGCGGCAGGGCCTTTTTTTTGCCGCCTTGCGGCAGAAGAAGGAGAGGACTAATCCAGATAATTTCCCACAGAGTGCATGTTGTATTGGCGGATCACCTGCAGGAGGATGGAGCCGTCAGGTTCTTCGGTTTCGCTGACGATTTTATAAGGGGTATGGCGGCGCTCCAGCGCCTGTTTGTATTGCTGCACTTCCTGGCGCACCAGGCGGACCGCATGGTCGCGGGCAGCGTCTTCCTTAAGCATAAAATGGAGGGTCTGGCAGATACAGGCAGAGCTGACTCGTTTCATGGAAGGTTCTCCCTGGCAGCCAGGCGGGAAAATCCGGCCGCAAAGGCAGTTTTTCACAAAATAGACCGCTCCCGGATTCGGCATTTTGCCGCCAGCCGGGGCGCCGGGCCTTGTATCGCGGTGAGAAATCCCTTATAATTAAGGCAACAACCCCAGGCAAGGAGGGCATTATAATGCAGCAGATCACTTTCGGTGTGGTGGCGGATGATATCACCGGCGCCAACGATATCGGGATCATGTTCACCAAGGCGGGCAAGCGTGCCTGTGTGTGCAGCGGCATCCCGGAAGCTTCCTTCCGGTGGGAGGCGGACGCCGCCATCGTCGACACCGATTCCCGCTTCCACCCCCGGGATTTGGCCTACAGGGAGGTTTTCGCCGCCACCCGTTATCTGATGGGCCTGGGAGTGCGGCAGTTTTATAAAAAGACCTGCTCGGTGTTCCGGGGCAATATCGGGGCGGAGTTTGACGCCATGCTGGATGCGCTGGGGGAGGATTTCGGCGTGGTGATCCTGGGTTTTCCGGCCAACGGGCGCACCACCGTGCAGGGGATCCATTATGTTTACGGGGTGCCGCTGGCGGAAAGCCAGTTTAAGGATGACCCGATGAACCCCATGCACTGCTCTGACCTGCGGGAGATTTTATCCAGCCAGACGGCCAGGCGGGTCAGCAATCTGACGGCGGAGGATCTGGACCGCGGCGCGCCCTGGCTGCGCCGGCGCCTGCAGGAGGAAAAGGCGAAGGGCGGGTATCTGATCTTTGATGTGCGTCATCAGCAGGATCTGGCCCTGATCGCAGAGGTGGTGCAGGCGGAACGGGTGATCTGCGGCGCCTCCGCTTCGGCGGAGGAAATTGCCAAATGGTACCCCAGCCTGCATGGGGGCCGGCCTCAGGCGCAGGGGATTCCGGACCGGCAGAAGGGCATCCTGATCACCGCCGGCAGCCTGACCAGGCAGACCATCGCCCAGGTGGAATATCTGCGCGCCCGGGGCGTTCTAACCCTGGAACTGGAGAGCGCGCGCCTTTTTGAGGAGGAGCAGCGCCGCTGTCAGGCGCAGCAGCTCCGGGAGCGCGCTGTCCGGGAGGTGCTGGCCGGCCGCACGGTGGTGATCCACACCTCCAACCGGCCGGAGCAGGTGGCCGCCACGAAAGAGGAGGGCCACCGCCGCGGCATGAAGGAGGCGGAGGTTTCCCGCCTGGTTTCGGGTGAGTTGGCCCGCCTGGCAGTGCAGGTGCTGCAGCGCTCCGGCCAGCGCCGGGTTCTGATTGCCGGCGGGGATACTTCGGCAGCCTTTTGCCAGCAGGCGGAGGTACGGGCTATGATGGTGTACCGGGAGATTGAATCCGGCCTGCCCTCCTGCATTGCCTGCGGGGAGGACCCCCTTTTGATGGTGTTAAAATCGGGCAGCTTCGGCACGCCGGAATTTTTTGAAAAAGCTGCTGCCGCCCTGCGGGAGTAAGGGCTGTTTTGCACAGAAAAAGCATGAGAGCAGCGCCGCCGGAATTTCCGGCGGCGTTCGGCATAAGAAGGATGTGTGCCGCGGGTCAAAGGGTCGAGAAAGCATTTATGAATTTTTGAAAAAGTTCGCTGTAAAACAAAAAAGGGGAGAGAACACGATTAAATAAGCGAGAACCGGCGCAATTCGGATGTAGTTTGACCTGCTTGATTTTGTTAGTCAGCCCTGACAAAAATAAAGCCCAGGAAAGGAAACAGAACCTTTGACAAAATTTGATCAAAGAGATAAAATAAACAATGTGTGGAAGAAAATTTCATACTGTCAAGGGAAATCGGCGCAGAGAGGCCGGTTCCTTTGATGACCAAGTATTGAAAGAAAGAATGGAGTTGGTATCTGAATGGACGGCGGTGCAAGTATCATCGCATACGTGGCGCTGGTCTTTTTTGTGCTGGGCAGCGGGTTTTGGGCTGGTTCCGAAATCTCTTATGCCTCGATGAATAAGATCAGAATGAAAACCCTGGCAGAAGACGGTAACACGAAGGCAAAAAAGGCAATGTGGATTTCCGATCACTTTGACCGGACCTTGACCACCCTGCTGATTGGCAACAATGTTTTCCATGTAGCCGCGTCTTCGCTGGCAACGGTGATTTTTGTGGGCTTTTTTGGCGAGACCAGCGGCCCTGCGATTGCCACGGCCAGCATGACGATTATCGTTTTCTTCGTCGGCGAACTGTTGCCTAAATGCATTGCCAAAGCAAACAGCGAGCGTTTTGCCCTGATGGTGGCCACGCCGCTGCGACTCATCATCTGGATTCTCACCCCCTTCGCTGTGTTTTTTGAGGGGATCAGCTTTTTGGCGAAAAAGCTGTTCCGCATCAACAACACGCAGCCCAGCGTGACCGAAGAAGAGCTGAAGGATATTGTGGTCTCTGCGGAAGAGGAGGGCGGCATCCAGGCGGAAAAAGGCGAGCTGGTCCGTTCCGCGCTGGAATTCAGCGATACCATTGTCAAAGAGATCCTCACGCCGCGTATTGACGTGCTGGCGGTGGATATCAACGACCCGATCGACACCATTATCTCCAAGGTGCTCAAGGTCAAATATTCCCGCATTCCGGTTTATGACGGCGATCTGGATAACGTCATCGGCACCCTGCGGGTCAGCGATTTCCTCAAATGCATCCTGCGCGGCAAGCCGCTGGATATCCGCGAGATGATCAGCGAGCCCTTCTTTGTGCATAAGAGCATGAAGATTTCCGCCCTGCTGGATACGTTTAATACGAAAAAAATCCACATTGCCATCGTCACCGATGAATACGGCGGTACTCTGGGCATTGTGACCATGGAAGACATCCTGGAAGAGCTGGTCGGCGATATCTGGGATGAGGACGACGTCGTCAAGGAAGAGATCGTTTCCTTGGGGGATGGCGATTATCAGGTGGCCGGCGACTGCAACCTGACGGATTTGTTTGAAAAACTGAAAATCAACCTGGAGAATTTCGACTGCGAGTATGATACGGTGAGCGGCTGGGCGATCGACCAGTTCGGCGGCCTGCCCAAGCCTGGCGACAGCTTCGCCTTTGAGAATCTGACCGTCACCGCCAAAGAGGTGGACGACGCCAAAATTCTCAGCCTGCTGGTGCACTGCGCCCAGCCGGAGGAGAATACCGCCGGCGATGTCAAGAAGGCAAGCGAAGAACACGGGGCTTGAGCCCGCGCAAGGAATGGAGTTGAGTTCAGTTTATGGGTTCGTATATTTTAATGGTCATTTTGATCTGCTTTTCGGCGTTTTTCTCCGGCTCGGAGATTTCTTACGCCTCCGCTAATCAGACCCGCCTAAAAAAAGCGGCGGAAAACGGCGGCCTGGCGGCGAAAACCGCCTATTATATCAGCACGCATTTCAACCGCGGCCTGACCATGGTGCTGATCGGCAACAATCTGGTCAATATCGCCACCGCTTCGGTGGGCGCCGTGGTGGCCATGCAGCTGCTGGGCCCCTCGGGTGCGGCGGTCTCCAGCGTGATTGTCACCATTGTGCTGCTGATTTTCGGCGAGATCGTGCCCAAAATTGTGGCTAAGGAGCGCCCAGAGAATTTCGCCACCAAGGTGGCGCTGCCGCTGCGGTTCATGATGTTCATCATCGCGCCGATTATCAGCCTGATTACGGCGGTGACCAGCGCGGTGGAGCGCTTCTTCAGCAAGGGCAACCAGGCCCATGCGGTCACTCAGGAGGAGCTTTCCAGCATTATTGAAACGGCGGATGAAGAGGGTGTCCTCAATGAAGAGGAAAGCGAGCTGATGCAGTCCGCCCTGGATTTTGACAACATCACGGCGGAGGAAATCATCACCCCCCGCGTGGATGTGGAAGCCGTCGACATCGGCGACAGCTATGAGAACATCTGCAAGGAAGTCATGAATACCAGGCGTTCCCGTCTGCCGGTCTATGAAGGCAGCATTGATAATATCATCGGCGTGCTGGTGGTCAAGACCTTCCTCAAGCATGCAGTGGCCAACCGGAACGTGGATATCCACGCGCTGCTGATGCCGGTCTGCCGCGTGTATAAGACCATGAACCTGGCCGCGCTGCTCAGCGAGATGAAGGCCTCCAAGATCCACATGGCAGTGGTGACCGACGAGTACGGCGGCACCATGGGTATTGTCACCATGGAAGACTGCCTGGAGCAGCTGGTCGGCGATATCTGGGATGAGAGTGACGAAGTGGTGGAGGAGTGCGTCCAGCTGGACAACAGCACCTACGAAGTCAACGGCGACATGAACATCCACGAGTTCTTCGAGATGATCGGGTATGACGACCGCCATTTT
Source organism: Candidatus Neoruminococcus faecicola (assembly GCA_904398325.1). Classification (GTDB taxonomy): domain Bacteria; phylum Bacillota; class Clostridia; order Oscillospirales; family Ruminococcaceae; genus Neoruminococcus; species Neoruminococcus faecicola. Next base: position 7,187 of record CAJFPC010000012.1, on the reverse strand, counting down.
GAGAGCGAATACACCACCGTGGGCGGCTGGGCCATTGAGAATCTGGAATGCCTGCCTCATGTGGGCGACAGCTTCACTTTTGATAATATGATCGTCACCGTGCGCGAAGTGGATGACCTGCGCATCCTCAAGCTGGTGATCGAGGTGCATGCCGACGAGAACAAAGAGAAAAATGACTGATCCGGTTTGATACGGCTGCCGGGGGAGATGTGATGTCTCCCCCGGCTTTTTTTGCAGGCGGTTTTTTGGCCGGTGCGGCACTGCCGTCTTGCGCAATGGCGGCGGGACGAGTATAATATTCTTAAAAGTGCGACCAAAAAGGAGGAGACAGCACGCCATGAAAGTTGTGATTGTCGGCGGCGTGGCCGGTGGGGCTTCCACCGCAGCCAGACTGCGCCGTCTGGATGAAAATGCCCAGATTATCATGCTGGAACGAGGGGACTACATCTCCTTTGCCAACTGCGCCCTGCCGTATTTTATCGGGGACGTGATTCAGGATAAAAACGAACTGACGCTGCAGACGCCGGAATCCTTCCGCGCCCGCTTCAATGTGGAGGTGCGGGTGAGAAGCGAGGTGACGGCGGTTCATGCCGAGAAGAAAACCGTCACCGTTAAAAATCTGGAAACCGGCGAAAGCTATGAGGAAAGCTACGACAAGCTGGTGCTTTCCCCCGGGGCTAAGCCTATCCTGCCGCCGATGGAAGGCGCCCAGCTGGAGGAGGTCTTCACCATCCGCAACATCCCCGACACTTATCAGGTGAAAAGCTACCTGCTGGAGCATCATCCCAAGCGCGCTGTGGTGGTGGGCGGCGGCTATATCGGCATGGAAATGGCGGAAAACCTGCACCGTGCCGGCCTGGAGGTCACCATTGTGGAGCTGGCGGACCACCTGATCGGCCCGTTGGATTGGGATATGGCCCAGGAGGTGCTGCGCCATGTGACGGCCAAGGGCCTCAAGGTGCTGCTGGGCACCGGCGTGCAGTCCATCCGCAAGACGGGGGAGGGGCTGACGGTCGGCCTCACCAGCCAGGAGGAGCTTGCCGCTGATTTGGTCATCCTGTCGGTGGGCGTGCTGCCGGATACCGCCTTTTTGAAGGGGAGCGGCCTGGAATTCGGCCTCAAGGGCGCCATCAAGGTAGATGAGCAGATGCGCACCAGCCTGCCGGATGTCTACGCTGTGGGCGACGCGGTGCAGGTGCGGGATTTTGTCACTGGCGAGGATGCCTTTGTGCCGCTGGCCGGCCCCGCCAACCGCCAGGGCCGCATTGCCGCGGATAATCTGGCGGGCATCCCTTCCCGCTATACCGGTACCCAGGGCTCGGCGGTGCTGCGCTGCTTTGATTTGACGGTGGCCACCACCGGGATCAATGAGACGGCTGCCAAGCGGGCGGGCATCCCTTATGAGAGAAGCTACAGCTTCCCCTTCTCCAACGCCACCTACTATCCCGGCGCCGCCCAGCTGGCAGTCAAGCTGCTGTTCAACAAGGAGAACGGCAAGGTGCTGGGCGCCCAGTTTATCGGCCAGAAGGGCGCGGATAAGCGCTGCGACGTCATGGCCACGGCCATCCGCTGCGGCCTGACGGTGGACGACCTGGTGGATCTGGAGCTCTGCTATGCGCCGCCCTTCAACAGCGCCAAAGACCCGGTGAACCTCTGCGGCATGATCGCCCAGAATATCCTGCACGGCCGGGTGAAGGTGTTCCACTGGGATGAGATCCCTGCCCCCGGCGGGGATGTGATCCTCCTGGATGTGCGCACCAAGGGCGAGTATGAGCGCGGCAGCATCCCGGGCTTTATCAACATCCCGGTGGATGAGCTGCGGGAGCGCCTGGGTGAACTGGACCCCGCCAAGAAAATCTACATCACCTGCCAGGTGGGGCTGCGGGGCTATGTGGCCTCCCGCATCCTGTGCCAGCATGGGTTCGACTGCTATAACCTGTCCGGCGGGTACCGGCTTTACAGCACTGTGGCGAAAAAGTAAACGTGCGGGCGTCGCCGGCCCGGTTGGGAGGAAACAACATGTCAATCGCAGAAGAAGCCCTGCAGAAGCATGAGCAGTGGCAGGGCAAAATCGAGGTCATCAGCCGGGTGCCGGTGACCAATAAGGAGGAGCTTTCGCTGGCCTATACCCCAGGGGTGGCGGCCCCCTGTCTCGCCATCCAGAAGGATGAGTCGCTGGCCTATTCGCTGACCCGCAAATGGAATCTGGTGGCGGTGGTCACCGACGGTACCGCCGTGCTGGGTCTGGGGGATATCGGCCCCCAGGCGGCCATGCCGGTGATGGAGGGCAAGTGCGCCCTCTTCAAGGCCTTTGCGGATGTGGACGCCTTCCCTCTGTGCGTGGACAGCAAGGATACCGACACCATTGTGGAGACGGTGCGCCTGATTTCCAAGAGCTTTGGGGGTATCAACCTGGAGGATATCGCCGCGCCCCGCTGCTTTGAAATCGAGCGCCGCCTCAAGGAGGTATGCGATATCCCCGTGTTCCACGATGATCAGCACGGCACCGCCGTGGTGGTGCTGGCCGGGGTGCTCAATGCCCTGCGCCTGGCGAAAAAAGAGATTGGCCAGATCCGTGCGGTGGTCAACGGCGCCGGTTCGGCCGGCATCGCAGTGGCCAAGCTGTTGCTGGCCTGCGGGCTGAAAAACCTGACCCTCTGCGACCGCTTCGGCGCCATTTATCCCGGCGCACCGGGCAACAACCCGGCCCAGGAGGAGATGGCCCAGGTCACCAACCCGGAGGGGCTCAAGGGCACGCTGGGCCAGGTGATCCAGGGGATGGATCTGTTTGTGGGCGTGTCGGCGCCGAACATCCTCACCCAGGAGATGGTGGCCTCCATGGCCAAGGATGCGATCCTGTTCGCCATGGCCAACCCGGTGCCGGAGATCGACCCCGCCCTCGCCAAGCAGGCGGGCGCCCTGGTGGTGGGCACCGGCCGCAGCGACTATGCCAACCAGATCAACAACGTGCTGGCCTTCCCGGGGATTTTCCGCGGGGCGCTGGATGTGCGCGCAAGGGATATCAACGACGCCATGAAGCTGGCGGCGGCCCACGCCATCGCCGATATGGTCAGCGACGAGGAGCTTTCGCCGGAGTATGTGATTCCCGCCCCCTTTGACCAGCGGGTGGGCCCGGCTGTGGCCCGCGCCGTGGCCCAGGCTGCCATCGACAGCGGCCTGGCCCGGCTGTAAGCCGGACGTCCGGCGGAATAAGAAAAAGAGCCCTCCCGGCGGGGGCTCTTTTTGCGCTGTTTCGATGAAAAGTGATGGGAAAAACGGTTTGCCCGTGCTAAAATAAAGCTGGAACAAACCGCGGGAAAGGAAGCGAAATTGCAGTGAAGGATTTTTTAAGTCTGGCGAAGGAACGGTACAGCGTGCGCGCTTATACTGGCCAGCCGGTGGAGCAGGAGAAGCTGGCAGCCATCCTGGAGGCGGGGCATGTGGCCCCCACCGCCCATAACAACCAGCCGCAGCGGGTGATGGTGGTGCAGAGCGCCGCGGGCCGGGAAAAGCTTTCCCGGGCGGCCAATCTGTACGGCGCGCCGCTGGCGCTGATCGTTTGCGCGGATACCGGGGCGGCCTGGCAGCGCAGCTATGACGGGATGAATTCCTACCAGATCGACGCCGCCATCGTCACCGACCACATGATGCTGGAAGCTGCCGACCTGGGACTTGGCAGCGTGTGGATCTGCCAGTTTCAGCCCGATGTGGTGAAGGAGGAATTCGCCCTGCCGCAGGGGATCGAGCCGGTCAATATCCTGGCGGTGGGCTATGCGGATACCAGCGTGCAGCCTGCCAGCCCGGCGGACCGCCACAGCAGGACCCGACTGCCGCTGGAAAAAACCACCTCGTCAGAGCGGAGCTGAACCCCTGGATTAGCAAGAAAAAAGAGCCGGGAGACCGGCTCTTTTTCTTATAAATTCAGCTTTTTGAAAATAGCGGGATAAATGGCGGTGGCGGTGAAGGCGATCAGCCCATACCGCAAAAAAGTGAACAGCGGCCGCACCGGGAAAACCAGCTTCATCCCCACGGCCAGGGCGCCCAGCAGCGCCAGGCCCAGCGCCACCCGCAGGATACGCCGCAGGAAGGGGCCATCCACCGAAAAACGGATAAAGTTCTGCTCGATGATGATGCCGTAGGTGAAGCCGGCCATCAAAGCGGCAGCACGGCTGAAATCATCCGAGGGCACCAGCCAGCTGAGCACCCCGGCGATGATGGCGGAGGCCACCATTAAGAGGTTGTTGTGGCTGAAATGCACATACAGGAAATAACATACCGCCGGGATCAAAAAGCCCAGCAGCAGCCCCGCCAGCACATCCGTGGGGTAATGCACCCCCAGATAGATGCGGGAAAATCCCACCAGCACCGGGATCACCACCGCCAGCGCCGTAAACCAGTGCTTGCGCACAAAATAGGAAAGGGTGGCAAACAGCGAGGCGGCGCTTTGGCTGTGGCCGCTGGGGAAGGAGGAGCCGGTGGCGGTCTGGGTCCGCAGCGAGCGGATGCCCTCCTCCCCGATGGGGCGCGGGCGCTGGACGACGTTTTTCACCAGGCAGTTGACCGCCAGGGAAAACAGGGCACAATAGCCTAAAAATTCGCCGAACCGCTTATTGTAGGCCCAGTAGATGACTGCCACCAGCAGCACCGGCAGCCAGGCCTCCCCCAGCAGGGTGAAAAAGAGGAAGATCTGGTCCAGCGCCGGCGAGGCGGCGGATTGCACAAGACGGATGAGTTCTAGCTCCATCGAAAATAACCTCCTTTTTGTGAGGGATCAGCCGTGTTTGATCGCTTCCATTGCGGAGATTTTTACCGCCCGGTTGGCCGGGTAAAAGCCGGAAACCAGCCCGACCATGGTGGAAAAGGCCAGCGCCCCGGCCACCAGCCACAAGGGGATCACCGACATATTGGCGCCGCCTGCGCCGCCCATGCCGATGAGCGTCATGGTGTTGAGCAGGTAAGAGACGCCGTAGCTGAGCGCCACCCCCAGAATGCCGCCCATAAGGCCGATGCAGCCTGCCTCCATGAGAAAGACGGTGCGGATATTGCCCAGCTGGCAGCCCAGCACCTTCATGATGCCGATTTCACGGGTGCGCTCGTAGATAGACATAATCATGGTATTGGTGATGCCGATGGCCGCCACAAACAGGGAGATCGCCCCCAGGCCGCCCAGCATCAGCTGCTGCCGCCGGGATTCTTCCTGCATGGGCTCGCGCACCGATTCCATCGACCAGGTGCTGAAGCCCATATCCTCAATCTGCTCCTGCACCGGTTTGACATCCTCCAGGCTGGCCACCTTGACGTTCACATTGTTGTAGGTGGTCACGTCAGAGCTGTCGGTGCGGATGTTATTGGCCCGGCGCCACTCTTTTTCCAGCTCCTTCATGTCGTCGATATTCATGTAGATACCCTGGGAGGTCTCATAGCCCTTGCTGTAATCTTCCTTGATGCGGCCCACTACGGTGATTTCTTTTTCCACCGTGGGGCCGTCCTCCTCCTGCGGCTCCGCCTTCAGGGTCCAGTCATCCCGCTTATAATCGGTAAAAGGCGGGGTCACCTGGCCGGTGACCGGGTCGACCTCAGGCCAGACCATGTTGTCGCCGTTTTTCTTTTTGGTATCTACAAAGGAGTAGGCTGCGTTTTCCCCGATGACCACCGAATAAGCCGGGTCGCTGCCCTTGAGGGTCCTGCCCTCGAGGAACTCATAGCCCAACGCCTCCAGCGCCTCGGGATAAACCCCCACCGCGCTGTAGAGCCCCATGCTGTAGCGGTCATCCCGCCCGGCCACCAGATTGACCGTCATATCGCTGAAACGATAGAAGGGGGTGGCAATCACCACGCCGGGCATCGCCTGAATCTGGGCGATATTGGCGTCGTTTAATTTGATTTCCTTGCCGTTTTCATCCCGGCTGCCGCTGGAATAGACCTCGATGATGGTCAAATCCCCCATAGATTCCAGCATGGCCTGCTGGCTCTCGTTCATGCCGATGGCGATGGAGACCATCACCACAATGGAGCAGGTGCCCACCACTACGCCGATGACGGTGAGCAGGGTGCGCATGGGCCGGCGGAACAGGTTGCGCAGGCACATGGTGATTTTATCAGATAGTTTCATCGTCGTCGTCCGCCAGCAGGGCGGCTTCCTTTCTCCTGCGGATGATCCGGCTGACCAGCTTCAGCAGGATGATAGCCCCCACCAGCACCCCTGCATAGATCTGCCAATGAGCCCGCAGATTATCCAATACGGTGGGCTCCGGCTCTTCCATGGGGTACATGCTGTCGATATCCCCCATATCCATGCTGCCGATGCCGCTGGGAGCGCTGTCGATCACCGGGATGGTGTAGGGGATGGTCACCTGTTTGGGAGTCATGTTGGCGTCTTCATAGGAGAGGATGATCTCCCCGCTGACCTCGCCCGGCTCGTTGGCTAGGATGGAAAAGTCGATGGAGCCGTCCTTGCCGGCTTCCAGGTTGCCAAGATGCTGCTGCTGGCCGGGATTCTGCAGGTTGCTGCCGGTGATGCCGCCTGACAGATTATAGATCTGGGTGCGGCTTTTGTTGACATAGGTGATGGAGAGGTAATATTCCTCCCCCACGTTGATGGATTCCGGCAGGGTAGGGGCATCCACCTGGAAGCGGTCCAGCTGCACCACCGGGATGGCGATGCTCTCGCCGGATTCATGATCCTGCCGGGTGTTGCCGGAAAGATACTGATATTTGAAGGAAAGCTCGACCTGGTAAGAGCCTTGGTCCACCGTGGGGCTGGCCTTGACCTGGAAGGATTTTTCCATCTTCTGCTTGCGGGAAAGCCAGGGGATATATACCGTGTTGGAGGAGTTGGTCAGCATCAGCCCCTCCGGCATGGTCAGCTTCATGATGATGTTTTCTACATCCACCTTGGCGCTGGTGTTATAAAAGGAGATGGTCAGAGGGAATTCCTGCCCGGCGGCGATTTCACTGCCGCCATAATCATAGGACATCACAATAATGTAAGGGGTGGGGTCTGCCGGATCGGTATCGTCGTCATCGTCGTCGCTGGAAGAACTGCCGCTGCCCGAATCCCGGCTGGAATTGGTGCAGTTATCCACAATGGTGCGCAAATCATAGGCGCGGTAATTCTGGCCGCCGATGCTCAGATCCAGGTGATAGCCGAGAATGCCGTCCCCGCCCCGGTAGCGGATATCCTCAAA
>CAJFPC010000011.1 GCA_904398325.1 Candidatus Neoruminococcus faecicola | reverse complement strand
TGTCCTCCTCCGGCGGCTCCAGGCCCAGGGCGATGGCGGGCAGCCCGTCGGTGAGCAGGTTGATAATCAAAATCTGGATCGGCAGCAATACCACCGGCAGCCCCATGAGCATCCCCACAAACATGGTGATGACCTCCCCGATATTGCAGGAGAGCAGATACCGGATAAATTTGCGGATGTTCTGGTAGATGGCGCGCCCCTCTTCCACGGCGGAGACCAAAGTGGCGAAGTTGTCATCCAGCAGGATCAGAGAGGAGGCCTCTTTGGTGACGTCGGTGCCGCCCTGCCCCATAGCCACCCCGATGCTGGCCTCCTTGACCGCCGGGGCATCGTTGACCCCGTCGCCGGTCATGGCCACCACATGGCCGCGGTTTTTTAACGTCTGCACAATCCGCAGCTTGTTGGCGGGGCTGACCCGGGCGCAGACGCTGACCGATTCCATCACCGAAGTGAGCTCTGCGTCGCTCATCCGGTCGATCTCCTTCCCTGTGAGCACCTGATCCCCCTTGTGATAGATCTTGAGATCCCGGGCAATGGCCACCCCTGTGTTTTTATGGTCGCCGGTGATCATCACCGGCTTGATGCCCGCCTGACGGCAGCGCTCCACCGCGGCATAGGCCTCCCGCCGGGGCGGGTCGATCATCCCCGCCAGGCCTACAAAGGTCAGCCCCTTCTCACTGGCAGAAAGATCCCCCCTGCCATAGGCAAAGCCGATGACCCGCAGCGCCTGGGACGCCATAGCGTCGTTTTTCTCCTCGATTTTCTGCCGCATCTGGGCCGTCATCACCTTCACGCCGGCGCGGGTGAGGCAGTGGGTGCAGCGTTCCAGCAAAAAATCCGGCGCGCCCTTGGTATAAGTGACGCTGCCGCCATCCGGCAGGCGCACCACCACCGTCATCAGCTTGCGCCCAGAATCAAATGGAACCTCCTTCAGGCGCTGCTCCATCCGGTTGACCCCCGCCTTGGCGGCAAGGATTTTGAGGGCGATTTCCGTCGGTTCGCCGCTGGCCGCCGGCGGCGCCGGGCGGGCGGAGAAAAAGCCCTTCGGCTCCTGCAGGCCCTGCTGCAGCTCGGCATTGTTGCAGTTGTTGGCGATCTCCATCAGGCACATGGCCGCCGGGTCGGAAGAGATGGCCGCCTGCTGCTCGCCCTGGAAAAAGCCGCCGCTGACCTCGTGGCCGGAGCCGGTCACCTGATAATCCGCTTCGGGGGTGGAAAGCGCGGTCACCGTCATCTTGTTTTCCGTCAGGGTGCCGGTTTTATCCGAGCAGATCACATCGGCGCAGCCCAGCGTCTCCACCGCGTGCAGCTTGCGGATCACGGCGTTTTTCCTAAGGATCCTGCCCACCGCCAGCGCCAGGGAGATGGTCACAATGGCGGGCAGCCCCTCCGGCACAGCAGCCACCGCCAGGGAAATGCCCACTATGAGCATATCCAGGATATTCTCTCCCCGCAGGATGCCGGTGACGGATACAATGCCGCAGATCACCAGGCAGCCGATGCCGATATAGCGGCCCAGCTGATCCAGTTTCAGCTGCAGCGGGGTGGGGTCCTCCTCGATTTCATCCAGCATGCCGGCAATTTTGCCCATCTCGGTCTGCATGCCGGTGCCGGTCACCAGAGCGGTACCGGTGCCCTTGGTGACCAGCGTGCCCATCAGGACGCTGTCGCGGCCGGCCGTCTTTTCCACCGCCGCAGATTCCCCGGTGATGAGCGATTCATCGCAGGCCAGGGCGGAAGCTTCCAGCAGCTGCATATCCGCCGGAACCCGGTCCCCCGCCTTCAGGTAGACCAGATCCCCCGGCACCAGCTGCTCCGCCGGGATCTGCTGGCGCACACCATCCCGCAGCACCTGGCTCATGGGGGCGGCAAGCTGCTCCAGCGCCTCCAGGGTCTTTTCGGTGCGGTACTCCTGAAAAAAGCCCAGCAGCGCGTTGAGCAGCACGATGGCGACGATAGTCAGCGCCTCGGTGGTCTCCCCCATCAGCACCGACAGCACCGTCGCCCCCAGCAGGATCAGGATCATCACATCCCGGAACTGGGAGATAAAAATTTTGCCCACGCTGGTCTTTTTCTTCCCCTCCAGCCGGTTTTCCCCGTATTCGATCAGCCGCTTTTCCGCCTCTTTCGTGGTCAGCCCTCGGGTATCGTCCCACGTCATTGCCATCATCCTTTCCGACGTCTCGCGTTTGTGGTACAACCTATGACTCGTCCAGGATAAATATGCCTGGCGCCCATCGGGCAAAAAAGAGGCCCCGGATTTTCCGGAGCCTCTCCCGGCGGAAAAACCGCCCTGACGCACTATAAAAACAAAAAGCGGGAATCTTTTGGCAAAATCCGCCGCCCGGCATAGGATAAACCAGCTATGCCTCTTCCGGGCCGCCGCACAGCGCCTGCATGATCCCCGCATACACCGCGGGCGGATCCTCAAAAAAGCGGCGCTTGGCCTGCAGGCACTCCTCCTCCGTGGCAAAAAAGACGGAAAGCCGCATCAAATCGCTGCCAAAGTCCGACAGACGGATGTTCAGCTGATAGCCATCCTCCACCTTATGATATTCCACCCGGTTATCCCGCAGGCGTTTTTCCCGCAGGAGCATCTGCTGCCCGGCCTGGACCGCCTTTTCCCGCACCGACAGCGGGATGCTGTGCTCAAACTCGGCGGCCGCCTGCACCCCCTGGCCGGTCAGGCGATAGCGCGCCTGATCCTCGCCGGTGGACTCCTTCTGGATATGCCCCATATCCTGCAGCTGCTGCAGCGCCTGGGAAAATTCAAAATAATTGAGCAGCCCGTCAAACTGGAAGCAGTCGTTGATCTGCTCAAAGGTCAGGGGCCGGTTGAGTTTCCACAACAGATAACAGATCGCCAGACGGATCTCATAATCAGAAGTAAGGCCCCCCGGCGTCACGCCGCTGGTAAAAACAGGGTTGGACATCTTTTCCCGCCTCCTCTTTTGATATTATACCGATAATTTCACGATTTGTCTATTTTCTTTTGCGGCGCACATGCTATAATATGGATGATAACAGCCTGTCCCGGCTTCCCCGCTGCCGGGCCGGCATCCCCCAGTATTTTGCGCCATTCCAGTCAAAGGAGTTTTTTCATTGTCGGAGCATGGAAAAAAGCGTAAAGGTATCTTTTTGGCAGCCGCCTGCGTGCTGGCCCTGATTTTGCTGGTCTATTCTTTCTGGCCGGAAATTTACAGCATTATCCTCTTTCTGCAAAACGAATTCAGCCGGAACCTGCAGAATTATATCGACTCTTTCGGCAGCTGGAGCTGGCTGGCGCTGCTGGGCATCCAGGTGCTGCAGGTCATCGTGGCCATTATCCCCGGGGAGCCGGTGGAGATTCTGGCCGGGGTGTTCTGCGGGGTATGGGGCGGCATGCTGCTCTGCATGGCCGGGGTGTTCCTGGGGTCGCTGATTATTTTCACAGTCATCCACAAATACGGCACCCGCCTACTGTACCGCTTCATCAGCAAGGAGCGGCTGTCGGAGTTTTCCTTTTTACAGAACACCAAGCGGCTGGAGTATATCACCTTCCTCCTGTTCCTCATCCCCGGCACCCCAAAGGATGTGCTGACCTATGCCGTCGCGCTGACCGATATCGATATGTGGTATTTTCTCAAAATCGCCACTTTCGCCCGCATCCCCTCCATGATTACCTCGGTGATGGCCGGGGCTTCCATCTACAGCGGCAATTATGATCTGACCATTATCATCTTTTTGGCCACCATGGTGATCGGAATCGTGGGCATCATCCTGCACAATATCCTGACCAACCGCATGAATCGAAAGCATTGACCGCGGCGCCGCCTTGGCGGGCGGAGGAGGAAAAATGGCCATTCTCATCACCGGGGCCTCCCACACCGGGAAAACCCTGCAGGCGCAGAAGCTGATGGAGCGGTACAAATACCCTTATTTCTCCATTGACCTCTTAAAAATGGGGCTGATCCGGAGCGGGTATACGGAGCTGACGCCCGAGGACGATCCCCAGCTGGAGGCCTATTTGTGGCCGGTGGTCCGGAAAATGATCAAAACAGCCGTCGAAAATAAACAGAACCTGATTGTGGAAGGGCGCTATATCCCCTGCGGCTGGCAAGCGGATTTTGACGAACCATACCGAAAGGAGATCCGCTGCTGCTGCCTGGTCATGAGCCAGGAATATATCCGCCGGCATTTTGCAGATATCAGGCGGTACGCCAACGTGACCGAGCAGCGCAAGGACGATACGGGGTGCACGCTGGAATTTTTGCTCGCTGAGAATCTCCATTACTTCCATATGTGCCAGGCAAATGGCTGCCCCATGCTGTTGATTGAGGATCGCTATCCGGAAGAAATCGACGAATAACTGCTCTTTGGGGAATAAAGAAAACGAGCGCAGCCGGTTTGGCTGCGCTTTTTGCTGCGGGAAAATATCGTTTCTGCCGTTCAGGGCTGATCCTGGCCGGCCAGAAAACGGCGGTATTCTTCCAGGATGCTGCCCTCCAGCAGCTGGCGGGCTGCGGCAGAGATGGGATGCACAATATCCCGAAAGCAGCCGTTGTCATCCTTGCGGCTGGGCATGGCCACAAACAGCCGTTCCGGGCCCTCGATAACCTTGATATCGTGGACAGCCAGATCCCCGTCAATGGTGACTGACACCAGCGCCTTGAAACGATTGTCCGTGTAGGTTTTTCGGATGCGGATATCGGTGATTTGCATGTTCTCTCCTCCTTCTGTCGCGTATAGTATGGAGACCGGGCGAGAAAAATATACCCCCAGGGGCAATTTTGTGACAAAAAAATGTTTATTTTCCTGGGGAAAAGCAATATAATAGAGAAAGTATGATTGCGAAAAGCTGGGAGTTATTATGGATTTTTTGAAAGACAAAAAGCATCTGCACTTTATCGGCATCGGCGGTTCGGGGATGTTCCCGATTGTGCAGATCCTGCATGACAGAGGATATTTTATCACCGGGACCGACAACAACGAAGGCGACAACGTGGACCGCCTGCGCCAGATGGGCATCCAGGTCTATCTGGGCCACCGGCCGGAAAATATCGCCGGGGCGGATCTGATCGTTTATTCCGCCGCCATCCAGGAGGATAATGTGGAGCTGACTGCCGCCCGGCAGAGCGGCGCCGCTGTGATTGGCCGCGCCGAAATGCTGGGCTATCTCACCCGGCACTATCAGGACTGTGTCTGCGTCTGCGGCACCCATGGCAAAACCACCACTACCGCCCTGCTGACCCAGCTGCTGCTGGAGGCGGGGCTGGATCCCAGCGCGGTGATCGGCGGCAAGCTGCCCGCCATCCACGGCAGCGGCCGAAGCGGGAAAACCGAGCTGATGGTCTGTGAATCCTGCGAGTTCCAGGATACCTTCCTTCACCTGGACCCCGATGTGGCGGTGATCCTCAATGTGGATGCCGACCACATGGAATACTTCAAAACCATGGAGCATGTGATCGCCTCCTTCCACCGCTTTGCCGAGATGAGCCGCAAGGCGGTGATCTACAACAAAAGCGACGCCAACACCTGCCAGGCCATGGCCGGCATCACCGGCAAGGACGCCATCAGCTTCGGGCTGGCAGCGGACTGCGACTACTACCCTGCCGAGATCCGCCGGGAAGGGACCGGCTATTCCTTTGATCTGATGCACCGCGGCGAAATGCTCTGCCGCATCCGGCTTGCCATCCCCGGCCGACACAATATCCTCAATGCGGTGGCTGCCTGCGCGGCAGCGCTCTACTGCGGCGTCGCCCCCGGCCAGCTGGAGGAGCTGGTTCCCCATTTTGGCGGGGCGCAGCGGCGTTTTCAAATTTTGGGAAAGCGGGACGGCGTGGTGATTGCAGACGATTATGCCCATCATCCCCGGGAGCTGGAGGTCACCCTGCGCACCGCCATGGATCTGGGCTTCCGTCAGGTGTGGGCGGTCTTCCAGCCCTTCACCTTCTCCCGCACAGCCCTGTTTCTGGAGGAATTTGCCCGGGTGCTCTCCATCCCGGACCATGCTGTCCTATCGGAAATCATGGGCGGCCGGGAAAAGAATACCTACGGCATCCACACGAAAGACCTGGCAGAAAAAATCCCCGGCTGTGTGTGGTTTTCCACTTTTAAAGAAATCAGCGACTATGTCCTGGCCCATGCCCAGCCCGGCGATCTGGTCATCACCCTGGGCTGCGGCGACATTTATAAATGTGCCAACCGCATGATGGGCTGGCCGGAGCATGGCAATTTTGACGAAAAATAATTGAATTAACTGTTAAAAATGCGTATCCCCTCTTGATTTTTTCCTGTTTTTATGGCATATTTTGTTAGGGCGTTCACAAGCGCCCAAGACAAAAAAGGGGGAAAATACAATGAAAAAATGGGTTTGTTCTGTCTGTGGCTATGTCTATGAAGGGGAAAATCCGCCGGAGTTCTGCCCTCAGTGCAAAGCTCCTGCTTCTAAATTCACCGAGATGAAAGAGGGCCTGACCTTCGCAGATGAGCACCGCATCGGCGTTGCCGCCGGCGTGGATGCCGAGATTCTGGAGGGCCTGAGAATGAACTTCAACGGCGAGTGCAGCGAGGTCGGCATGTATCTGGCCATGGCTCGCCAGGCTCACCGTGAGGGTTATCCCGAGATCGGCGCCGCTTTTGAGAAATACGCCTATGAAGAGGCCGAGCATGCCGCCAAGTTTGCCGAGCTGCTGGGCGAAGTGGTCACCAACAGCACCAAGAAGAACCTGGAGCTGAGAGTTGCTGCGGAGAACGGCGCCTGCGAAGGCAAAATGCAGATTGCCCGCCGCGCCAAGGAGCTGGGCCTGGATGCGATCCATGACACCGTGCATGAGATGGCCAAGGATGAAGCCCGCCACGGCTGCGGCTTCCAGGGCCTGCTGAACCGCTATTTCGGCAAGTAATCTCAAAAATTGAGAGCAAAAACGCGGGAAATTCCCGCGTTTTTTGTTATTCACGGTTTGTTTAAGTCTTGTTTACCCGATTTGCAAGATTTTAACCCGCACCAAATGGTATGATTAACACATACCAAAAGACATACTACTTTCCTTTCTTTTCTCATTTTCCGGCAAAAGGGCGTTTGGGCAACCAGGCGCCCTTTTGCTTTGCCTCTCTGTTTGTGCTATACTAAAGCCATCCCCAAAGCAGGAAGAAAGGAATGTGAGCAAATGGGCAAAGCAAAGCTTCTTCCCCTGTTTCTGGCGGCGCTGCTGGCCTGCAGCTGCACCTCAGACAGGGCAAACCATTCCGTCTCTTCCCCTGAGGCGGAGTCTTCCAGCGCGCTAGCCAGCCAGGCGGAAGAAAGCCTTCCGGCAGCCGGCCAGCCGGAGCAAGGCGGCAGCAATTTCTCCCCGGAGGAGCTGGAGCAGCTCTATCGGGAAATTCTGCTCACCTATGGCGCTGCGGAACCGGAAGATCCCCCAAAGCCGGGCTGGCTGCTGGCGAAAAAGGGCGCCAGCCTCTACTATTCCGACATCCCCTGGGATGAGGAACATCCGATGGAGCAAACCAGCTATTACGTCTGGCGGCTCTGCTGGATGTGGAACCAGGAGGCGGATGTGGATTGGCAAACAGCCTACTCCCATCCCCAGGTGGATGCCGGGTGGTTTTATCCCGCTGATGAATACGAGTCGCTGGTGACCCAATACTTCCCAGTCACGGCAGAATACCTGCGGCAAAGTGAACTCTACCGGGCCGACCTGGGCGGCTATAACCTACCGGGCGGCGGAGGGATTGGCATGACGCCCTGGATCATCCTGGACCGGGCGGAAGGGAACGAAGAGGCAGACGGCAGTCTGGCAGTGCAGCTGCATGTGACGCTGGCCTTTGACACCAACCACCTGGAGCAGAATACCTATTGGATTCTTTCCGCCAGAGTGCAGCCGGACGGGAGTTTCCAGTATACCGGCTGGCAGGAGGATCCCTCCCCCACCCAGCAGCAGAAGGAAGAAGCGCTGGTGGTGCTTGCAGATGCGCCCACCGGCATGGGGCAGGTTTACACCAATGAGGCCTACGGCCTCAGCGTGACCCTGCCGGCAAACTGGGCGGACCATTACACCGCCGATGAAGTCACCAATTATTACAGCGATGGCTCCCAGGCGCCGGCAATCGCCTTTTATTATCAGGGTCAGACTGCCGCGCCCCTGGGGTATCTGCACCTGGTGCCGGCCGCCTATTGGGAGGCGCGGGACCCCGCCTCTTCCAGCCTGGGCAGTGAGATCGGCCGGGACGAGGAATATGTTTACGCCTATTCCACCTGGGGCGGGGCAAACCCCTTTGGCCCCGGCGAAGATCATGACTTCTATGAGGCGATGCATCTGGCCCCGGAGGAAGAAAGCGCCGTACAGCTGGAATTTTCAGAGTGAAAAGCAAATATACTTTACATAAAAGAGGGAGCTCGACAGATGAGCTCCCTCTTTTATCATGGATTTTGGGTTAAGTGAAAAGTTATTTCGCTTTACATATTTATTTTGGTTCAATGGTGGCCCGGAAGCCCTGCCCGATGATCTCGTTGGCCTCCGCTATGATGATAAAAGCCCTCGGGTCCACTTGATAGACCAGCTTTTTCATCTGATAAAACTGGTTCTGCTTGACCGCGCACATCAGCACATCCCGGCGGTCGTGGGAAAAGGCGCCCGTCGCATTGAGGAAGGTGGCGCCGCGCCCCAGCTGGTCGATGATGCGCTGGGCAATCTCCTCATTTTTCGGGGAGCTGATCAGGGCCAGCTTGGCTTTTTCCGTGCCGTTGAGGATGGTATCCGTCACGCGGGAGGTCATAAAAATACAGACGATGCCGTAAAGGGCGGTTTCAATATCCTGATAAGCCAGCGCAGCCAGCACCATGATGCAGCCGTCGATCATAAACAGCACGGTGCCGATGGACATATAAGGGAATTTTTTCTGCAGCACGCGGGAGATGATATCAGACCCGCCGGTGGTAGAACCGCGCATAAACACAATGGCAATGCCTGTCCCCACCAGCACACCGCCGAACAAACCGCCCAGCAGGCGGCTGCCCTGGTATACGGGAAAATGGGAGACGATCAGATCCATCACCAATGAATTGATCAGGATCGTCTTGAAGGACTTCAGGGTGAAAAGCCTGCCCAGCACCACATAGGCCAGGATCAAAATCGGCACATTCACTGCAAAAACCAGCGTACCAATGGGCAGGTCAGTCAGATGGTTGAGAATAACCCCCAGGCCGGAAGCACCGCCCGGGGCAATATCATTGGCTGCGCTGAAGCAGCGCACACCGATCGAGAGCACCAGGCTGCCCAACAGGTCGTGAGGCAGATCCTGGATCAAATCCTGGACTGTTTCGCGCAAGGCAGCAGTATTTTGGTTCATAACGACTCACCCAATTCCAATAATTCCTCGATATGATGATACATTTTTTCAAACAGTTCCTCAGCGCGGCCGGTGCGGCCGGTCAGATACAGATAGCCGAACAGCGCCTCCACGCCGGTGGCGCGCCGGTAGTCGGCCTGATTGGTGTGCTTGGGGGATTTGACGGCATTGGCATTGCGCCCACGCTTAAAAATCGCCGTCTCCTCCTCATCCAGCAGCGCCTCGATCGCCTGCCAGCCCAGGCACTGCCCTTTGGCACAAACAAAGCGCACCGCTTTTTTGTGTAGCTGATTGGCGGAAGCATTCCCCTGGGCCAAAATCTGGCGGCGCACCAGCAGCTCATAATAGCTGTCCCCCAAAAACGCCAGCGCCAGCGGGCTGAAAAGCATGGGGTTTGCCAGGGTTTCCTCACTGGAAAGCATGCGGCCACCCCCTTTTAATTGACAAAATCAAATTCATAATCCAGGATGCAGACGGTGTCCCCCTCCTGGATGCCCATCTCCAGCAATTTATCGATGATGCCGGTATTGCGCAGCACCCGCTGGAAATATTGCAGGGATTCATAGTCATCCATATTGACGCCGCCCAGGGCATAGATCAGCCAGGGCGCTTCCACAAAATAGACGCCATCCTCCACCCGGACGGTGAACTCCCGGCTATTCTGCGGGATGCGCTCCTCCTCCGGGATAGGTTCCGGCTCGTATTCCCGGACCGGCGGCAACGTATCCAGCAGGCGGCTGACCGCATAGATCAGCTCCTGCAGCCCCTGGCGGGTGGCAGCGGAAATGGGATAAAACTCATATCCCTCCCCCTCACAGAAGCTGCGAAAGCGCTCCACCTGCTCCGGGGCGGCGATGTCGCACTTATTGCCTGCCACGAGCATGGGCCGCTGGGCCAGCTCCGGGCTGTAGCGCTGCAGTTCCTCCATAATCCGGGCAAAATCCTCCTCAGGGTCTCGCCCCTCCACGCCGGAAACATCCACCACATGCACCAGCAGGCGGCAGCGGTCCACATGGCGCAGGAATTCATGCCCCAGGCCGACGCCTTCGCTGGCGCCCTCGATCAGTCCCGGGATATCCGCCATGACGAAGGATTTTTCCTCCGCCACCCGCACCACGCCCAGCACCGGGGTCAAGGTGGTGAAATGGTAGTTGGCGATCTTGGGCTTGGCCTCGCTGACCATGGAGATCAGTGTGGATTTGCCCACATTGGGGAAGCCCACCAGCCCCACATCCGCCAGCAGCTTAAGCTCCAGGGTGACCTCAAATTTTTCCCCCGGCAGGCCCGGCTTGGAAAAACGGGGAATCTGCCGGGTCGGCGTAGCAAAATGAGCGTTGCCCCAGCCGCCTTTGCCGCCGCGGGCCAGCACCACCGGCTCGCTGCCGGAAATATCCGCCATGACGCGGCCGGTGGTCCGGTCGCGGATCACCGTGCCCTTGGGCACCCGGATCACCAGCGGCTCCGCGCTTTTGCCAGTGCAGCGCTTGCCCTGGCCCGGCTGGCCGTTCTGGGCGATATAGCGGCGCTTATAGCGAAAATCCACCAGGGTGGAAAGATTGGTGTCCGCCACAAACACCACATCGCCGCCCCTGCCGCCGTCGCCGCCATCCGGGCCGCCGGCGGCGACATATTTTTCCCGGTGGAAGGTGACGGCGCCGTTGCCGCCATCCCCGGCCTTGATCATAATATTCGCCACATCTACAAACATGGACATATATCTCACCTGATTTCTTTTACAGACTCACAGAATGGGAAGCAGCTCTGGCCCTACCTCAATGCGGCCAAAGCAGAAAAAGCAGCCGATCATCACCGCCCAGGCAAGCAGAAAAAGGCCCGCCGAGGCCCATACGCTGAACGCCTTCCGCAGCCGGTCCCAATACCAGCCGATGAGACAGGCGTTAACCGTCAAAAGCAGCACATACAGGATATGCGCCCGCAGACCCAGCAGCGCTGATTCCAGCAAATAAGAGAGCACGATAAAACAGATGCTGTCGCCGAAGAGCGGCCAAAAACGCGGGGAGCGCATGCATTTAGTCTTCCCTTTCCGATAAAATAAAATCCCCGGCGCTGGCCGGGGATCGGGACGCAATTTACTGAACGGGATAGATGGAAACTTTCTTGCGGTCACGGCCGACGCGCTCGAATTTCACCTTGCCGTCCACCAGGGCAAACAGGGTGTCGTCAGAACCCTTGCCGACATTCTCACCCGGATGGATGTGAGTCCCTCTCTGGCGGACCAGGATGTTGCCGGCCAGAACAAACTGACCGTCGGCTCTCTTGACGCCGAGGCGCTTGGACTCGGAATCACGGCCGTTTTTGGTGGAACCGACGCCCTTTTTGTGGGCAAAGAACTGCATATCAAGTCTTAACATATCTTACACCTCCGAAATAGTCACATGGATATTGCTGGGATAGGTTTCTGCCAGTGCTTCCAGGTGAAGGCAAAGGGCCTGCAGCATCTGCTGGGCCGCCTCTGCCCCGCCGGTCAGCGACAGCCGGGCGAATCCGTCTTCCCCCACCTGCACCTGTGCCGGCGCCTTGAGCACTTCGGTAATTCCGTTGGCAATGAGCATAAATGCAGAGGAAACCGCCGCGCAGACGATATCCGTTCCCGCATCCCCATAGCCGGAATGCCCCGCGATTTCGACAGCCGAAAACCGGCCGCCCCGCCGCTGGAACTGCACCCGGATCATGGACGCTTACGCCTGGATGGACTGGATCTCCACCTTGGTGTAGGGCTGTCTGTGGCCCATCTTGCGCTTGGAATCCTTCTTGGCGCGATAAGTGAAGACTGTGATCTTCTTGGATTTGCCGTTTTTGATGACCTTGGCGGTCACCTTAGCGCCCTCCACCGTGGGAGCGCCCACCACGACGCCATCTTCCTTGCCAACGGCCAGAACCTGATCGAACTCGACGGTATCCTCCGCGTTGGCGTCCAGCTTCTCGATGAACAGGGTATCACCCTCACTGACGCGATACTGCTTGCCACCGGTCACGATAACTGCGTACATTTTTTGGCACCTGCCTTAACTTAGACTCGCTGTACCGGGCGGCGCAAAGGCGCACTTATAGCCCTACACATGCGGCAAAAAAATTATAGCACAACTATTTTGGCTTGTCAACAGCCGGTTTTTAAAATTTTAGCGGCACGGACAGTGTTTTCCAGCAGCATGGTGATGGTCATGGGCCCCACCCCGCCGGGCACCGGCGTGATGGCCGAGGCCTTTTCCTTGACCGCATCGAAATCCACGTCCCCGCAGAGCTTGCCGTTTTCATCCCGGTTCATGCCCACGTCGATGACCACAGCGCCCTCCTTGACCATGTCGGCGGTCACAAACCTAGTCTTGCCGATGGCCGCCACCAGGATATCCGCCCGGCGGGTGACGGCCGGCAGATCCCTGGTCTTGGAGTGGGTGACGGTGACCGTGCCGTTTTCGTGCAGCAGCAGCATCGCCATCGGCTTGCCCACAATATTGCTGCGGCCGATGACCACGCATTCTCTGCCCGCCACATCCAGCTGGTAATAATGCAGCAGCTCCATGATACCGGCAGGCGTGCAGGGCAGATACTGATAATCCCCGATCATGATATGGCCCACATTGGTGGGATGGAAAGCGTCCACATCCTTGCGGGGGTCGATGGCCAGCAGAACCCGGTTGCTGTCAATATGCGCCGGCAGCGGCAGCTGCACCAGGATGCCGCTGATCTCCGCCTTCTGGTTCAGGCCTGCCACCAGCTCCAGCAGCTGCTCCTCGGTGGTCGAGGCGGGCAGGGCATATTCCTCCGAATAGATGCCCACCTCTGCGCAGGCCTTCTTTTTGCCGTTGACATAGACCCGGGAGGCGGGGTCATCCCCTACGATCACCACCGCAAGGCCGGGGCGGATCCCCTGCTCTGACAGGGCAGCCACCTCTTCCCGAATGCGGCCGCGCACGCTGGCCGAAACTAATTTGCCGTCAATGATGGTTGCCATGTCGATTCCTCCTTCAAATCAATCGTAAATCCGCACGAAATCATTCCTGCGGCTTTTCCTCTTCAGCGATTTCCGGCCTGGCCGGCTCTTCCGCTTCGGGCTCCCTGCCCTCGGGCTCGGCAGCCTGTTCGGCGGGTGCCTCCGTGTTTTCTTGCTGCTCCAGATCGGCGGCTTCCACAATCTCCTCGACCATTTCCACCTTCTCCTCCCCAGCGGCATCCGGGGCGGGCTCTTCGGAATTTTCCGGCTTGTCGTAATAAGTACCGGCGACCACCTTCTGGCCGTCCTCCGTATTCACATAAAGGGGCAGATAATTCGGCAGCGGGGAATGCTGGATGCGGTAATGCATATAAGCCAGAATTGCCACCGACACCACAAACAGGATGCCCGCCAACGCCTGCGAAACCCGCACGCTGCCCCACATCAGGCTGTCAGTGCGCAGTCCCTCGATGAAGAAGCGGCCCAGGCCGTACCAGGCGGCATACATCAGGATCATCTGGCCGTCATAACGGCGGCGCTTGGTAAACCACGCCAGAAACAAAAAGCCGATCAGGCACCAGATGGATTCATAAAAGAAGGTGGGATGCACCGGGATCTCGGGATAGACCCAGATATGGTCCGCGGCCAGCTGTGCCTGATGGGCGGTAAGGTAATCCACAATCTTGGGCCCGGACATGCCCCAGGGCAGCGAGGTATTGCTGCCGAAGGCCTCGATGTTGACAAAATTGCCCCAGCGGCCGATGGCCTGCCCCAGCAGGAAGCCTCCCGCAGCACAGTCCAGCGCCGGGAGGATCTTCACCCGGCGGATCTTGGCCACCAGCATGCCGACCAATACGGCGCCGATCAGCGCACCGTAAATGGCAAGGCCGCCATGCCAGACTTTGACGATTTCATCCAGGTGGTCTTTATAATAATCCCAGCTGAAAATCACATAGTAGGCCCGGGCAAACACGATCGAAGCGATGCCGCCCCACAAAATTACGTCGATCATCCGGTCCGGGTCGACACCGAACCGCTTGGCGCGTGAAAGTGCGTATACCGTCCCCAAAATAATGCCGGTGGCGATGATAATGCCATACCAGTAAATATTGATTCCGAATACGCTGAAGGCCACCCGGTTCAGCTCCAGCTCGATGCCCAGACGCGGGAATGTGAGCAAATTAGATTCCATTACGATTCCTCCCCACCTTTTACTACCGACAGCGCGCTGTACGCAGGGTCATAGCACTGCCGCACCCGCTGCTTGAGATCGTCCGTTGTGAGTGCCGCCAGAGAATCCACCAGCGCATAGGGCTCCACACCATAAAAATGACAGAGCATCAGCACGTTGGCGATATTATCCGGGCGGGTGAACAGCGTCAGATAACGCCCATAAACGCCCCGCTTGCAGATTTCAAACAGCTCCCGGTCGATTTCCTCCTCGCAGAAGCGGGTGAATTCCTTTTGAATTTCTTCATATACTTTGCGGGGATCCTCCGACTCGCCGCTGAAAAACAGGGAAATATAATCCCTGCCGCACATGACCTCGGTGCCGAAGGTGGAATTGATCAGCCCCTCGTCGTACAGGCGGCGGTAAAGCGGCGAACAGTCGCCGGCAATCATCTCCAGGATGATTTCATCCGCCGGCTGGGCCATCAGATTGCCCGTCTCCCCCAGGGAAAGGCCCTTGAAGCCGATCTGGAACATGGGCACGCTCACCGGCAAAACCTGCTCCACATAGGCGGTTTTCGGCGCGCGGGGCTCATCGGGTACAAAGCGGCGGATATCCACCACGGGGTACTCCTTGTGATAGTAGGCCTCCACCAGATCCAGCACCGTCTGCACCTCAAAGCTGCCGGCCACGGTCAGCACCATGTTGTGCGGGTTATAGAAGCTCTCATAGCACTCGTAGAGCAGCTCCGGCGTGATATGGCTGATGGATTCCACCGTGCCGGCGATGTCGTTGCGCACGGTGTTCTCGTGGTAGAGCGCTTCCAGCAGGTTGAACATCACCCGCCAGCCGGGATCGTCGTCGTACATTTTGATCTCCTGGCCGATGATGCCCTGCTCCTTCTGCACCGTCTCCTTGGTGAAATAGGGGCGGCTGACAAAATCCAGCAGGATTTCCAGCGACTCCTTAAAATGGTCGCCGCAGGCAAAGAGGTAGGCCGTGCGGTCAAAGGAGGTGAAGGCGTTGGCACTGGCGCCGGTGGCGGCGTAGCGGGCAAAGGCGTCCCCCTCCTCGTTTTCAAACATTTTATGCTCCAGATAATGGGCGATGCCCTCCGGATTGCGGCGCACCGGCCCGTCGCCGATCTGGTAGATGCTGTCCACCGAGCCGTATTTGGTGCCCAGCATGGCATAAGCGGTGGAAAAACCCTCCATGGGGTAAAGATTCAAGGTCAGCCCCGAGGAATGACGGTAAATCTCATAGCTTTCCCCCATCCGGGCGGAGGTGACGGTCTGTTTGGTGAAACTCATGTTATGCCTCCTTCCCCTTGAGCAGATAAACGGTATCCAGCGTGACCCCGGCGGCGGCTTCGACAATCTCCTCCGCCGTCACGCGGCGCAGCGCCTGCCAATCCTCTTCCGGGGAAACGGCGCAGCCGCGGAGGATCTGGTTCATATACCAGGTTTCCATGGCGCCGAGGGAATCTGTCGTGGAACGCAAACCGGTGGCCAGGGCCATTTTGGTGGATTCCAGCTCCTCATCGGTAAAACGGCCCGCCTTCATCTCCTCCAGCTGGCGGAGGATCTCCTGGACCGCCTGGTCCTTGTTCTCGGCGGAAAGGCCGCTGTCCACCAGCATGAGGGAAAGGGCACGGTCGTAGCGGGCAGCGCAGTAATAGCAGAGGCTGTGCTTTTCCCGCACGTTGAGAAACAGCTTGGAGAACGGCGTGCCGCCAAAGATAGCCGCCATCATGCGCATGGCGTTCTGCTGGGCCTGCGTCTCCAGCCGGCCCAGCCGGAAGCCCAGCACCAGCTTGGACTGGCTGAGCACCATCTCTTCGGTGACCTCCTTGACGGTGCCGGCGGTCAGCTGCGGCTCATAGGCGGGGATTTCCACCGGGCGGCGCACAAGGCTGGCCAGCGCCTCGGCAAAAATCTCCTTGGCCGGGGCGGGATCCCCGCTGCCGGTGAAAAAAATCTCAAACTGCGCCCCGGCGATCATGCGGTCATAGGCCTCACGGCAGGCGGCCGGGGTGATGCGGTCCAGATCCTCAATATAGCCGTATTTGCGCAGGGCGTTTGGCTGGCCCTCGTTCATGGTATCCAGCGCCCGCAGCATCGCGTAGCTGCGCTTGTCGTTGATTTCCCCCTCGATGGTGTTTTTCAGATAATTCTTTTCCAGCTCCACATCCGCGGCGGGGAAAGACCCCTCCACAAAATGCGGCCGGAACAGTACCCCCGCCAGCAGCTGGGCGCACTGCCGCACCACCTCTTCCCGCTCCAGGGCGAAGCGGTCATCCAGCCCGATGATGGAAAGCTCCATCACCTGGCTGTTGCAAAACTTGCCCACATCCGCCTCCAGCGTGGCGCCGTATAGGCCGGTCAGGCGGCGGTTGAGGGCGGTAAAATCAGGGCAGTCGGCCGAGCCCTTGCGCATCAGGAAGGGCAATAAAGCATTCTGGGTGGCATCCTCCCTGCGCAGAGGGAGGATCATATGCGCCGTGATGCGGTTATTTTTGAATTTCCCGTCACGGACCGAGCTAAAATAAGCACCGAGAGCGATCTGCTCCCGCAGGAGTTTATTTCCCATTTCACCTTCTCCTTTTTAGATGGCCGGAACTTCTGCCATCAAAGCTAAGATTCATAAAAAGTATTATAGCACACTTCTTTTTCGATGACCACAGTTTTATTGGGTAGTTTTTCCGTTTTTGCACCGTACCGCTCAGGCCGTGCGGCGCGGCAGAACAAGCGCTCCCGCCTGGTGCGGCTGGGCAGGCGCACCGGCATGCGCCGGTAAAAAGGCGGGCAGGGTCCCGGGACAGGCAGCATGGACGTCTCCTCCTTATGGGCAGTGATAAGATTAGTCTGCCCCGTCGGGCGCGCAGCCAAACACGCCGTCCCGGCGCTTTGCTGCCAGAAGACGCTGTTTTACGCCGTTTTTCCCTTTTCTTTGGAAAAACGGCTATATTATCCCGGCGGAGTATGCTATAATGAGAATAGAAATTACCCTGCGGCCGCCGGCCGTCACTATTTTTCAGAGAGGATCATCATCACGCCCTATGGCCATCAATAAAGCGATGCTGGCAGCCCTCAAGGCCATCTCTTATACCAGCGACCACTTGTTTGACATCAAAAAAAATTACCGGCTGCAGCGCCAGTTGATCAGCGCGGCACACCGCAATTACTTAAAGCCCCTTTACCGCTCTTGGGATGAACAGGTGGACTGCGGCGGCCACCGGGTGCCGGTGCGCATCTATTCGCCGCCCCAGCAGGGCAACCACCCGATCCTGCTGTTTTTCCACGGCGGCGGATGGGTGACCGGCAATATCGACAGCTACGACAGGGTCTGCGGCGATATGGCCCGCCTGACCGGGCGGACGGTATTCTCGGTGGATTACCGCCTGGCGCCGGAGCATCCCTTCCCCGCCGGGCTGGAGGATTGCTATGCGGTGGCCCGGCATCTGTATGCGCATATCTCCCTGTTTAACGTGACGCCGGACCAGGTGACGCTGATCGGCGACAGCGCAGGCGGCAACCTGGCGGCGGCCTTATCGCTGCTGGCCCGGCAGCGGGGAGAATTCATGCCCGCCCGGCAGATTCTTTTATACCCCGCCACCCATTATGACCACAGTGAACATTCCCCTTTCCCCTCGGTGCGGGAAAACGGCAGGGATTATCTGCTCACCGCCCAGAAGGTACAGGATTATATGGAGCTTTATGAGCCTGACCCCCAAAAGCGCCGCAGCCCGCTGATCGCGCCGCTGCTGGCGGAGGATCTTTCCGGCCAGCCCAAAACGCTGATTATCACTGCAGAATTCGATCCTCTGCGGGATGAGGGCGAGGCTTATGGACGGCGGCTGCAGGCTGCCGGGGTGTCTGCCGAAATCCACCGGCTCAAAGACGCCCTGCACGGGTTTATCTCCCTGCCGCCCGGATTTTTGCCGGTCAAACAGTGCTACGCCCTCATCAACCGCTTTCTTGCGAGGTGACTTTGGATGAAACAGTACCGATCCGCCGAGTGGTTCCGGCTGGATAATGCCGCGAAGATTTTCCCGCCCAACAGCAATAAAAAGGATTCCAAGGTGTTCCGCTTTTCCTGCGAGCTCAAGGAGGCCGTGGACCCGGACCTGCTGCAGCAGGCGCTGGATCTGACCATGGAGGAATTCCCGCTCTACCACTCGGTGATGAAGCGGGGGCTTTTCTGGTATTATCTGGAGCGTTCCAGCCTGCGCCCCCTGGTGGCTAAGGAGGCTCTTGCGCCCTGCGCGCCGCTGTTTCACAAAAACCAGCGCAGCCTGTTGTTCCGGGTGCATTATTACCGCTGCCGCATCAACCTGGAGGTTTACCACGCTTTGACCGACGGCACCGGTGCCCTGCAGTTTCTGCGGGCGCTGGTCTATCATTATCTGCTGCTGGCTCACCCGGAGCTGGCCGGGCAGGAGATCCCGCGGGAGTACACCGCCTCCTTTTCCCAGCGCAGCGCGGACAGCTTTCAGAAATACTACTCCGGCAAAAGCGACGCCCCGGCAGAAAAAACGGTAATCGGCGAACGCGCCTACCGAATCAAGGGCCAGCCCAACCCGGAGCATATCCTCAGTGTCACCGAAGGGGTGCTCTCGGTCCGCCAGGTGCATCAGAAGGCCCAGGAATGCGGCACCTCCATCACGGTGTTCCTGCTGGCGGCCTTCATCCTGGCGATTTATCAGGAGATGCCGCTGCGCGCACTGCCGCAGCCGGTGGTCATGTCGGTGCCGGTGAATCTGCGCAACTATTTTTCCTCCGGCACGGCCCGGAATTTTTTTGGGCTGATCAACGTCTCCTGCCGTTTCTCTCAGGAGGAGCCGTCCCTGGAGGCGATTATCCAGAAGGTTTCCGCCGCTTTCCGGCAGGAGCTGACAGCAGAGCAGCTGAGCCGCCGGATGAACGACCTGATTGCCCTGGAGAAAAACCCGCTGATCCGCGTGCTGCCCCTCTCCATCAAAAACCCGATCCTGCGCCTTTCCAGCATGCTCTCCTCCCAGGGGGTGACCTCCAGCCTTTCCAACGTGGGCAGGGTCAGCATGCCCGAGGCGCTGCGGCCTTATATCCTGCAGTTCGGCCTCATGGTCAGCAGTCCCACCCTGCAGGCCTGCGTCTGCTCCTTTGAGGACCGGCTGGTGATCTCCTTCACCTCCGCCTTTTTAAATCCCGATATCCGGCGGAATTTCTTCCGCCTGTTAAGCGGCATGGGCCTGTCGGTGGAGCTGGCGGTCAACGAACCCACGTTATCCCCTGTCTCTTAAAAAGCCCAGCCTTTTCTTATTTTGTTAAAAGCGAGGTGCTCTCTATGCTGACCTGCCAGCACTGCCGGATCCAATTGCGGGGAGAATATCAGCGCTGCCCCCTCTGCCAGGGGAGCCTATCCGGCCAGGCGGACCCCGAGGTATTCCCACTGCTGCACAACTTGCAGCACCGGCGCTATACCCTGCTGATGCACACCCTGCTGTTTTCTTCTATTGTCATCTCGGTGATCTGCCTTGCCATCAACTTTCTGCATCCGTTCCGCGTTTTCTGGAGCCTGTTTGTAGTGGCGGGGCTGGCCTGCCTGTGGCTGTGCGTCTGGGCGGCCTACCGCAAGCATCACAATATTCCCAAGACCATCCTCTGGCAGGCGGCCATCTGCTCCCTTCTTTCCATCCTGTGGGATTATGCCACCCACTGGCACGGCTGGGCGCTGAACTACGCCGTCCCCATTCTGTTTACTATGGCGCTGCTGGCCATCGGCGCTGCGGCCGCTATCTTAAAGCTCCACCCGGAGGATTATATGATCTACCTGCTGCTGGCCGCCCTGCTTTCTGTCATTCCGCTGCTGATGCTGATTTTCGGCCAGGTGCGGGTGCGCTATCCCTCCGTCATCTGCGTGGCCTGCTCCATCATTTCCCTGGCGGCCCTGGCCATCTTTTTCGGCCGCAGCCTGCTGATCGAGATCAAAAAACGCCTGCATTTTTAAAAATCCCGATAGTAAATAGTAAAAGGAGCCGTATGCGGCTCCTTTTTTCGTCTTCAAATTTCCTCCCAGGTGTCCGCGGCGGCATTGTAGCGATAAAAATGCTCCCCGTCCTTCGACACGGCGAACACGCCGTACTGCCTGCCGGCCATCACGCCGTTTTCCTCCCCTTCCGCATCATACAGCGTCATGGCGTAGCAGCTGTTCCGGCTGATCTCAACCCTGCACATCTCCTCCTGCGCCCAGGCCAGCTGCTCGCCCGCCTCGCCGGCGGGGCCTTCCTGCACCAGGTCCGCTGCGACCAGGCGCTCTTCCAGCCGCCGCAGTGCCTGATCCGCCTCCGGCTTCGCCGGGGTACATCCGGCCAGTGCCAGTACCACAAGCAGCACCGCAAAAATCCATCTTTTCATCCTCTATCCCACCCTTTTGCCGAAAAAATCTGAAATCATTTTGTGCCGCATGGTTTAAATCCCGCCAAACCGGGCAAACTACTGTTGAACCAATCAAAGGAGGTTTTGCCCAATGGATACCAGAAATGCCAACCAGTCGATCAAGTGTACCGTGCAGCAGTGTGCCAACCACTGCCAGACCAAGGATTACTGCGCCCTGGACTGCATCACCGTCGGCACCCACGAGATGAACCCCACCGACAAGCAGTGCACCGACTGCAAATCCTTCGTGCTGAAGAAGTAAAGCCCGGTACCACACAAGAGCCCGCCATAAGGCGGGCTCTTTTTTATTCCGGCAGATAGAAGCGGTTTTCCCGCCGCAGGGCGGAAAAATCCCGTTCCAGCATGCGCACATGGGATAGAAACTGCGCGTCCTCAAAAAATTTTGCCCCAACCGGGCAGCCGCGCACACAGGCCTGGCATTTGATGCAGATCCCGGGCACCTGGGCGGGATCCTCCCGGCTGATGCTGCCCATAGGGCACAGTGAGGCGCAACGGCCGCAGTGCAGGCATGCCGCCGGGTTGGTAAAGGGCTTGGCCTTTAAAAATACCGCCGGGGCGCCATCCTCCTGCAGGGGGGTGTAATAGGGCCCGGGCGGGTCGCTGCCCACCCGGCCGGGCGGCACCTCCCCTTCCGCCAGGAGCTGCCCGGCAGCACGCAGCCCAAAGGAAAAGAGCTCTGCCTCATCCTGCGCGTCCGGGCGCCCGGATGCCAGCCTGTCGGTAAAAGCATGCTGTGCCGCCGCTGCGGCTGCTCCCTTCACCAAAAAGCCCCGCCGCCCCAGCAGGCCGCACAGCTCCGAGAGGGTGTCGCCCACACTGCGGCCGCCATAGACGCTCACCGCCACCACCGGGGTGCGCTGCCCGGATAGGATGCGCTCCAGCTCCGGTGCGATCTTGTTGGGCAGCCGTCCTGCATAGGTGGGCATAGCGGCCACCACTGCTTCGCCGCTGCCAAAGGCCGCCTCTTCCCGGCGGTCATCCGGGCGGGTCAAATCCCGCTGCACCAGCGGGCAGTCCAGGCCCTGCGCAAGGCCGCGGGCCACTGCCAGCGCCGTCCGCCGGGTGCCCCCTGTCGGGCTGAAATAAACTGCCGTCACCTGCCGAACTGCCAAAGCAATCCCCTCCCTTTCCCGGCCGCATGAGCCGGAAGTATATCTTTATCATAGCAGATTTTCCATCGCGATGCCAGCCGAATGACAACAAAAGGCCCGGGCCCGCAAAAGCGGGTCCGGGCCTGAAAAGCAGCTTTGGCTTGTGTGCCGGAATCAATACATGCCGCCCATGTCAGGGTTGGCGGGAGCCGCAGGGGCGGGCTCCTTAATATCGGCGACCAGGCTCTCGGTGGTCAGCACCATGGCAGCAACGGAAGCGGCGTTCTGCAGGGCGCTTCTGGTGACCTTGGTGGGATCCACAATACCGGCGGAGATCATGTCGCAATAATCCTCGGTGGCGGCATTGAAGCCATAGCCGATCTTGCGGGAGCGGCGGATCTTATCGATAATGACAGCGCCCTCCAGGCCGGCGTTGGCAGCGATCTGACGGATCGGCTCCTCCAGGGCCTTGAGCACGATGCGCACGCCGGTGCGCTCGTCGCCCTCTACCGAGGCGGCCAGCTTCTCCACAGCGCCGATGGCATTGATGAGGGCCACGCCGCCGCCGGCAACGATACCTTCCTGCACAGCGGCAGTGGTAGCGGCCAGGGCATCCTCGATGCGCAGCTTCTTCTCCTTCATCTCCACCTCGGTGGCGGCGCCGACCTTGATGACGGCTACGCCGCCGGCCAGCTTGGCCAGTCTCTCCTGATATTTCTCGCGGTCAAAGTCGCTGGTGGTCGTCTCGGCCAGGGCGCGGATCTGGGCGATGCGGTCCTGGATTCTCTCAGAAGAGCCGGCGCCATCGACAATGATGGTATTCTCCTTGGTGACCTGGATCTGGCGGGCACGGCCCAGCTGATCCATGGTGGTATCCTTCAGGTCGAGGCCCAGATCGGAGCTGATGACCTCGCCGCCGGTCAGGATGGCGATATCCTGCAGCATCTCTTTTCTTCTGTCGCCGAAGCCGGGGGCCTTGACGGCGACGCAGGTGAAGGTGCCGCGCAGCTTGTTGAGGATCAGGGTGGAGAGGGCCTCGCCTTCCACATCCTCGGCGATGATCAGCAGCTTCTGGCCGGTCTTGACCACCTGCTCCAGCAGAGGCAGCAGATCCTGGATGGAAGAGATCTTCTTATCGGTGATGAGGATGAGGGCGTCATCCAGCACAGCCTCCATCTTCTCGGTGTCGGTGACCATGTAGGGGGTGATATAGCCGCGGTCAAACTGCATGCCCTCCACCACTTCGGAATAGGTCTCGGCGGTCTTGGATTCCTCGATGGTGATGACACCGTCGGCGGTGACCTTTTCCATAGCGTCGGCGATCAGCTTGCCGATGGACTCATCCCCGCAGGAGACAGTGGCCACGCGGGCGATATCCTCGCTGCCGGAAACCTTCTTGGAGTTGGCAACCACCGCATCCACCGCGGTGTCGACAGCCTTCTGGATGCCCTTCTTGACCACCATGGGGTTGGCACCGGCAGCCACATTCTTCATGCCCTCGCGCACCAGGGCCTGGGCCAGCAGAGTGGCGGTGGTGGTGCCGTCGCCGGCAGCATCGTTGGTCTTGGTGGCAACTTCCTTCACCAGCTGGGCGCCCATATTCTCAAAGGGATCGTCCAGGGTGATATCCTTGGCGATGGTGACGCCGTCGTTGGTGATCAGCGGGGCGCCGAACTTCTTTTCCAGCACCACGTTGCGGCCCTTGGGGCCCAGGGTGATCTTGACGGTATCCGCCAGCTTGTCAATACCGGTCTGAAGGGCCTTTCTGGCCTCTTCGCCGTAGATGATCTGTTTTGCCATAAATGATTCCTCCAAACAATATCAGATTAAAATAAGAAAGCTTATTCCACAATGGCGAGGATATCCGCCTGACGCAGGATGGTGTACTGCACGCCATCCACCTTGACCTCGGTGCCGGCATATTTGCTCAGCAGCACATGGTCGCCGGTTTTCACATGCATGGTGATCTCCTTGCCGTCCACCACGCCGCCGGGGCCCACCGCGACAACTTCTGCAATCTGCGGGGCTTCCTTGGCGTTTGCCGCCAGGATAATGCCGCCCTTGGTGGTCTCTTCTGCTTCCAGCATTTTCACAACAACGCGGTCAGCCAATGGTTTGATTGTCATAATCTGTTGCCTCCTACTATATCGCAAAATTTCTTACTGAATTTTAGCACTCATATTTCCTAAGTGCTAAATCTATTGTACCCCATTTTTTAGAAAAATCAAGTGCTTTTTCTATATTTTTCATAGAATTTCCGATAATTCACAATTACTTCACAATTTTAAGCCTTTGCTTGCAGAAAAACGCCCCTCTTCTGCACAAAAACGAGGCAATTTGCGCGGAATCGGCCCTTTTGTGGTAATTGCACAAAAATGGCTTATTCCGCGATTTTTGCCTGTTTTCCCGGCCGCATCCATGGTACACTGAAAGCAAAGCCTGCAGGAAAGGGGGGCGCGGTGATGAAGCTGCTGCGGGTGTCCGCCGGTATTTTGGGCGGTGTCTTTTTATTTTTCGGGCTCTTCCCGCTGGTCGCATACGGCTACACCAATGCGGGCATATGGGCGCTGTCGGCGGCCGGGGCGGTGCTCCTTTCTCTGGGGGTGCGCCGGGCCCGCAGCCGGTGGGAACGGCGCCTGGGCCGGGTGCTGGCCTTTTTGAGCGCAGCAGGGCTGGCGGCCGGGGCCGCGGTAAGCATCATCATGCTGCACGCCGCCTATTTTGGCCCGCCCGAGCCGGGCGCCACCGCCATTGTGCTGGGCTGCCACACCGTCGGCGACCGCCCCTCCCGCATGCTGCAAAACCGGCTGGACTGCGCCGTGGATTACCTGAGGGCCAACCCCGGCGCCTATGCCATCACCACCGGGGCCTTTTTCCCGGGGGACGGCAACACCAAGCCCGAAGGCGAGGTCATGAGGGATTACCTGATCGCCGCCGGCATCGAGCCTGACCGCATTTATGCCGAGACGCGCTCCACCGATACCGATGAGAACCTGCGCCTCTCCGCCCAGATCATCCGCGAGGAGGGTCTCTCCCCCACTGTGGCGGTGATCTCCGATCCCTTCCATGTGCTGCGGGGAAAAATTTATGCCGGGCAGTACGGCCTAAAGGCCGGCTGTGTCAGCAGCAAGACGGTCTGGATTCTGCTGCCCAGCTATTGGGTGCGGGAGCTGCTGGGCCTGGCGGAGGCGGTGCTGCTGTGAAGGCAAATCATACCAACGAAAAGAGGGAACCCGACATGACCTCCCATCTGTGCTGCCCGGTCTGCGGCAGCCCGCTGGAACGGCAGGCGCATTGCCTGCGCTGCCCGAAGGGGCACTCCTACGATATCGCCCGGCAGGGATATGTACACCTGCTGCCCGTCAACCGGATGAACTCCCAGCTGCCCGGCGACAACCCCGACATGGTGCGCAGCCGCAGCCGGTTCCTCTCCGGGGAATATTACCGGCCTCTGGCGGAGGGGCTGGCCGAGGCCGTGGCGAAAACAGCGCCCGGGCAGGGGCTCTTATTGGATGCGGGCTGCGGAGAAGGGTATTACACCGCCGTCCTGCGCGAAAGGCTGCCAAGGCTGAGCTGTGTGGGCATTGATATTTCCAAAGAGGCGGTAAAGCTTGCCGCCCGCCGGAACCCCGAAGGAGAATTTGCCGTAGCCTCCGCCTTCCATCTGCCGCTGGCGCCGGAAAGCTGCGACGCGGTCCTGTGCGTGTTCGCCCCGCTGGCCGGGGAGGAATTCCTGCGGGTGCTGCGGCCGGGCGGGAGGCTTTACTGTGCCTTCCCGGGGAAAAGGCACCTATTGGAGCTCAAAGAGGTGCTCTATGACCGGGTGCGCCTGAACGAGGAAAATCCCCATGCCCTCGCCGGTTTTTGCTGGGAAGAAAGCATCCCCCTCGCCTTTTCCATCCATCTGCCCGACCGGCAGGCAATCCAGGATCTGTACGCCATGACCCCGTATTATTACCGCACGCCCAAAGCAGGCGCCGCCCGCCTGGCCGCGCTGGAATCGCTGGACTGCCGCTGTGAATTTGAAATCGCCGTTTTTCGCAAGCAATAAGAAAAAATCCCCTGTCATGCCTGACAGGGGATTTTTATTGCGCCCGCAGCAGAATATTCAGCACCGCCAGCAATACCATAAATACCATCCCACTGCCGCTAAGGAAAATATCCACCAAAACTGCAGCAGGAAGGGCAGCATCACACAGAATAAAAATGCACTGACCAGCAGAATCGCGGCAGCCTGCAGGGCAACTTCACAGGGGCGTTTCATGGAGATCCCTCCCTTTAACCACATCTTATGTGCCCGGCGGCCGCCAGGTGAAGGAACCTTTCTCCCTTTTGCTCATATAGTGGAAGTAGACCAAATAGGGTCCCGCAAGACCGTTTGCGTCTGCTACATCAAACGAATGGGAGAAGAAGCCTATGAAGTTTTATAGCTACAACCCAACCAATGCAAATTCCCGCTGCTCCAGCTGCAATGAAGCCTACTATCAGGGAACCTGCAACTGCGGCGGCAATAACTGCGGCACCTGCCAGCCGAATAACTGCTCCGCCGGATGCTGCTGCATCCCCGGCCCTACCGGCCCTACCGGTCCCACCGGTCCTTCCGGCGGCCCCACCGGTCCTACCGGCCCTATGGGCCCCATGGGGCCTATGGGGCCTGCCGGCCCGCAGGGTACGCAGGGCCCCGCCGGCCCGGAGGGTGTGCAGGGTCCTGCCGGTCCTGTTGGCCCCACCGGCCCTGTCGGCCCGCAGGGTGTGCAGGGTCCCGCCGGTCCGCAGGGACTGCAGGGTGCCACCGGCGCCACCGGAGCCACCGGCGCTACCGGTGCCGCTGGTGCCGCGGGTGCTGCCGGTGCCACGGGCGCCACCGGCCCCACTGGCCCTGCCGGCCCCGGCCTGGATACTGCGACCACCTTTGTGCCTGATACCGCCTATCAGCAGGGTGATCTGGTATTCTACAACAGCAGCCTGTTCCGTGTAGCAACCAACAATCCCGCCGGGACGCCCGGCTCCTCTTCGGATTATACGCTTCTGTCGGTGGCCGGGCCCACCGGCGCGACCGGCGCAACTGGTGCAACTGGTGCCACCGGCGTGAGCGGCGCGACCGGCCCCACTGGCCCTACTGGCGCTACCGGTGAGCAGGGCGAAACCGGCCCGACCGGTCCCACCGGGCCCACTGGTCCCGAAGGCGCACAGGGCGCACAGGGCATCCAGGGGCTGCAAGGTGTCCAGGGCGACACCGGTGCCACCGGCCCTACCGGGCCGACCGGACCCACTGGTCCTACCGGCCCCGAGGGCGCGCAGGGCGCACAGGGCATCCAGGGGCTGCAGGGCCCTCAGGGTGACACCGGCCCGACCGGCCCCACTGGCCCCACCGGGCCTGTCACACCAGGCGTCGCCGTCTCGGACGCCAACACTTCCTCCACGGATGCTGACACCGTTGCCACCAAGCTGAACGAGCTGCTGACCTCGCTGCGCGACGCCGGCATCATCCAATCCTGACCCTGCAAAAAGGCCGGTTTTCCGCCGGCCTTTTCTTTTATACCTCGGGATATGATCAGCAATAACCGTCCAAACGGCAATAAAAAAGGCGTGGCTGGTGCCATGCCTTTTTATGATCTCTTAAAAAAGGATGCGGGCGCATCCCCTGCAATTAAAATCCGACCGCGCCGCAGGACGATGAAGCAGGCAAGCAGCAGGGACAGAAAAGCCGCTTCCTTTCCCAAAAGCAATTTGCCGCCGGGCTGCCCGCCCCATCCCGGCGGCACACAAAGTAAAATAGGCACAAAAGAAATGCTGCAAGCGGTCTGACCGCTTGCGGCAAGCCGGCAGGGGTGGTCCGTTTAGACCGCAAACACCCGCAAACGGGTAGCAGCGACAGTGAGCCGTCGCGAGGGCGTTTTGGGCCGAACAGGCGAGCCAAGCGCGCCCTTTTGTGAAAAAGAAGGAACAAAGGA
>CAJFPC010000010.1 GCA_904398325.1 Candidatus Neoruminococcus faecicola | reverse complement strand
GCATCCTCCGTGACGCCCTGGAAGGTCTTGAACATCAGGTTGAACTGCCGGATGTCGGTGAAGTTTTTGCTGCCGCACTCCGGGCAGGTGATGCCCTTTTCCTGGATGAAATCCATCATCTGCTGGTTGGACCAGCCGTTGGGGGCCACGCCGGTGGCATCCTCAATCAGCTTGTCGGCGCGGTGGCGGGTTTTGCAGTCGCGGCAGTCCATCAGCGGGTCGGAAAAGCCCCCCACATGGCCGGAGGCCACCCACACCTGGGGATTCATCAGGATGGCGCTGTCCAGCCCCACGTTGTATTTGGACTGCTGGACGAATTTCTTCCACCAGGCCTTTTTGACGTTGTTTTTCAGCTCCACGCCCAGCGGGCCGTAATCCCAGGTGTTGGAAAGGCCGCCGTAAATCTCGCTGCCCGGATAAACAAACCCCCGCCCCTTGCAGAGGGCGACGATTTTTTCCATGGTTTTTTCGGTATTTTTCAGCATGATGAATCCTCCTATGAAAACGGCAGTGCCGCCAGACTTCTATCCTAACTATTTTAAGGTTTTGGGCGGGAGAAGTCAAGGCGCCCCGGAGAAAGATGGGCGGGATTTGAACAAATTTTGAAATTTTTCCCCAGTCGTTGCAATTTCCTGCCCGGTTCGCTATCATAAAATCAGGAAAAATTTTCGCCCGGCTTCTTCCCGGGCGCGGAAGGATGAGGCAGTTGAGCGTCAAAAGAGCGTTTCAGTCCGCAGCGCTATCGCTGTGCCTGCTGATTTCTGCGGCGGCGGTGCCGGCCTACGGGGCCGAGGGCTACGGCGAGGCGGATACCACCAGCACCGAGCTTAGGCAGCAGAACCGGGGCAACCTGATGGGCAACCTGATCGGGGCGGACGGCTGGGCCGTGCAGTCGGGCGGCTGGATCTATTATGTGGAATATGATGAAGCACCGGGCTCCTATTATCTGCCCGGCACCCGGCTGTTCCGGGCGGACAGGGAGGGCGACGACCGCACCCGCCTGGGCGAGGTGACCAATATCAGCCAGCTGAACCTTTCGGGGGAGCGGATCTACGGCGTCATCCAGCGGGACGCCCGCCAGTATGACATTGTGCGGCTGGATACCGACGGCAAGGGGGAGAAGGTGCTCTTTTCCGCCGGGGAAAAGCCGGAGTGGCTGCTGTATGAAAACGGCTACCTCTATTTTAACGGCACGCCCATCCTTTCGGGTGAGACGCAGCCGGAGGGGATCTATAAGGTCAAGGCCAGCTCCCCCGGCATCTGGGAATGCCTCTGTGAGGGCAGCTACCCGGATGCGGTGCTGGATTCCGGCTGGGTCTATTATCTGGAGGGCGCCGCCGGCAGCGTCACCTCCAGCCTGCAGCCCCTTTCCGACCTGATACGCAGGAATCTCACCAGCGGCCAGGTGGAGACTGTCGCCGAGGGCTGTGCCGACTATGCCTTATTGGACGGGCAGGTCTATCTGGGCGGCCAGACCCTTTCGGTCTGCCAGCCGGACGGCAGCGGCCGCCAGGTGCTGCTGGACGCCCCGGCCTGGGATCTGACCGCCACGGAAAACTGGCTCTACTTCGCGTCGGAAAGCGAGGAAAACGACCAGCTTTACCGCATCCACCCCGACGGCAGCGGGCTGACCTCCTTGGCTGACCTCAACGGCGTGGAGCGCTACAGCGTCGGCGACGGGATGATCCTGCTGCAGATGCCGCAGGGCCATCTGGAGGCCTATGACATCGATACCCGCACCAGCCTGGTGTTTGACTGATTCTGCCGCAGGGCGGGCAAGGCTTTGTCCGCCCTTTTTGCTGCAAAAATACGCCTGCCCGCGGCAAGCGGCGGCCGGCGGACGGGCATACTAAGCCACAGGGATTTTTATTGATTCGCACAGAGGAGGAAGACGTATGAAATTTGTGGATCTGTATCAGCGGCTGCTCAAGGCCTCGCTGGAGGGGGCGGCCAGCCAGGCGGAACAGGAGGCGCTGCTGGAGGGGGCCAACCCCCATCAGCTGGACTGCCTGCTCCACCCGGAAAAGCATCCCCCCGTCTGGCGCATGGAAAACTGCACCTGCCAGGATGCCCCCTGCCTGGGCAGCTGCATCTTCCAGGCCATCGGCCGGGATGAAAAGGGCAATGTGACCATCGACGCTTCCAAATGCGTCGGCTGCGAGGAGTGCATCCGCCGCTGCCGGGAGAAAAACCTCACCGCCAGCCGGGATATCCTGCCGGCGCTGGCCGCAGTGCGCACCGGCACGGCGCCGGTCTATGCCATGATCGCCCCGGCCTTTGTCAGCCAGTTTGACCGCGGGGTGACCCCCGGCCGGCTGCGCAGCGCCTTTAAGCAGCTGGGCTTTGCCGGCATGGTGGAGGTGGCCACCTTTGCGGATATCCTCACCCTCAAAGAGGCGCTGGAGTTCGACCGGAATGTCCAGAGCGAGCAGGATTTCCAGCTGACCAGCTGCTGCTGCCCCATGTGGATCGCCATGATCCGCAAGATCTATCACGAGCTGATGCCCCATGTGCCGGCGGCGGTCTCGCCGATGATCGCCTGTGCCCGCACCATCAAAAAGCTCTACCCCGACGCCAGGACGGTGTTTATCGGCCCCTGCATCGCTAAAAAATCCGAGGCCCGGGAGCCGGACCTGGCGGGGGATGTGGATTTCGTCCTCACCTTCCAGGAGGTGCGGGATATCTTTGATTTTGCCAAGATCGACCCGGCCGCCCTGCCGGAGGACGAGCGGGATCATTCCTCCCGGGCGGGCAGAATCTACGCCCGGGCCGGAGGCGTCAGCGAGGCGGTCAAATCCACCGTGGCCCGCCTGAACCCCGGCCGCAAAATCGAGCTGAAGGCCCAGCGTGCCGACGGCGTGCCCGCCTGCCGCCAGATGATCAGCGACCTGCTGGCCGGTAAGACGCAGGCCAACTTCTACGAAGGCATGGGCTGCCCCGGCGGTTGTGTCGGCGGGCCCAAGGCGCTGATCGACAAGGAGGCCGGCTGCCGCAACGTCAACGAATACGGCGACGAGGCCCCCTACGCCACCCCCATCGACAATCCCTATGTGATCGAGCTGCTGCAGCGGCTGGGCTTTGACACGGTGGAATCCCTTTTGGAAAAAAGCGACATCTTCACCCGGAACTTTTAAGGGGGCGGCAGCTTGGCTATAGCGTCTGCGCCGGCGGCCCCCGCCCGGGGGCTGGATGCCGGCATTCTGAAACTGATCGCGCTGGCGGCCATGACGGTGGACCATGCAGGGCTGAT
Organism: Candidatus Neoruminococcus faecicola; assembly: GCA_904398325.1. Classification (GTDB taxonomy): domain Bacteria; phylum Bacillota; class Clostridia; order Oscillospirales; family Ruminococcaceae; genus Neoruminococcus; species Neoruminococcus faecicola. Next base: position 16,919 of record CAJFPC010000010.1, on the reverse strand, counting down.
CCTGCTGGGCAACCTGGAGATCTGCCGCATCATCGGGCGGCTCGCCTTCCCCATTTTTGCTTTCATGATCGCCGAGGGCTGCCAGTATACCCACAACAAAAAGCGGTATCTGGGCCAGGTGTTCCTGCTGGGGCTGGTATGCCAGGCGGTGTATTTTGCGGTGTCCCGCAGCCTGTATCAGTGCGTGCTGATCACCTTCAGCCTGTCGATCCTGATGATTTTTGCCCTCCAGCGGGCCCAGCGCACCGGCTCCTGGATTGCGGCCGCGGCGCTGGCGGCAGCCATCTGGGTGCTGTGCGAGTGGGTCCCCGGACTATTGGCCGGGTGGGATTTTGCCGTCGATTACGGTTTCTGGGGCGTGATGCTGCCGGTGCTGGTCTGGATGTGCCCCGGCCGGTGGGGGCATCTTTCCGCCCTGGCGGCGGGGATGCTGCTGCTCTGCCTTTCCATGGATTGGCCGGTGCAGTGGTTCTGTTTTCTGGCGCTGGTGCCGCTGTATTTTTACAATGGGCAGCGGGGCGCCCGATGGCTCAAATACGGGTTTTATCTTTACTATCCCCTGCACCTGGCGGTGCTGGAAGGCATCCGCCTGCTGATGCCGTAACAGGGGCATACGGATTGAAAAAAGCCCTCCCTGCGGGGTTCTGTCCGCGGGGAGGGCTTTCTTTTTGGGTTTTACCGGCCGAAGTAGGTGCGGATCGCCTGCATCCGCGCGCTCTGCCTGACATGGAACGGGCAGCGCCGGTCGCAGTGGCCGCAGCCGGTGCAGCTGCCGGCCTGTTTTTCCAGGCTGGCGTAGTGGCTTTTTGCCAGGGTGTCCCCGGCCTGGGCCAGGTCGTAATATTTGTTGATGAGGCCGATATCCAGCCCGGCGGGGCAGGGCTGGCAGTGGTTGCAGTAGACGCAGACGCCCGCAGCCTCCTGCGGGGTGAAGGTGCCTAAAACGGCGTAGTCCCGCGCCTCCGGCGGGGCGTCAAAAAAGCCCAGCAGCCGCTTTAGATCCGCCCGGTCCCGCACGCCGGGCAGCACGGTGAGCACACCGGGCTTATCCAGCGCGTACTGGATGCACTGATATTCCGTCAGCGCCCGGCCGAAGGGGGAGGTAGCCGCCCCGAGCAGCTGCCCGCCGGAAAACGCCTTCATCACCGAAATGCCCACGCCCTGCGCCTCGCAGCGGCGGTAAAGTTCCAGCCGTTCGCCGGCGCCGCCGATGGCAAATTCCCCTTTTTTCTGATAGTCGTAGGCGGGGTTGATGCTGAACATCAGCATATCCAGAATCCCCTCCTTGAGCGCAGCGCGCGCCACCGAGGGCGTGTGGGAGGAAAGCCCGATATGCCGCACCACGCCCTGCTCTTTGAGCTGCAGCAGGTAGTCCAGCGTCCCGCCCCGCAGCGCATGCTCCAGGTCGGCCGCCTCGTCCAGGCAGTGCAGAAAGCCGAAATCGATATAATCGGTTTTTAAAGCGTTCAGCTGCCAGTCCACCGAGCGCTTGATGGCGTCCAGGTCGGTGGTCCAGCCGTATTTGCCGCTGCGGTAATCGGCGCCGAAATGGATCTGGAAATAGACCTCCCGGCGCCGGCTGCCCAGCTGCCTGCCCAGGGCGGGAAAGGGCACGGCGTCCGCCGAGGCCAGGTCGAAATAGTTGATGCCGTTTTCCAGCGCCAGGGCGATGGCGGCGTCGGTCTCCTTTTCCCCCGCCATGCCGATGGAACTGGTGCCAAAGCCCAGCGCGCTGATGGATTCCCCGCCGTGGGGGAGCTTGCGGTATTCCATGCGATAACCTCCTTCGATTTTGCCGGATGGATGATTACCCGATTGCCAGGCTGGAGAGCCACTGGTTCACCTCATCCTGGGCGCCGGCCGCGCCGGAAGCACTGAGGGCAAGGCCCTGCAGCACCGCGGCGTCCGGCTCCAGGCTCTCGATGGCGCTGACCGTATCGGAAAACCCGCTGCCGCCGGAGGTGACAAAGGGCACGATGGTCTTGCCGGAAAGATCGGTTTCCTCCAGGAAGCTGTAGACCGCCATCGGCAGATCGCCCCACCAGTTGGGGTATCCCAAAAAGACCACGTCATACTGCTCCGGGTTTTCCAGCTGGGCGGCCAGCGCCGGCCGGGCGTTTGCGTTCTGCTCCTCCAGGCCCTGGTCAATGGTTTCATCGTAGGTGGCGGGATAAGCCTCCGCCGTCCGGATAGAGAACAGGTCCGCCCCGGTGGCTTCGGCGATCATGGAGGCCACCAGGCCGGTGTTCCCGGTGATTTCGCCGTTTTGCAGCTGGATGCTGGCCGAGGCAGAGACGTCTGCCCCTTCCGGCAGGGCGGCGTTTTCGCCGTAGGTGAAGTAGGCCACCAGCACGCGGCTGCCTTCCTCCTCCGGCGCGGCCGCCTCGGAAGAGGCCGCCTCGGGCGCGCTGCCTGCTTCTTCCGGCGCAGAGGAAGAGGACGGCGCACTGCTGGATACCTCCGGGCTGCTGGAGACAGAGGATGCCTCGGAGCCTGCAGCGTCATCCGCGCCGCAGGCTGCCAGGGATAAAGCACAAAAAACAGAGCAAAGAGCCAGGGTCCATCGTTTCATTGCTGAATACCTCCCAAAATATCAGGATTTCGTTCTCTCGGATCGGAATGGCGGGCTGCGCCTGCCCTGGATAGGGAAAGGGCCTGCCCGCCGCTCTTTTATTATAAAAGGGAGGAACTGCGATGTCTAATACCCGTTTTTTATGTCATAACATGCTTAATGAGCATGAACGAGGCTTACAGCCGGTGCCGGTCGCCCGCCTGATAAAAGCGGGACCCCAAAAGCCCTGCATCGGACGGGTGCGGGGCTTTTTTCTGCCCGGGTGCGGACAGAAACCGGCGGGCTGTCCACAGCGGCATAAAACGGCAAAAATCCAGACTGCATCAGCAAGCGGTTTTTTGAAAAGGGCGGGATCTTTTAGAGGCCATCCCCACCGCGGGCGCCACAGCCGGACGAAAGAGAAGGCCCTGCGCATAAATGCGTGGGGCTTTCTTGACATTATTTTTGACATCAAAATAATGAAAAAACGTGAAATATTTTGAATTATATAAATTGCAGACAGAAAAAGAAAAAGCCCTGAATTTTGGCTTAATAAAGCCATTTCAGGGCTTGGTGGAAGAGGATGGATTCGAACCATCGAAGTCGAAAGACGGCAGATTTACAGTCTGCTCCCTTTGGCCACTCGGGAACTCTTCCATATGAAATTGTATGGAGCTGGTGGACGGACTTGAACCCCCGACCTGCTGATTACAAATCAGCTGCTCTACCAACTGAGCTACACCAGCATAGCCGGGCCGATTGTTTCGCGCAGATTGGTCGAGGCGACAGGACTTGAACCTGCGGCATCTTGGTCCCAAACCAAGCACTCTACCAAACTGAGCTACGCCTCGAAGTATAGCACCCTAACAGCGCAAGAGCTATTATAACCTTCCTTTTCCATTTTGTCAAGGGTTTTCTCGGGCAAAATCTTTCTTAGGCGGGTGATAGGCGCGCGCGGGGGCTCATATACATGGGATGGGGGTTCGGAACCCTTGGATCAGTGCAGGAGGAAGGGGCGCCTTGAGATGATGATCTTATCGATGAAACTTTCTAAAAAGCGGCTGGCCGCTCTGGCCCTGGTGGCTGCGGCCGGCATCTATCTGGGCACCGCCGGCGTGGGCAAGGCGATTTCCGCCCTGGGCGGGGCGCAGTCCAGCCCGGCGGCGCAGGTCGCCACCAATGCGGAGCGCATCGAATACCTGGAGCATTTCGGCTATCAGACCGGCAGCGAGCCCAAGCGGATTGTGGAAGTGATGATCCCGGAGCAGTTTGACCAGCGCTATGAGGCCTATGCCCAGGTGATGCAGGCGGACGGCTTTGACCTGGCGGAGCACAAAGGGGAAATCTGCAAGCTCTATCAGTACCAGGTGACCAATTATCCCGGCAGCGAGGAGGCTTCCATCAGCATGCTGGTGCGCGGAGAAGAGGTGATCGGCGCGCTGGTCAGCCCCGGCGGCTCGAATGTGGTGCACAGCTTGAGCGATAACCCGCTGGCCCGGCAGGAGGCTCTTGCAGAATAGCCGCTGCGCCGCTATAATAAAAGCCAAAAGGCAGGGGGCGCGCCTGCGGGCGGCCCGGCAAGGAGGCTTTTATGGCGAAAATCAGGCTGGATAAGGCGGTGGCGGATTATGCCGGCATCACCCGTTCCCAGGCCAGGGAGCTGCTCAAATCCAAACGGGTGGCGGTGGATGGCCGCATGGAAAAGCTGTTCGACTATAAGTTCGACCCGGAGCACCAGTCCCTGGCGGTGGACGGCAGGGAGCTGTGCGCAGTCAGGCATCTTTATCTGATGCTGCACAAGCCCCAGGGCTATCTTTCTGCCACCCGGGACCGCAGGGCCCCCACGGTGCTGGACCTGGTCCCGCCGGAATACCGCAGAAAGGGGCTTTTCCCTGCCGGGCGGCTGGATCAGGATACCGAGGGGCTGGTGCTGCTCACCGATGACGGCCAGCTGGCCCACCGCATCCTTTCGCCCCGGCGGCATATCCCCAAGACCTATTTTGTCACCCTGGACCGGCCCATGACCTGCCAGATGGCGGAGCGCTTTGCCGCCGGGATGGACCTGGGCGGCGGGGAGGTCAGCAGCCCGGCCCGGCTGGAAATTTCAGGGGAAGACCCCTGCAGCGGCCGGGTGGTTATCTATGAGGGCATCTACCATCAGATCAAGCGGATGTTCCAGCGGTGCGGCGCGCAGGTGGTCTACCTCAAGCGGCTGGCCATGGGCGGGCTGTGGCTGGATGAAGCCCTGGAGCCGGGCCAGTGCCGCCCGATCGCCGAAGAGGAAAAAAACCGCCTGTTTATGGGCGAAACAGACTGACGGCAGAAAGCGCCGCCTTCTTCTGACATGGGAGGTTTTGTCAGAAGAAGGGGCGTTTTTTTTGAAGCTTTTGGCAAAGCTGCCGAAGATTTTTCCTGTGAAAATCCACAAGCGGCCGGAGCCGTGCGAGGAGGAGGCAATCCGCTTCGTCAAATATTTGAAGAATTTGCGGAAACTTTTTTGTGGAAAAAAGAAGTAATCCTATGGTTTTTGCAAAAGAAAATTGTGAAAATATGTTGCATTATTACAAAAAATCTTGTACAATGACGTTGATTGGCTATTCTGACAATAAAATTGTGACTTTTTTGAAGAGGGGAAATTGAGTATGTCGAACAGATTATTTCAAGGCATCGTACATCAGATGAGGTATTCCATCGACAGGGTCATCGGCGTGGTGGATGAGACCGCGACGGTGATCTCCTGCAGCGATCTGGCCAAGATCGGCGAGACCAACGAATACCTGATGCTGGATCTCAACGATAATCAGGAGCTGTTTGTGCGGGACGGCTACACTTATCGTACCTTCGGCAACCGGATGAAGCCGGAATACGCCGTCTTTGTGGAAGGCACCGACGATATGGCGGCCAAATTCTGCAATATCCTGGCGATCTCCCTGGCCAGCATCAAGCAGTATTATGACGAGAAATACGACCGGAACAACTTTATCAAAAACATCATCCTGGATAACATCCTGCCCGGGGATATCTATGTCAAAGCCCGGGAGCTGCACTTTAATTCCGACGTCACACGGGTGGTGTTGCTGATCCGCATTGTCTCGGCCAACGATATTTCCGCCTTCGACGTGATCCAGAATCTGTTCCCGGACAAGCAGAAGGACTTCGTCTTCAACATCAGCGAGAGCGACATCGTCCTGGTCAAGGAGATCAAAAACGGCATCGAGACCAAGGATTTGGAAAAGCTGGCGCGCTCTATTGTGGATACGCTGGGCAGCGAGTTCTATACCAAAGTGGTGGTGGGCATCGGCACCACCGCCACCGCCATCAAGGATCTGGCCAAGTCCTTCAAAGAGGCCCAGGTGGCCCTGGAGGTGGGCAAGGTGTTCGACACCGACAAGAACATCATCAGCTATGACAACCTGGGCATCGCCCGGCTGATCTATCAGCTGCCCACCACCCTGTGCGAGATGTTCCTCAAGGAAGTGTTCAAAAAAGGCTCCATCGAGAGCCTGGATCAGGAAACCCTCTTCACCATCCAGAAGTTTTTTGAAAACAACCTGAACGTCTCCGAGACCTCCCGCAAGCTGTTTGTCCACCGCAATACCCTGGTCTACCGGCTGGAGAAGATCAAAAAGCTCACCGGCCTGGACCTGCGGGAATTTGACCACGCCATCATCTTCAAGGTGGCGCTGATGGTCAAGAAATACCTGACGGCCAACCTGGTCAAGTATTGATCCTGTTTTTACCGGCGGCCGGTGCAGCGCTGCGCCGCCCGGGCCCGGACGCGCCCTAACCGCGGGCCGGGCAGGCAATTTCTGTGGGGGTGAATCTCAATTTGATTGAGCTGAGAAATGTTTCTGTGACCTATCACAACGGCACCGACGCGCTCCACGACGTGAGCCTGACGGTGGAGGATGGGGAATTTGTGTTTATTGTCGGGCCTTCCGGCGCGGGCAAAAGCACCCTGATCAAGCTGCTGATGCGGGAGGAAGTGCCCGCCGGCGGCAAGGCGATTGTCAACGGCAAGGACCTGGGCAAGATGAAAAAGCGGGATATCCCGCAGTTTCGGCGGTCGCTGGGCGTGGTGTTCCAGGATTTCCGCCTGATCCCCAATATGAATGTATACGACAACGTGGCCTTTGCGCTGCGGGTGACCAATGTTTCCACCCGGGATATCCGCAACCGGGTGCCCTATATCCTCAGCCTGGTGGGGCTGGCCGGCAAGGCGAGAAGCATGCCGGATCAGCTTTCCGGCGGGGAGCAGCAGCGGGTGGCCCTGGCCAGGGCGCTGGTCAACAACCCCCGGCTGATCATTGCGGACGAGCCTACGGGCAACATCGATCCCGAGCTTTCGCTGGAGATTGTGGATCTGCTCAATGAAATCAACAAATGCGGCACAACCGTGGTGATGGTCACCCATGAGCATCAGCTGGTCTCGATGTACCAGCACCGGGTGGTTACCATCGAAAACGGCTATATCAGCTCTGACGCCGCGGATTGGAGGGCCTATGCGCGGCAGTAGTATCGGATACCTGATCCGGGAGGGCGCCCGGAACCTGTATGTCAACCGCCTGATGTCGCTGGCCTCCATTGGCGTGCTGATGGCCTGCATGCTGCTCATCGGCGCCTCGGTGCTGTTAAGCGTCAACCTCAACAGCGCCATGGAACGGCTGGAGGATCAGAACGAGGTCGTGCTGTTTCTGGAAATGGGCACGGAGGATTATCAGATCGAAGAAGTCCAGCAGATGCTGGATGAAATCGACAACCTGCAGAGCGTGGAATTTGTTTCGGCGCAGGAAGCTTTTGAAATCCAGCGGGAACGGCTGGGCGAGGATGCCGTGCTGCTGGACGGGCTGGAGGATGACAATCCCTTCCCGGCCTCCTTCCAGGTGCAGGTGGATGACCTGAGCCAGTTTGCGGCCACCGTGCAGGAGCTGGAGGCGCTGCCCTATATCGAAAAAGCCAACACTCCCACCGACCTGGCGGAAACCATCACCAGCATCAAGCAGGCGGTGCGCGTGGGCAGCTACACCATCGAGGGGATTCTGGCGGTGGTGGCGCTGGTCATCATCTCCAACACCATCCGCATCACGGTGTTCAGCCGCAAGCGGGAGATCAATATCATGAAATGGGTGGGCGCCACCAACTCCTTTATCAAGCTGCCCTTTATTGTGGAGGGGATGCTCATCGGCCTGATCGCCGCCGTGCTGGCCTTCGGCCTGCTGTGGGGCGGGTATTACCTGATCGGCGAATGGGTGGTCAGCAGCCCGTCGGTGTGGGTCAGCCGCTTCTCGGATATGCTGGTGCCCTTCGGCGACATTGCCCTGCGGATGCTGGGCGCCTTCGCGTTGACGGGCATCCTCATCGGCGGGTTTGGCAGCATGATTTTTGTACGCAAGTATTTGAAGGTTTAAACCGGGAAAGGAGCGGCCATGAAGATTCCTAGGAGACTGTTTCCCACCCTGGCGGCGGGGCTTTGCCTGTGCCTGCTGCTGGCCTATCCGCAGGGGGTGGACAGCTTTGCCGCCAACGATGAGGTAGGCATTGGCGCCGATGACGGCGAGGACTATGCAGACGAAGAGGCCGAAGAGGAAGAGGACGAAGAAGAGGACAGCTCCGCCGATTATGAGGACGAGCTGGATGACCTGAACGCTCAGCTGGAGCAGATCCAGAAGGAGCAGGAGCAGATCCAGGCGGAGCTGGACCAGATCACCGACGAGAAGGCCCAGGCGGTGGCACAGCGCGACCAGCTCAGCCGCCAGATCGAGCTGACCCGGCAGGAGATCACCCTGCTCAACAACCGCATCACCCTCCTGGAGGGAGACCTGGCCCAGAAGGAGGAGGAGCTGGATTTAAAGCAGGAGGAAATCGACGAGAATTACGAGCTGTTTAAGGAGCGCCAGCGCGCCATGTATATGACCAGCGACGCCAGCGTCATCGGTTCGGTGCTGGGGGCGGACAGCTTCTGGGAGTTTCTCACCCAGAATGAGATGATGAGCCGCATTGCCGAGCACGACCAGGCGCTGATCGATGAGCTGACCGTCGAGATGGAACAGATTGAAGCCATCAAGACCACCATCGAAGAGGATAAGGCTGCGGTGGAAGCTTCCAAGGAGCAGATGGATGCCAAGCAGGTGACCCTGAACGGCCAGTTGGGCCAGGTGGAAAGCCAGATTCAGGATATCCAGGCGATGGAGGAGGAATTTTTGGCCAACAAGGAGGCCAAGCAGGCCGAAATGGCCGCGGTGCAGGCGGAATTGGACCGCATCTATGAGCTGCTTGCCCCGGATATGGATGATGAGTATGTGGGCGGCGAGTTCCAGTGGCCGCTGCCGGGCTACTACAACATCACCTCCTATTACGGCGGGCGGTTCGGCGGCGCCGACTACCACACCGGCATTGATATTTCCGGCGCCAATGTGTACGGAAAGGATATTGTGGCGGCCAACAGCGGCAGGGTCGCCTTCGTCAACCGCACTTATTCACCGGGCGTGGGGTACGGCATTTATCTGATGATTGACCACGGCGGCGGCTATACCACACTGTACGCTCACACCAGCGAAATTCTGGTGGAAGTGGGGGATTATGTCAGCCGCGGGCAGACAATCGCGAGGGTAGGTTCTACGGGATGGTCCACCGGGCCACATCTCCATTTTGAGGTGCGCATCAACGGCAGCCACACCAATCCTCTGCCTTATGTGCAGGGATGACGGCGCTGCCGCATCACAAAGCATCGGAGGACAAACATCTATGAACAGAAAAATTTCTTTGGGCTCGGCCATTGCCTTTGCCGCCATTGTGGCCGCAGTGACCATCTGCATCACGATTGTGTTTTTCACCAATGTATTCAACAGCAAGCTTTACAACATCGGCGAGAAGGAGGTCTTATACTCCAAGATCGCGGATATCGACCACAACGTGCGTTATCTTTACAACGGGGAGATCGACGAGGATTACCTGATGGACAGCATCGCCCGCGGCTATATGGCAGGGCTCAACGACCCGGAGGCGCGCTACCTGACCATGGAGGAATACCGCCAGACCAGCTCCAGCGCCAGCGACAACCTGGTGGGCATCGGCGCGGAATTTTCGATGGATAACAGCGGCTACATCCTGATTACCGCGGTCTATCCCGATTCCCCGGCGGAGCTGGCGGGCCTGGAGGCCGGCGACATCATCACCCAGGTGGACGGCCAGACGGTCACCAGCGAGAATTATGAGCAGCTTTCCGACGGCATCCGCGGGGAGGCCGGCAGCCTGGTGACGCTGGTGGTGCGCAGCGAAAACGAGGATGAGGAAATCGAGGTGGCTCGCCGCTTTGTGGAGGTGCCCACCGTTTCCACCCAGATGGATGAGGGGATCGGCTATTTGAAGATCTCCGCCTTCACCTCCGGCACGCCCAACCAGTTCAGCCGGGAGCTTTCCCAGCTGCAGGAGGAAGGGGCCCAGGTGCTGGTGCTGGATGTGCGGGGCAACAACAGCGGCACACTGGATTCCATGGTTCAGGTGCTGGATGAGCTGGTGCCCGCCGGGCCGATGATCGCCTCCACCGACAAGGACGGCAACGTGGAAATCCTGGCGGAATCGGACGCCCGGGAGGTCAGCCTGCCCATGGTGGTGCTGGTGGATGAAGACACCACCTGTTTTTCCGAGCTGTTTGCCCAGGCCCTGCGGGATTTCGGCAAGGCCAATATTGTGGGGGCGACCACCGCGGGCAAGTGCTCGGAGCAGCGGGATATCCAGCTGGAGGATGGCTCTGCCATCCGGCTGACGGTTGCGGATTACCACACCCCCTCCGGCACGGTGCTCAACGATGTGGGGGTCAAGCCGGATTATGAGGTGACCATGACGGAAGAGCAGAAGCTGATGGCGGAAAACGACGGCCTGCTCAACGACACCCAGTATTCCAAGGCCAAGGAATTGGCCCTGGCCTTCATCCGTATGGCGGAATCGGCCAGCTAAAGCGGTTTTGCGCGATAAAAAACAGGATGCCCGCGGGCATCCTGTTTTTGTTTTTTTGCGGTGTCTGGCAAAAAATTTTCCCTCTGCATAAAAATGGCGCGCCGCGGCCATACTAGCACTGAACCAACCTGGAGGCTATCAAGCCGCTGGGGAAAAAAGGAGTGGAAGTATGCTGGTACTGGATAAAATTTCCCTGGCGCTGGTGATCATCGGCGCGCTCAACTGGGGCTCGATCGGGCTGTTCCAGCTGGATCTGGTGGCCTGGCTGTTCGGCGGCCAGGCGGCGGTGCTCAGCCGGGTGATCTATACCCTGGTGGCCCTGGGCGGCGTATGGTGCGTGTCGCTGTTGTTCCGCGACACCGCCGAGAGCCTGGAGCAGCGGGAATAAAGCCGTTTTGCGGCAGCAAAGAGCCCGTCCCCCGAAAAGAGGGACGGGCCCTTTTGAGTGTGCTTTAAAAAAGAGGCTTATTTGCTGCTCAGCACCAGTTCCTTGGTGTCGCGGGCGATCATGATTTCCTCGTTGGTGGGGATGACCCAGACCTCCACGGTGGAGCCGCGGGCGGAGAGGTTGATCTCCTGGCCGTGCACGTTGGAGTTGAGCTCCTCATAGATGTTGATGCCGAAGAAATCCATATCGCTGCAGACAGCGGCGCGGGTCTCGGGATCGTTTTCGCCGATGCCGCCGGTGAAGATGATGGCATCCACGCCGTTCATAGCGGCGATATAGCTGCCGATATACTTTTTGATCTGGTATTTCTGGATATCCAGAGCCAGGCGGGCATGCTGGTTGCCCTCCGCAGAGGAGGATTCCAGGTCGCGCTGGTCGCCGGAGTAGCCGGAAACACCCAGGCTGCCGGAGCGCTTGTTGAGGATCTCATCCATCTCCTTGGCGGAAAGGCCCTCTTTCTCCTGCAGGAAGGTGACGATGGAGGGGTCGATGTTGCCGCAGCGGGTGCCCATGATCAGGCCGTCGGTGGGGGTGAAGCCCATGCTGGTGTCGATGGACTTGCCATACTTGATGGCCGCGATGGAAGCGCCGTTGCCCAGATGGCAGCTGATGACCTTCAGCTCGCTCAAATCCTTGCCCACCAGCTCGGCATACCGGCCGGAAACATAGCGGTGGCTGGTGCCGTGGAAGCCGTAGCGGCGGATGTGGTATTTGGTGTAATACTCATAGGGCAGCGCGTACATGTAGGCATAGTCGGGCATGGTCTGATGGAAGGCGGTGTCGAACACGGCAACCTGGGGCACATCCATGCCGAAGACCTTCTGGCAGGCGCGGATGGCGGTCGCCTCCGGCGGGTTGTGCAGCGGCGCCAGGGAAGCGTACTCGTCAATGGTTTCCAGCACGTCCTCGGTGATGATGACGGAGGATTTATATTTCTCGCCGCCCTGCACGGTGCGGTGGCCGATGGCGGAAATCTCCTTGACGTCGTTGATGACCCGGTCCTCGCCCTCGCTGAGCAGGCGGATCAGTTCCTCAAACGCCTCCACATGGGTGGGGAAGGGGACTTCCTTGGCGATCACCTTGCCGCCGGAAATCTTGTGGGTGATGTTGCCGGCGGTGCCGATTCTTTCGCACAGGCCTTTGGCTAGCACCTTCTCACCGTCCATGTCGACCAGCTGGTACTTTAAGGAAGAGCTGCCGGCGTTGATAACCAAAATTTTCATCTTCAGTTAACCTCCATCCCGCGTCAAGCGGTTGATTCAATGAATTAAGCGGCGGGTCATCTCTTGACACCGCAATCTTCCCTTCTATATTATTATATTATGGATAAAAATACAAGAGCGGTTTTGTAAAAATGGGGGTGTCTGGCATGAAAATTGCGGGTGTGATCGCGGAGTATAACCCCTTCCACACCGGCCATGCCGCCCATCTGGAGGCGGCCCGGCGGCAGGGGGCCAGCCATCTGGTGGTGGTGCTCAGCGCCAACCTGGTGCAGCGGGGGGAGCCGGCGGCCTTTTCCAAGGCGGCCAGGGCCCAAATGGCCCTGCAGGGCGGCGCCGACCTGGTGCTGGAACTGCCCAGCCCTTATGCCATGGCGCCGGCGGAGCGCTTTGCCTTTGGCGGGGTGCGCCTGCTGGAAAGCCTGGGCTGTGTGGAAGCGATCAGCTTCGGCTGCGAGGCGGGGGCGGCGGAGCCGCTGCGCCGGGCGGCAGCCCTGGAGCGGGAGGAAGCCTTCCGGCAGGCCCGGGCAGGCTATCTGCGGCAGGGGATCACCTTCGCGGCGGCGGGGCAGCGGGCGGCGCAGGATTGCGCCCCCGAGCTGGCAGAGCTGTTCGCGGGGCCCAACAACGTGCTGGCCATGGAATACCTGCGGCAGCTGGAGGCGCTGGGCCATCCCATGCAGCCGCTGGCGGTGCCCCGGCTGGGGGCGGGCCATGACGGCGCGCCGGCCGGCGGCTATGCCAGCGCCTCTTATCTGCGCCGCCACCCGGAAATGTGGGAGCAGTATCTGCCCCCGGCGGTATTGGATACCGCCCGCCGGGAGCAGGCGGCGGGCCGTGCGGTGGCCAGCGCCGAAGAGAATGGGCGGGGCATCCTCGCGCTGGTGCGGCGGCTGGGGCCGGAGGAGCGGGGCCGGCTGCCCGACCTGTCGGAGGGGCTGGAGCACCGCCTGGCCAAGGCAGCGGCCCAGGCCCGGTCGCTGGAGGAATTATACGCGCTGATCAAAACCCGGCGCTACCCCATGGCGCGGGTGCGGCGGCTGGTGATGGCGGCGGCGGTGGGCCTGCCTGCCGGGCTTGCCAGCGAGGCGCCCCCTTATGCCCGGGTGCTGGCCCATAACCAGCGCGGCCGGCAGATTTTGGCGCAGATGAAGCGCAGCTGCAGCATCCCCTTTTCCGAGAGCCTTAGGCGCCTGGAGGACTGCGGCGGCCGGGCGGCGGAATTTGCCCGGCTGGAAAGCCGCGTCACCGACTTTTGGGGGCTGTGCTGCCCTCAGGTTCAGCCCTGCGGGGAGGATTACCGTTTTTCCGCCTGGCGGGAATAAGCCGGGCCCCCAAACGAAAAAAGCCCTGCCACGGTCACGTCCGGGCAGGACTTTTGTTTTGGCGCGGCGGATGCGCAGGCATAAAAAAACAGGGCGGCACGGGCATTTTGCCCTACCGCCCTGCGATGGTTCTGCTCGCTTTTCCGGCAAAAAACAGCTGTATCAGCGGTCTTTCACCGAGTATTTGGCCTTTTTGGGCTTGAGCTTCTGGGCGTTTTTCTCGATGCGCTGCTGGGTCTGGCGGCGCTGTTTTTCCCGTTTGCGCTCCCGGTTCCATTTTGGCAGCTGGGAGGCGCCGTACACGATAATGACCGAGGGGACACAGAAGACCATCACCGCCTCCAACAGCTCCTGCAGGATGGTGAAGGGATTGACGCGGAGCATGCCGGCGGCCATCCACAGGTACAGGATGTAGCTTAAGGGTGCCAGGCTCAGGCAGATGGCGGTTTTGCAGGCGGTTTTCAGATCTTTGATGAGAAAGCCGAGAACCAGCGCCCCGGCAAAGTAGAGGGGCGCAGCCCAGTAGGTGGAAAACGCCTCCCCCATGGCCGCCATTAAAATCAGGAACACCGCGTGGCTGACGGCAAATGCCCCGATATAATAAGCCGCCCGGTAATCTTTGCGTATTTTCACATCCGCACCTCCATCCTGTTTGACGCAGAAAAGTATAGCACGAATTGCCGCAAAACACAATAGAACCGGACTTCCCCCGCCGGCCGGCGCATATACTGCTGTGTGCCGGGAAGGCCCTGTCAGCTTGCCCAAAGAGAGGGGGAATTCTTGTTCTTGACACCGGCGGGAGCTTCTAGTATAATATTAGCTGTTATTTTATATCGTTCTGCTGTTTTGAGCGGGACGGATAACAAGAGGATTTCGGGGGCGCACGGTTTTTGCCGGGCGCTTTTCCCAGAATAAAGGGGGCATTTTTATGGCTCAATCTTTGATGATGACAGAACAAGGCTACCAGGAAATGAAACGGGAACTGGACGAACTGAAAACCGTCAAGCGCCAGGAAATCTCCGAGAAAATCCGGGTGGCGAGGGGCTTCGGCGACCTGTCGGAAAACAGCGAGTACGACGAGGCCAAAAACGAACAGGCCCTGGTGGAGGCCAGAATCCTGCAGCTGGAGGAGCAGCTGAAAAACGCCAAGATCATCTCGGCGGAGAATCTTTCTTCCGAGGTGGTATCGGTGGGCACCACCGTCAAAATGCTGGATATGGAATATAACGAGGAGCTGACCTACCGCATCGTCAGCGCGGTGGAATCCAACAGCGATATGAACACCATCACCGACGAGTCCCCGGTGGGCAAGGCGCTGATCGGCCATCAGGCAGGGGAAGTGGTGGATGTCACGGTGCCCAGCGGCGCTGTGATTAAATTCAAGATCCTGGAGATTTCCCTCTAAGGCGATCGAAAAGGAATCCGGGCGCGGGCCTTGGGATAGAAGGGCCCGCGCCTTTTTTGTAACAATGAAGGAGGCAGAGGTATGGCAAAGGATGTAAAGGCGGAGCAGCCGGAGCAGGAGCTGACCGGCGAAGAGCTGTCGGAGCTTTTGCAGATCAGGCGGGACCGCCTGACCAGGATGAAAGAAGAGGGCCGCAACCCCTTTGAGACCACCACCTTCCCGGTGGATGCCCACGCTAAGGAGATTGTGGAGCATTTTGAGGGGGAGGATGGCTTTGAAAACAAGGATGTAGTCATTGCCGGGCGCATTATGAGCTGGCGTGATATGGGCAAGGCCTGCTTTATGGACCTGCGGGATTCCAGCGGGCGCATTCAGCTGTATATCCGCATCAACGACGTGGGCGAGGAGACTTATCACGCCCTGAAGGAATGGGATATCGGCGACATCATCGGCGTGGAGGGCTTTGCCTTCCGCACCCGCCGGGGTGAAATTTCGGTGCACGCCAAAAAACTGACGCTGCTGGCCAAATCCCTCCTCCCCCTGCCGGAAAAATGGCACGGTCTTAAGGATACCGACCTGCGCTACCGCCAGCGGTACCTGGATCTGATCGTGAATCCGGCGGTCAAGGAGACCTTTGAGAAGCGCTCCAGGATCATCACCGCCATCCGCAGCTATCTGGACAGCAAAAACTTCCTGGAAGTGGAAACCCCCGTGCTGCACACCATCGCCGGCGGCGCGGCGGCCCGGCCCTTTATCACCCATCACAACGCGCTGGATATCGATATGTATCTGCGCATCGCGCTGGAGCTGCATCTCAAGCGCCTGATCGTGGGCGGCTTTGACCGGGTGTATGAGATCGGACGCGTCTTCCGCAACGAGGGCATCGACACCCGCCACAACCCGGAGTTTACCCTGCTGGAACTGTACCAGGCCTACACCGACTTCCACGGCATGATGGATTTGACCGAGGATCTGATCCGCTCGGTGGCCCATCAGGTGCTGGGCACCGGCAAGATCACCTACGGCGGCGTCGAATTGGATCTGGACCAGCCCTTTGCCCGCATGACCATGCTGGAGGCGGTGAAAACCTACGGCGGGGTGGATTTCTCCCGGATTGAGACGCTGGAAGAAGCCCGCGCCCTGGCCAAGGAGCATGGCATCGAGTATGAGGAGCGCCACCAGAAGGGGGATATCCTCAACCTGTTCTTCGAAAAATACGCCGAGGAGAAGCTCATCCAGCCCACCTTCCTCACCGAGCACCCGGTGGAAATCTCGCCGCTTGCCAAGCGCAAGCCGGGCGACCCCGGCTATACCGAGCGGTTTGAGCTGTTTATTGTGGGCCGCGAGCACGCCAACGCCTTTTCGGAGCTGAACGACCCCATCGACCAGCGTGCCCGCTTTGAAGCGCAGGCGGCGGCGAAGGCGGCCGGCGACGAAGAGGCCTGCGATGTGGACGAGGATTTTCTCACCGCGCTGGAATACGGCATGCCCCCCACGGGCGGCCTGGGCATCGGGGTGGACCGGCTGGTGATGCTGCTGACCGATGCGGCCTCCATCCGGGACGTGCTGCTGTTCCCCACCATGAAGCCTCTGGACTGACGGACAGCCCGCAAGCCCGCAGGAAACCTGGGTTTGTGAGGAGTCTGTTTTCCTGAAGTTACAACAGTTTTACATAAATAAAAAATCCTTGGATGAAAAGACACGGGACCGCCGGTACGCTGGCGGTCCCGTTTTATGGTTGAGGATGCTTTTGTGCGCAAGGCGGCGAAGCCGGCAACATTCTGTGGCGGGGCCTTCCATCGCTTTTGCATACGAAAGCGAGATAAACGCCGATTTTTTGGTGATTTTACCAGAAAAACGGAAATTTATGCATTTTTTAGCGTTTTAGCTGTCAAAAATCTATTTTAAATGATATAATGAATCCAGAAAAGAAAGGGGTCAAGAGTGTGGAAGAGGTCTATTTGGTCGCCCAACAGATTTTTGTGATGTTTATTATCGCAGCCATTGGCTATAT
>CAJFPC010000009.1 GCA_904398325.1 Candidatus Neoruminococcus faecicola | reverse complement strand
GAAATACCCAAGTGGTGAAGGGGCTCCCCTGCTAAGGGAGTAGGGTGCGAAAGTGCCGCGAGGGTTCAAATCCCTCTTTCTCCGCCAGACGATACGGCCGGAAGCCGGAAGAAAAAAGCCCTTGAAATCGCGTGTTTATCGCGTTTTCAGGGCTTTTTCTTTTTGTTTTTCCGGGGCAGGGTATTTCAAAATTTTTCAAAGTATTTCATGATTTTTCAGTATTAGGTACGCAGAAAATACGCAGTAAATCAGGCATGGGAAGAGGCAGCGGGAAGGGCGGTATCTTCCCTTTTGCTGTTTCTGAATGGACAGCCGGCGCAATCCTCCCGAGGGAAACGAAAAATGATTTTTAAAAAATTTTTAAAATGGATGCAATAAAACGCCGCCCCCGTGCATGGTTAGGGTGAAAGGCAACAACGGTGCCCCCGAGATTGCTGAATCTGATCAAACAACCGAGGAGGAAACGATGATGAAAATGAATAAGAACCGCACCCTGGCGGCTGCCGCCGCTGTCACCCTGCTGGCCGGTCTGGCAATTCCCGCTTATGCGGCGATTTCCGGCGATTATGTGGGCGAGGCCAAAGCCAAGGCCGCCGCGCTGGAGCATGCCGGCGTGACCGAGAAGGAGACCTCCTACCTGCGGGTAGAGCTGGAGCGCGACGACGGCCGGGTGGTGTATGATGTGGAATTCTACGCCGGCAACCGGGAATATGACTATGAGATCAGTGCCACCACCGGCAGCATCCTGAAATTCGATTATGATATCGAGAATTTCACCCGGCCCGCTTCCGGCCAGGGCACCCAGTCCACCGCCCAGTCCAGCACGGATATCGGCGCGGAAAAGGCCAAATCCATCGCGCTGGAGAATGCCGGCCTCACTGCCAGCCAGGTCAGCTTTGTGTATGCCCAGCCCGACTGGGATGACGGCCGCCGGGAATACGAGGTGGTCTTTTATGCAAACAGCCGGGAGTATGACTATACCATTGACGCCGCCACCGGCGCGATTCTGAGCTATGATTATGACATCGACTGGTACAACGCCGCCGCCAGTCGGCAGTCCAGCACGGATATCGGCGCGGAAAAGGCCAAATCCATCGCGCTGGAGCATGCGGGCATCAGCGCTGCTGACGCCGATTATCTCTACGCCCAGCTGGACCGGGATGACGGCCTGCGGATTTATGACGTGGAATTCTTCTCCGGCAGCCGGGAATACGATTATGAGATCGACGCCGCCACCGGCACCATTTTGAGCTTCGATTACGACGCCGAGCGCAGCTTTGCCTCCAGCAGCACGGGCAGCACCGCCTCTGCCTCCGGCAGCTATCTGAGCGAGGCCCGCATCAAGGAGATTGTCGAGGAGGCTGCCGGCACCACCGGTACCTTCTACGAGCTTAAAATGGACCGGGACGATGGCCGCGTGGTCTATGAAGGCACCATGCGCAGCGGCTGGACCGAGTACGAGTTTGAGGTGGATGCTTCCACCGGCCGCATCCTGGATTGGGATGTGGACCGCGACTGACGCTCCCTGTCGATACACACCGCAAAAAAATCCCCCGAGTGGTCGGGGGATTTTTTCATGCGGCTTTTTTGTTCAGCGGCCGGTATGCGGATTTTCGCGGTCGGGGGCTTCTTCTGCCTGGGGAGCTTCCGGCAGCGGTTCTGTCAGGGAAGCGGTGATCAGATAGCCGATCCACTGATCCGGCTCAACGGACCAGGCATATCCCTGCGGCGCTTGGGCCAGGCCGACAGTCCAGCGATAAAAGTCATCCAGCTTTTCCCAGGTGTGCCGCCAGTTTTCTTCCGCCCCCAGTGCCAGCGGCTCCCCGTAGGCGGCTCCGTTGCGGTAGAGCTGCACCAAAACCTGCTGGGGGCGCAGCCCGGCGGCGTTGCTGCCGTCATCCCAATGAATCCGCACATTCAGGCGGGTTTGTCCGTCGCTGGAGGAAGAGCCGCCCGTGCCGGATTCCTCCCTGCCGGGCTGGTCGGGGCCTGACGGTTCGGAAGGGTCGCTCAGCCCGCTGTCATCCACCTCTACCCGGAAACGGTAGCAGGTCCCCACAGTGGCTAAAATATCGCTGTCTGTGATAAAGGAAATAAAATTATTGTGGGATTTATAAAACAGCTCCGGCGTACCGCCGCTTTGCACATGATACCCCAGAATCTCCACCATGTAGCAGTCTCCCCCGGTGCGGGCGTGCCCGGCTTCGGTGATGGGGATTTCTGCCAGGCTGGTCTCGTTGCCGTGATGATAGGCGGCATAATCCGCGCTGGTGGAGAAAAAGCTCTCCTCCTCGCTGCGGGGCCCTTCCACCGAGCCGTCGCATTCATCCCACCAGCAGTAGGTGAAATAGACATATTCGCCATCCTCGGTGCCCTGCTGGTCCAGCGTCAGGGGGTGGCTGGCCTGTATGCCGATGCTGCCCTGGGGCTGCTGGTCGGTCAGGGTGACTGCCAGGGCATAGGGGGTGCTGCCGGCGCTCCCCTGCGCCTGGCCGCCGAGGGTGGGCAGAATTTCCGGCTTCTGCAGGGCGGTTTTGGCCGTGAGGGCCACGCTGCCGCTGCGGCTCACGTCTGCCGGGCCGATGATGTAGTTGGCGTTGACCAGGTTGCCGCCGCCAGTGTACCAGCCATAGGCATAGCCCGGCTGGGCAGTGGAGGGCGGCTCCGGGGGCTCGGGGATGGAGTAATTGCGGTCGATGACATAATAATAGCGCGCCCCCATCTTGTCGGTCTGCGCATAGCGCAGGGAATAGCCAAAAAGGTGCTCTTCGCTGCCCTTGCCCTCAAATGTGACCGTCACCTTGTAGGAGAGGGAGTCTTTGACATTTTGGGGCCAGTTGAGCGGCCCATACCAACCCTGCCCGGTTAGGACCGTGTTATAAGCCGCTTGGTCTGCCAGGATGATCATGCGGTCGCCGGCGTCCCCTTCAAAGGCAAAGCAGTGAGTGCCATGCCGGGATAAATTATTGGATTTTGTCATGCAGACAATCTGCTTGATGGGGTTGTAGCCCAGGTCGCCGTTATAAAAGGCGTAATCGCCGATGGGATATAGGATGCCGGAAAGATAGACCGCCGTCTCTACCTCTTCCGCAAAGCAGTTGGCAAAGGCGTAGTCGCCGATTTCCCACGTTTGGCTGGGGATTTCCAGCCGGGTGTGGCGCCTGCGCAGGTCTTCGGCGTCTTCATAGTCTTCATCATAGCCCAGGTCAGGCACAAGGTTTTCGTAGCCCTCCATGGTGATGTACTGCAGCTGATCCTGGCCCTCAAAGGCGTAGTCGCCGATGGTCTTATAGTCATATTCCCCCGGCCAGGTTGCGCCCAGCAGGTAATAGGGGGAGTCATCCGTATGCTGAAAGGCGCGGTCCCCCAATGTGTCGTAGCCGGAAGGCAGGCTGACCGTCACATAGACCGGGTCCTCTGCAGTGGCGCCCACAGAGTCCAGCCAGTCCTCCGAGATGCCGATCACGGTTTTCCCCGATGTGGAAAGCTGCTCCTCGCCGAGCCGGTAGGGGTCCTCCTGCGTGCCGGAACCGGCTGCCGCTGGGATGTTTAGCAGGGAAACCGCGGGCGCCTCTTCGGCGGGGCTGCTCTGCCCCGGCACCAGGCTGGAGCTGCCCGCGGCGAGATCGCTCTGCCCGGAGGGGGCTTCAGCCTCTGCCGGGAGGCAGGGGCCCTCGTGGCCGGAGGTGAGGGTGCAGCCCTCGGTGAGGGGGCAGCTTTCGGGGGTATTGGCCGGCGGGGAATTTTCGGGTGAGGAGGCAGTCAGATCGTCGGAAGATACAGGGGGGGGTATATTGGCTCGTTAAAAAAAGCGCCGCTTTCCGATTCGCCGGGAACCAGCCCGCCGGGCGCTTCCTGCGCCAGGGCGGTCAGGCAGGAGCCGGCCAGCACTATGGCCAGGCCAAGGGAGAGCAGCTGTTTCGTCGCTTTGTTCATCAGTCTCATCCTTTTTCCAGTAATAAAAATAACGGGTGGGGCTAAGGCGGCCGATGCATCACGGCAGCCGGAATCTACCGGGCTGCGTGCCGCAGGCCTTTCGGGCAGGGAACAACTTTATTCTAACAAATATTATCAGGAAAATCTATCAAAAACGACGCAAATTTTGCATGCGGAAGGGCAAAATCTGCACTTTTACACAAAACAAAGAAGAAAAGGCCTCTCCATTTTTTAGGAAATGCATAAAAATTGAAGTTCCAACAAAAATTTAAAAGTTATTGAATTGACTTTGAACAAAATCGGACTATAATAAAGTGACTTGATCAAGGCGTGTGCCGCAGGCCCGCCGGAATAGCAAAGTAGCTTCCTGCCGGGAGTTACTTTTTCTTATTTCACCGGCTTGTCAGCGCCGCCTAACAAAAGGAAAAGGGGATGATAGATTTGGATGGGTTCGCGGAAGAACTGATGGCACAGCTTTCAACGAATATCAGCTTTACCATTCCGATCTTCGGCGGCATCCCGGTACCGGAATCCTGCGTGGTCACCTGGGTGATCATGGCGGTGCTGGTGATCCCCAGCGCGGTGATTACCCGGCATCTGGAGCTGATTCCCAAAGGCCCGCAGCGCCTGCTGGAAGCTGTCGTCGGCGGGCTGAACAACTTCTTTCATGGCATTTTGGGGCAGTATTCGCGCAAATTTACCCCTATTTTGGGCAGCATCGGCCTTTATCTGGCGGTGGCCAATGTGGTGGGCATCCTGGGGGTGAAGCCCCCCACCAAGGATCTCAACATCACCCTGGCGCTGGCGCTCTGCAGCATCGTGCTGGTGGAATATGCCGGTATTTATGCGCATGGGCCGAAGGGGTGGCTGGTTTCCTTCACCAAGCCGGTGGCGCTGGTGACGCCGATCAATATCCTGGAATTGTTTATCCGCCCGCTTTCGCTGTGCATGCGTTTGTTCGGCAACATTTTAGGGTGCTTCATCATCATCGAGATGATCCGTTTTGTGGCGCCGGTGTTTGTCCCGCTGGTGTTTGGTGTCTATTTTGATATTTTTGACGGCTTGATCCAGGCGTTTGTGTTCGTGTTCCTCACCACCCTTTTTATTAAGGAAGCGGTGGAATAACCCTCAGCAGGCTTTTATATTTAGAGAGTAAGGAGTGTTTTTATCATGTCTATTGGTTTAATTGCTATTGGTGCGGGTATTGCAGTGCTCACCGGCATCGGCGCCGGCATCGGCATCGGTTTTGCCACCGGCAAGGCGGCGGACGCCATCGCCCGCCAGCCCGACGCCGCAGAGGCAATCAACCGCAGCCTGATTTTGGGCTGCGCCCTGGCGGAGGCTACCGCCGTTTACGGCTTCGTCATCGGCGTGCTGGTGATTCTATTCCTCAAATAAGAGGAGGCGATTGCATTGCTGAATCTCAATTGGCAGATCATTTGGGCCTTTGTCAATATCATCATTCTGGTGGTCCTGCTTAAGAAATTCCTCTTTAAGCCGGTCACCGATATGATGGAAAAGCGCACCAAGATGATCGAGGATTCCTTTGCCGAGGCCAAGGCGAAAAACGAAGAGGCCCAGGCGCTCAAGGAGCAGTATGAGGCCTCCCTGGCGGAGGCGGAGGAAGAAGCGGCCCGGCTGATCCGCTCCGCCCGGCAGACGGCCGCCCATCAGACGGATGAAATGCTGGCCGCCGCTCAGGCCGAGGCCCACCAGCTGGTGGAAAAGGCCCAGCAGGAGATCGACCGCCAGCGCCGCAAGGCCATGCAGGATGTGCGCGAAAGCGCCGCCGAGCTGGCGGTGATGGCTGCGGCCCAGATGCTGCACAAAGAGGCGGATACCGAAGAAAACCATCAGCTGGTGGAGCAGTTCCTGAAAGAACAGGTGAATGGCCATGAGTGAAGCGGCGGAGCGTTATGCCAAGGCGATGTTCCAGGCGGAACGGGACCCCGGGCAGATGGCGCTGTGCGTCCAGGTGCTCACCGCCCCCGCTGTGGCCCGGTATCTGAATAACCCCTCGGTGCGTACCGGCCCCAAGCTGGAGCTGCTGCGCCAGACGCTGGAGGATCAGCTTTCCCCCAGGTTCCTCAATTTCCTGCTGCTGGTGGTGGAAAACGGCCGCCAGAATGAAATTGCCGAAATCGCCGCGGAATACCGCCGGCTGTGTCTGGAGGCGCAGGACGTGGTGTCGGCAGAGCTGCGCTATGCCGTTCCGCTGGCAGAGGGGGATATCGATCGGCTAAAAGATTTTTTATGCAGGCGTTACCACAAATCCCAGGCGCAGCTGGCCCTGGTGCAGGACCCTGCCCTGATTGGCGGCTTTCAGCTGCGGGTGGGGGACCAGGTGTACGACCAGAGCTATCGGAATGCTCTGCGCCAGCTGAAAGAACGCCTGCAATCGAGGTGAATGAGACTTGAAGATCAAACCGGAAGAAATCATTTCCCTTCTGGAGCAGCGCATTGAGGATTATCATCCCCAAAGCAGCCTGCGGCAGGAGGGCAGGGTCCTTTCCATCGGCGACGGCGTGGTGACGGCCTACGGCCTGCAGGATGTCATGTACGGCGAGCTGGTGCAGTTTGAAACCGGCGTGGAAGCGATGGCCCTCAACCTGGATACCGAAGAAGTGGGCTGCGTGCTGCTGGGCAGCGACGAGGGCCTGGCAGAGGGCAGCGTGGTGCACCGCACCGGCCGCCAGGCGGATGTGCCCGCCGGGCCGGCCCTGCTGGGCCGCGTGGTGGATGCGCTGGGCAACCCGATCGACGGCAAAGGCCCTATCGAAGCGGAAAAGCGCATGCCCATCGAGCGGGAGGCGCTGGGTGTTGTCACCCGCAAAAGCGTCAGCGAGCCGCTGCAGACCGGCATTCTGGCCATCGACGCGCTGTCGCCCATCGGCCGGGGCCAGCGGGAGCTGATCATCGGCGACCG
This sequence comes from Candidatus Neoruminococcus faecicola, assembly GCA_904398325.1. Taxonomy (GTDB): domain Bacteria; phylum Bacillota; class Clostridia; order Oscillospirales; family Ruminococcaceae; genus Neoruminococcus; species Neoruminococcus faecicola. Next base: position 7,329 of record CAJFPC010000009.1, on the reverse strand, counting down.
CCAGACGGGCAAGACCTCCCTGGCGGTGGATACCATCCTCAACCAGAAGGATAAGGATGTCATCTGCATTTATGTTGCCATCGGGCAGAAGGCCTCCACCGTGGCGCGGGTGGTGAATACCCTGCAGAAATACGGCGCCATGGATTACAGCGTGGTGCTTTCCTCCACGGCCAGCGACCCGGCGCCGCTGCAGTATATCGCCCCCTATGCGGGTACGGCTATGGCGGAGTTTTTCCTGGAGCAGGGCAAGGATGTGCTGGTGGTCTACGATGACCTTTCCAAGCATGCGGTGGCTTACCGCGCCCTTTCGCTGCTGCTGCACCGTCCGCCGGGGCGCGAGGCGTACCCCGGCGACGTGTTCTATCTGCATTCCCGCCTGCTGGAGCGTGCCTGCCGGCTGGATGACGCCTACGGCGGCGGCTCCATCACGGCGCTGCCCATCATCGAGACCCTGGCGGGGGATGTCTCCGCCTATATTCCCACCAACGTCATTTCCATCACCGACGGCCAGATCTATCTGGAAACGGGGCTGTTCTTCTCCGGCGTGCGCCCCGCCATCAACGTGGGGCTTTCCGTCTCCCGCGTGGGCGGCGCGGCCCAGTGCAGGGCGGTCAAAAAAATGTCCGGCAACCTGCGCATCGAGATGGCCCAGTTCCGCGAGCTGGAGGCCTTCACCCAGTTCAGCTCCGACCTGGATAAATCCACCCAGGAGACGCTGGACCAGGGCCGCCATCTGGTGGAGATGCTCAAGCAGCCTTTGTACCAGCCGCTTTCGGTCACCCGGCAGGCCATCATGCTCTGCGCGGCCCAGAAGCGCCTGTTCGCCGACGTGCCGGTGCCCCGCACCCGGGAATTCCTCGTCGGCCTGTGCGAATACCTGGAGGACCACCAGCCCGAGCTCTGCCGGCAGATCGGGGAGAGCCGGGATATCACCGACGAACAGGTCCAGGCGATTGCCGCCGCGTCGCAGGAGTATAAAAAGCAGGTGAGAAAAACATGGCAAGCATGAAAGCCCTGCGGGACCGGATGAACAGCATCCGGCAGACCATGAAAATCACCAACGCCATGTACCTGATCTCCACCGTCAAGGTGCGCAAGGCCCGCCAGCAGCTGCAGGCGGTGCAGCCGTATTTTGACAAGATGCAGCAGGTGATCTCGGATATTGTCTGGCACACGCCGGATATTGCCCATCCCTATTTTGACAGCCGCCCCGAAAAGGAGCACCGTGTGCGCGCCTTTTTGGTGATTGCAGCGGATAAGAGCCTGTGCGGCGCTTATAACCACAACCTGACCAAAAAGATGGAGGAGATTGTGCGCCCCGAGGAGGGGGACCGGCTGTTTGTAGTGGGCCAGATGGGCCGCGTCTACTGCCAGGAAAAGCACATCCCCTATGAGCAGGAATACCGCTGGCAGGTGGAGACCCCCACCCTGCGCGGCGCCGGGGAGATTGCCCAGGTGCTGCTGGACAGCTTTTTGACCGGCCAGGTGGATGAGGTCTATGTGATCTATACCCTCTGGCACTCTTCGGTGGAGTATGAGCCCTGCGTCATGCAGCTGCTGCCGCTGGACCGCAGCCAGCTGGGCCAGCAGGAGCCGGAGCATGTGAGCCGCCTGTGCGACAGCGCCGGGCGGCCGCTGCAGATTTCCTACGAGCCCTCCCCCGAGGTGGTGCTGGATTATGTGATCCCCAACAGCATGCGGGGGACGATTTACGGCACGCTGGTGGAATCCTTTTCCAGCGAACAGAGCGCCCGTGTGACGGCGATGGATTCCGCCACCAAGAGCGCCGGCAAGATGATCCAGGAGCTTTCCCTGCAATATAACCGCGCCCGCCAGGCGGCCATCACCCAGGAGATTACCGAGGTGGTCAGCGGCGCTTCGGCGCAGCGGCAATAAATCCCTGAAAGAAGGAAGGGAAACAAGATGAATAAAATTGGTAACATTGTGCGGGTGCTGGGCTCGGTGGTGGACGTCAGCTTCCCCGAGGACAGCCTGCCCCCCATCAACCAGGCACTGCAGGTGCTGGGCCGGCCGGAAAAGCTGGTGATGGAGGTCTCTCAGCATCTGGGCGGCGGCCTGGTGCGCTGCATCATGCTGGCCCCCAGCGAGGGGCTGGCCCGCGGCCTTCAGGTGGAGGATACCGGCGCTCCCATCCGGGTGCCGGTGGGAGACAAGACCCTGGGGCGGATGTTCAACGTGCTGGGGGATGCCATCGACGGCGAGGAGCAGCTGACCGAAGAGGAGCATTGGAGCATCCACCGGGAGGCGCCCACCTTTGAGCAGCTCAGCCCTGTGGTGGAGATGCTGGAAACCGGCATCAAGGTCATCGACCTGCTCACCCCCTATGCCAAGGGCGGCAAAATCGGCCTGTTCGGCGGTGCCGGCGTGGGCAAGACGGTGCTCATCCAGGAGCTGATTCACAACGTGGCCACCGCCAGCGGCGGCTACTCCATTTTCACCGGTGTGGGCGAGCGCACCCGCGAGGGCAACGACCTTTGGAACGAGATGCGCCAGTCCGGCGTGCTGGCCAAAACGGCGCTGGTCTTCGGCCAGATGAACGAGCCGCCGGGCAGCAGAATGCGCGTGCCGCTGACCGGGCTGACCATGGCGGAATACTTCCGCGATGTGAAAAAGCAGGATGTGCTGCTGTTTATCGACAATATTTTCCGGTATGTGCAGGCCGGGTCGGAGGTTTCCGCCCTGTTGGGCCGCATGCCTTCCGCCGTGGGCTACCAGCCCACCCTGGCGGGCGAGATGGGCGCCCTGCAGGAGCGCATCGCCTCCACCCGGGACGGCTCCATCACCTCGGTGCAGGCGGTCTATGTGCCGGCGGATGATCTGACCGACCCGGCCCCGGCCACCACCTTTGCCCATCTGGACGCGACCACCGTCCTCTCCCGCAAAATCGTGGAGCAGGGCATCTACCCGGCGGTGGACCCGCTGGAATCCACCTCCCGGATTTTGGAGCCGGACGTGGTCGGCCAGGAGCACTACGAGGTGGCCCGCAAGACCCAGGAGCTGATGCAGCGCTATCGGGAGCTGCAGGATATCATCGCCATCCTGGGCATGGAGGAATTGGGCGAGGAGGATAAGCTGGCCGTCTGGCGCGCCAGAAAGATCCAGAAATTCTTCTCCCAGCCCTTCTCGGTGGCGGAAACCTTCACCGGCATCCCCGGGCGCTATGTCCCGGTGGAGGAGACGGTCAAGGGCTTCGGCGCCATCATCAGCGGCGAGATGGACCATATCCCCGAGGCAGCCTTCCAGATGGCGGGCACCATTGACGACGTGATGAAAAAGGCCAAGGAAATGGGGGATGCCTGATGGCGGAGAGCACCTTCCTGTTAGAAATCGCTTCCACCGAGCGGCTGCTGTTTTCCGGCCAGGTGGAGCGGCTGCACTTCGGCGGCATCGACGGGGAGTTCGGCATTCTGCCCCACCGGGAGCCGATGATCACCGTGCTGCAGCCCTCGGAGCTGCGCTTTAAGGCGGATGGCAAATGGCATTTTGCCGCTGTAGGCCAGGGCCTGGTGGAGGTGCTGCCCGACAAGGTGCTGCTGCTGGCGGATACGGTGGAGCTGCCGGAGGAGATCAACGCCCACCAGGCCCAGCAGGCCGCTGAGCGCGCCAAAAAGCGCCTGGCCCATCCGGACAGCACGGTGGACCGCTGGCGCGCCGCCGAAGCGCTGGCCCGCGCCAATGCCCGTCTGAAGGCGGCCAAGCGGGTCAACCGCGGCAATGTTTTTGAGGAAAACCAGCGGCAGCGCACCGACCGATAATCCCCTTTTGTTGCCTGCCGCTGCGGGAAAGGATACGGCGATGGAGTTTATTTGTGCAGCGGCGGGAGGATTTTTCGGGGCAGGGGGCCGGTATTTGGCCAGCGCCCTGCCGGTGTGGAAGAATGCGGCCTTCCCCTGGGGCACTCTGCTCATCAATCTGGCGGGCGCAGCGCTGATCGGCTTCCTGGCCGGGATCGGCGAGCGGCGCCCGGATATCTCCCCGGGGTGGATAACCTTCTGGAAAACGGGGGTCTGCGGTGGGTTTACCACTTTTTCCACCTTCTCGCTGGAGACGCTGACCCTGCTGGAAAAGGGCCGCCTGCCGCTGGCACTGGCTTATGCGGCAGGCAGCGTGGCGCTCTGCGTGCTGGGCGTTTGGGCGGGCAGGCAGCTGGCCCGGGCCCTTTGAGGGATTGCCGCCCGGCTAAAACCTGGAATATCCAATTTAATAAGAGAAAACCCCGGTTTTGCCGGGGTTTTTGTGCGTTTAAGGGGCTGGCACAGCAGATACTTTCTGTTCAAATTGCACGCTGGTGGTCATCATATCGTCGGAATAGCTGATCCGATTGACTTCATCATCGCGGTAGATGCCGCTGCCCGGCAGGGTGCAGAAATAATAGTGGGGGTTGCCGCCATGTTCGGCAGGAATATTGGCATCCAAATACACCAGATCATCCCCCACGGTGATGGCACACCAGGCGTGATTGGTCCAGCCCCCGCCTTTGGCAGCACATTTCCCGGACATGTATTTTACGTCAAAGCCGACAATGTGCAGCGCTCGGCACAATTCATGGGCGTATGAGGTGCACTGAAAAAATCCCGGCAGATTGCCGGATTCCCGCAGGGTGTTTTCACGGTAATGCTGCACGATATTGTCATAGACTGCCCACAGCTTTTCATAATTGCTCATATGATCAGAGATCAGCCCGGTATAACGGTTATAATACCGCTGCATATAGGGGCTGGTGATCTGTTCGGCCGGTACCGGGTGCAGGGCCAAAGCGTTGATGCGCTGCTCCAGCGTTTGGGGCTGCGCGGATGTTGCCGGCTGGGCAGTGCTCACCGTCACCTGGAAATAGCGGGTTTGGTTGCCGCAGGTGGCGGTGATAAAGGTGCTGCCATCCGCTATCGGTGTGAAAATGCCGGTGGAAGCATCAATGGTGAGGATGGTTGGATCACCTGTTCCGTACCGGTCACCGGGATTTTTTACCTCTTCCGGAAGATGATAGCGCTTTCCGATCTGGGCGAGGTAGTGCTTTTCTGCCTGCATACCGTCAGGGATTGCAGTATTGGCCAGTGCGGTGGTCATGCCGGAAGCTATCGCCGTCAGAGCCAGCAGAACGGCGATGCTGTTTCTCCATAGTTTCATGAAGATAACACCTCCAAAAGTAATTTGTTTTTTGCCAGCACTAAAAAGACACCGCCCGGGAGCAAAAGGTTTTATCTGGATAGAAAAAATCCGGCAGCTTTTTTCAGCCTTGCCGGCGAGACTGCCGGGCGGTTTCGGCGAGGCAGGAGGATGAAAAAAAACCGCCGCACCGATTTGGTGCAGCGGCTCTTTGATGAAGCGGGAAGCAAAGCCTTGTCAGAGGCCCATCTCTTTTTTCAGCCGGGCCAGCTCATCCTCCACCGAGGCGTCGCTGGCGGCGCCGTATTTTTCCGCCAGGGCGTCGGCCGGGTCGGCGCTGGAGGAATTTAACTGCGCCATCGCATTTTCCTCCGCCAGCATGCGGTCGGCTTTTTCTTCCATGCGGGAGAAGGCGTCCATGGCGCTGGCAGCCTTGTCGGAGGCGGCACTGTATTCATTGAGCTTGCCCTGGGTTTTCGCCACCGCCACCTTGGCTTTGATGGATTCCCGGCGACGCTTGAGCTCCTCAATGTCGCTGACCAGCTTGTCGTGCATCTGGCGCATTTTTTCCGCATTTTCATGGGCGGCGGCATAGGCCTCCTGCAGGCTCTGGCCGCTGGCTTCCAGCTGCTGCTTTTTGCCGATGAAGACGCGGGCGTCCTCCTCGCTGCCCGCCTGGAGGGCCTTTTTGGCCAGCTCGGCGTATCGGGCGGTCTCGGCGGCGTTGGCTTCCACCTTGGCTTTGGTCTGGGCCTCCTGCGCCATGACGCCGGCGGTTTCCCGCTTGACCTCGGCCAGGCTCTCGGTCATGTCATACAGGTACTGGTCCACCATTTTGGCGGGGTCCTCGGCCTGGTCCAGAAGGGCGTTGATGTTGGATTTGACAATGGTGCTGAATCTGTCTAAAATTCCCATGGCGATCCTACTCCTTTACTGATTTTGCTGATCCGCATCCGAAGAAGCGGGCGGCTGCTCATATTTTTTTGCTCGCTGCTCCGCCTCGGTATCCCCAAAGGATTCCAGCGGGGTTTTGAGCATTTCCTCCTTGTGCTTCTGGTCCAGACGCTTCTGTTCCTGGCGCTTTTTCCACCAGAAAAACAGGATCACCGCCAGCAGCACCAGGCCGAATACCACCAGCACAATGGGCCAGGGGGATTTGGTGACGGTCATGATCCGCTCGCCGGTGTCCGCAAAGGTGCGGCTGAAAAACTCCTCATCATCCAGGTCGGAATAGTAATACCGGTCCAGATAGTCGGCAAAGATGCTGATGGCCTCGTCATCCAGGATGCTTTTTGCCTGGGAGCCCACTGTGTAGCCCACATAATAGGTGTCGTCATATTCGCAGAACACCACCAGGAAGTGGGCCTCGTCGGTGAAAAGCTCCTCATAGAGCCTGGCGGAATAATCCGACAGTGCCTGGACGGTGATATTGTGGGAGCCATCCACCGAGTCGGTGATGTACAGATAGGGCTGCACGCCGGTTTCTTCATAAAAAGAACGCATTCCGCTGGTAAGGGCGGAGGGGTTGGAAATCCACCCCAGCTCGTCGGTATAATAGCCGGTTTCTTCCACCGAGCCGGCGGGCAGTGCCTCGCGCTCGGTGGTGGAGGCAGTCACGGAGGAGCCGCTTTCCTGCACCATCATCTCCCAAGCCATGCCGATCATGGCGAGGATGAAGATCGTAATGAAAATGGCGGGCAATAGCCGCAGCCCGCAGCCGCCCCGGTAACCGCCCCCGCCCCAGGAGCGGTTGGAAATGATGACGGTGCTGCCTCTTGGGCGCCAGCCGAATCCTCCGCTGGATCCCCGGTGACTGCTTCTGCCGCTGCGTCCGGCGCCGCTGAATCCGCCGCTGCTTCTGCCGCTGCGAAAACCGCCGCTTCTGATCCTGACTCCGCCGCCCCGTCCTGCTCTGCCCATGGGGCAATCGCCTCCCTGCCGCTGTTTTAGTAGAAATCTTATTTCAACTATATCATAGCAAGCGGGAAAATTCCAGCCGAAACCACGTAACTTTTTTAAAGAAAAAAGGCGGGTATCCTGGAGTGCTCACCCACAGGTACAAAAAGTGAAGCATGGGCAGCCGGAACGGCAACAAAGAGGCCCGGAGAGTTTCTCCGGGCCTCTTTGTTGCCGTTTTAGGGTAATGACAACCCCCGGCTCTGCCAGGAAGAGTAAAAAAGCTTTAGTTTCAAGTATCGAACAAAG
>CAJFPC010000008.1 GCA_904398325.1 Candidatus Neoruminococcus faecicola | reverse complement strand
ATTTTGCAATGGCCCCCACCGGGCAAACCTGGGCGCAGACGCCGCAGCCCACGCAGCTGGCAGCGTCGATCACCGCTTTTTTAGCCTTGGTATCGATCGAAAGAGCCGGGCAGCCGGTGGTGACGCACTTTTTGCAGCCGATGCACTTGGCGGTATCCACCTTGCACTTTTCTTTAAAGACATCGCTGCCGAACTCCTCCAAATCCGCCTGGGAGAGGCGCTTGAGCACGCAGGGCCACCGGGTGATGATGACCGAAGGCTCCTTGAGGGCAACGGCCCAATCCAGCGCATCGCTGACCTCCTTGAGGTTGTTGGGGTCGATCACGCGGATCTGATGGATGCCGCAGGCGCGGACCACCGCCTCGAGATCGATCACCGGGGTCGGCTGCATCTGGGCGGTATAGCCGGTGCCGGGGTTCTGCTGGTGGCCGGTCATGCCAGTGATGCGGTTATCCAGAATGATGTTGACGCAGTTGCTCTGGTTGTAAGCCACATCCAACAGGGAGTTAACGCCCGTGTGGAAGAAGGTGGAGTCACCGATGACGCCAACCACCTTCTTTTGGTTGCCGGGCACCATGTCGAAGACCTTCTGGGCGCCGTGGGCACAGCTGATGGAAGAACCCATGCAGATGTTCCAGTCCATGGCGTTGTAGGGGTCGGAAAAGCCCAGCGTATAGCAGCCGATATCCCCCGAGACCACCACATCCTTGCGCTTGCCCAGCACATAAAAGAGTCCCCGGTGGGGGCAGCCGGCACAGAAGGCCGGAGGCCGCTTGGGCAGCACATTGGGGTCGTAGGGGACGGTGGGATTCTCCTGCCCGCTGACCGCCTTGGCGATCACATCGGGGGTCATTTCCCCGCAGAAGGGGAAGGTGTTTTTGCCCAGGCAGTCCACCCCCAAAGAGCGGACGGCATCCTCCAGATAGGGGTCGTCCTCCTCGATGATGTAGACCTTTTCCTTGCCGCGGACAAAATCCTGAATCCTACCCATGGGCAAGGGATTGGTAAATCCTAATTTTAAGTAGGATACACGGTCGCCGAAATACTCCCTGGCATAGTGATAGCACATGCCGGAGACAATGACGCCGGTGCTGGAGCCATGATCCTCCACAAAATTGAGGGGGGTCGTCTCGCTGTACTCCTTCAGGCGGTTCATGCGCTCCTCCACCCGCAGGCGCATCTTGCGGGCCACGTCCGGCACGGTGATCCGGCGGGAGATATCCTTAACGTATTCCTTGATCGGCACCTCGGTCCGCTGGCCGTCCTCCACAATGGATTTGGAATGGCACACGCGGGTGGTGGTGCGCAGCATGACCGGGGTGTCATAGGCCTCGCTCAGTTCAAAGGCGGTCTTCACCATGTCCAGGCATTCCTGGCTGTTGGAAGGCTCCAGCATGGGGATTTTTGCCATTTTGGCATAGTAGCGGTTATCCTGCTCATTCTGCGAGGAATGCTGGCCCGGCTCGTCGGCGCTGACCAGCAGAAAGCCCCCGCCGACCCCCATATAAGCGTAGGTAAACAGCGGGTCCGCCGCCACATTCACCCCCACATGCTTCATGGAGACGATGGCCCGGGCCCCCGCCATCGAGGCGCCCGCCGCGGATTCGAAGGCCACCTTCTCATTGGGGGCCCATTCCGCCACAATATCCTTGTGCTGGGAAAGATTTTCCAAAATTTCGGTGCTCGGCGTGCCGGGATAGGCGCTGGCAAAGCGCACCCCGGCCTCATAAGCGCCGGCGGCAATGGCTTCATTGCCGGTCAACAGTCTTTTCAACGTTGCTTCCTCCCTGAACTCTATTTTCAGGCGGCCCTGCGGCCGCCTGACATGCTTATTGTTAGCATACCATTTCCCCCGTTTTTTCGCAAGGGCGTTACGCCCCGCCGCCGGCCAGGCAGGCCAGCGCGATGGAATTGAGCTTGGCCTCGCTGTCATCTGCCCGGGAGATCATGATGATCGGGTAAGCCGCCCCCAGCACGGCTCCGGCCATTTTGGCGCCGCAGAAATAGGAGAGCGCCTTGCCGGTGACGTTGCCCACCTCGATGGCGGGCATCAAAAATAAATCCGTCTGGCCGCTGATACGGCTTTGGATGCCCTTATGGGCCGCCGCCGCGGGGGAAAGGGCCACATCCATGGCGATGGGGCCTTCCATCACGCAGCTGGGGAATTTCCCCGCCCGGTACTCCTCCATCAGAGCGGCGGCATCCGCCGTGGCGGAAATTTTGGGATTGACCATCTCATTGGCCGCCAGCAGCGCCACCCGGGGCTGCTCATAGCCCATATGGTGCAGCGCCGTCAGGCAGTTGGTCAGGATGCCCGCCTTCTCCTCCCGGGTGGGGGCGGGGATCATGCCGCCGTCGGCGAAATAGATGAGCCGGTCATGCCCCGGCACCTCATAAGCCGCAAAATGGTTGAGCAGCCGCCCGGTGCGGATCCCTTCCTCCGGGTCCAGCACCGCCTTGAGAAAGGTGCCGCTGTTGACCAGGCCCTTCATCAGCGCATGGGCCCTGCCCTGCCGCAGCTGGCGCACAGCGGTGAGCGCCGCCTGGCGGTCGTCCTCTTCCTCCATGATGGTAACCCCCTGGTCAAAGCCATCCAGCAGGGCGCGGATTTTCTCCCGCTGCCCCACCAGGATAAACTCGGCAATGCCCTCAGCAGCGGCGGTTTTGACCGCCTCGATCACCGGGGCATCCTGAGCGCAGGCCACCGAAATGACCCGCCGGGGGCTCCCCGCCAGCTGGTCGCGCAGTTCCTTTAAATGACGATAGATCATAGTTCTGGCTGACGCCATCCCTCCTCGGTTTCGTATTATGAAACTTAGTTTTATTTATGTTTTCATTATAACAGACTGCCCGCCCCTGTCAAGGAGCCGTCCCGCAGGAAAACGCCTGCCGCTGCGCCAAAGTTTGCGCCTGAAATTCCGCCATATTGCCGAAAAAAGCGCCCTTCGGCGGAGCGGAAAGCCGCCTCGATTCCCCGGCGGCCAGGGAAGCCTGAAGCCGCAGAACCGCTGCGGAGGGGGTTTTTCCGTCAAAGAATCCAAGTACAGATGTTCCGCAATATAAAACCGGGTTTTAAATTGCTTGCGCTCTGCCCCGGAATATGCTAGGATATAGCTGGAAAGGGGGCATTTTGATGAGCCAGACCTCGGGCACTGTCCAGTCGCTGGAACGGGCGCTGGACATCGTTGAATTTCTTTACAGCCACGGCGGCAAGGCAGCCCTTCAGGAGATTGCCAGCGGGCTGGGCCTGCACAAAAGCACGGTCCACCGCCTGTTGGCCACTTTAAAACAGCGGGATTATGTCTATCAGGATTCCGGCGACCTGCGCTACGGCCTGGGGCTGCGTTTTTATGCCCTGGGCGCCCTGGTCAAGGAACAGCTGCCTCTCACCCGCATCCTGGAGCCGCTGGCCCGCGGCCTGATTGAGGAATACAACGAAGGGGTGCATGTGGCGTCGCTGGTGCCGGATGCGCTGGATTATCCCCAGATGACCCTGATTATGAAGCTGAACAGCAAAAATTCCGTGCTGCGCTTCACCCCCAACACCGGCTTTTCCACCCACTGCCACTGCTCCGCCAGCGGCAAATGCCTGATGGCCTTCGCCGGGGAGGAATACCTCTCCCACTACCGCGGCTGCCGGCTGCACCGTTTTACACAGAAAACCGTCGCCAGCTGGCCGGAGCTGGAGCGTCAGCTGGAGGAAATCCGCCGGCAGGGCTATGCGGTGGAGGATTCCGAAACCGAAGTGGGCCTGGCCTGCATCGCGGTGCCCATCCTGAATGCCCGGGGCACCCTCATCGCCGCCATCAGTGTCGCCGGCCCTTCCAGCCGGATTCTCACCTATCCGCAGCAGCAGCTGGTCGCCCGGCTGAAAGAAGTCTCGGCCCAGGCCGCAGCCCTGCTGGGTTAAAAGGCCGCCGCGCAAGGCGGCGCAGGCTTTCATTCCAGGCAGCCAGGAGGTGGCAGACATGTTGGACCTTTATCAGCTGCAGCAGCTGCTGACCGTGGCCGAATGCGGCACCCTGTCCGCTGCGGCTCAGCAGCTGCACCTTTCGCAGCCCGCCCTCAGCCGTTCCATGCAGCGTCTGGAGGCTGAACTTCAGGTGCCTTTGTTTCTGCGGCAGAAAAACAAGCTGGCACTCAATGATAACGGACGTTTGGCCGTGGAATACGCCCGGAAGCTGATCGAGCAATCCCGCGAGATGGCCGACCGCATCCAGGCGCTTGACCGCAGCCGGCGAACGATTTCGGTAGGCTCCTGCGCGCCCGCCCCTCTGTGGGAAATTCCGCCGCTGCTCTGTGAGCTTTATCCGGAGCGAACCGTCTCCTCCGAGCTGCGGGAAAATGAGACGCTGCTGCAGGGGCTTAAAGACGGCGCCTATCAGCTGATCATCCTGCCCTATCCGGTGCAGCAGGCAGGGATCTTCTGCACCCGCTACAGGGAAGAACACCTCTTCTTTTCGCTGCCGTCCGCGCATCCGCTGGCCGGACGCAGCACGCTGCGCCTGGCGGATCTGAACGGCGAAACCATGCTGCTGAGAAACCATCTCGGCTTTTGGAACCAAACAACCAGGGAAATGCCGGACGCCCGTTTTTTGGTTCAGGAGGATTTTGCCTTTGACGAGCTTGTAAAGGCGTCAGACCTGCCATGCTTTACATCCGACCTGGCAATCCAGCGGGATGGAGGCATCCCTGGCCGGGTAACTATCCCCATTGAGGATGAAAGCGCCAATGTCACCTACTATTGTCTGTGCAAATCGGCAGATCAAAGTGCTCTCAAGAGGATTTTCCGGGCGTTTTCCGCACGATAAGACCGCTTTTCGGCCCCTCTTTTCTATTAAGGCACCTGCCCTGACAGATCTTGGCTGAAAAAGCCGGCAGCATCTGCAAGGCCGGCACCTGACCGCCAGCAGCCTTGGATCAGTGCCAAAGGCGCGTGGACATGCAATCATAGCCAAACAGCGTGCTTTCCGGCACGCTGTTTTTTGATAAACTACAATGGAAGCTTTCTCAGCCTAAAGCAGGCAGGGCAAAGAAAAAGCAGGGCGGCATAGCCTTTGACTATGCCGCCCTGCAGTTATTTCCTAGCTTTCGATATGCCCTGCTGCTTTTCTTTTCTCCGCGGGCGGGAGGATGCTTCAGCCCTTGCGGCGGCCAGACCCCCGGCGCAGCAGCAGAAAACCGATTACGGCCGCCAGCACACCCAAATAAGCTGCACCCATCAGCCAACTTCTGCCGCCTTCTTCCTCCGCAGGGAAACCGGCGCCGCCAAACTCATCGTAAAAATAGCCCTCATCCCAGCTGTCCTCCGGCACATCCAGCTGCGCGGTTTCCTGCGCCGGCTCCTTCTGTTCCGGATAGATGGGCTCCACCACCCGGTTGGTACTCTCCTCCAGCGGCTTGGGCGCAGCTGCTGCCGCTCCCCCGCCCGCCTGGATCACGCTGCCGGGGCGGATGGTGCGGATCATCCGCTCTTCGTCCTTCTCATCCGAGGCCCCGCCGCTGCCCCGATTGCCGCCGCTTTCCTGCGGCTCCTCCGGGTCGGGCTCCGGCTGCACCGGCACAGGCCCCAATACGGTGTTCCCCTCCAGTTTCACCGAGGCAAGCAGGCAGTAGCTGGGGGTTTTCAGCGGCGCCAGGCGCTGGTCCACACGCACCTGCACCCAGCCGGTCCCCGCAGGCAGCTGCGCCCGGCACCGGGTATAATGCCCTTCGACTGCGTTGATATTCTGGATATCCCGCAGGGGCAGCACAGAGATTTCCTCCCACTGCGCCAGCTGATAACTGCTGCCGTCCTGCGAAGTATATACCCGGCAGTAGACCGGCTCCAGCGTGGGCGGCAGGTTGGCTATCTGCTGAAAACAAAGCTCGTTATTTTCATAAGTGAGCTGATAAGCGGTCTCCCCGTCCTGGATAAAGGCGTGCCCGTCCGGCGCCACCTGGATGGGAAGGCCATCCCCTTGGGCAGAAAGATACGGATGATAGTGCCCGTGCAGTGCATCCATCCCCGCCAGCGGCGAATACTGGCTGTAAAAGCACACCTCCACCGCATTTGCGCCGCTGACCTGATAGGTCGCGCTCCCCTCGTCCAGCGACCTCTCCGGCGGGGAAAGCGCAGTGCTGTCCGCTTCTCCGCTGCCGGTCCAGCCCCGCACAAGGTTCTGGATCAGCGCCGGATCGGCCTCCCCCAAGCCCTGATAGCTCACCCCGGTTCTGGGTTCGGGCGAGTCCATCTCGTCCCGGTAATCCGCCCGGGCGGTCACCGCCCCTGCCCAGCACAACAGCAGACACCCCAGCACAGCCACGACTTTTTTCATCGGCTTTCCCCTCCCATGTTGTTGTTTCCTTCTGTCAAAAGCTCGATTTTGATCGTTT
>CAJFPC010000007.1 GCA_904398325.1 Candidatus Neoruminococcus faecicola | reverse complement strand
GTGACGGCGCTCATGGCAAAGACGCCGTTCATGGTCATGGTTTTGATGTCCGCTTGGATACCGGCGCCTCCGCTGGAATCGCTGCCAGCGATGGATAAAGCTGTTCTCATGTTTTTCTTGCTCCTTTATGATGGATTCGCATTACTTTTGTAGCGCGGCGGAAGGTGGTGCCCCCGGTCCGCCGCGGGCTGCGCAGGGCCGCAGCCGGCTTCGTCTGACATCCGGGCCGCCGGGACGAAAAAAGGGAAGCCGCCAACCTCATGGCAGCTTCCCTTTTATGGAACAACAGTCATCCCTACGTTGGCATTACCCAAATCAGGTTCGTGGGTTGAAGGTGTCACCTTCCTCTCAGCCCGTCTCACGAGCTCCCCGCTGGTTCAGATGTCCTTTTTATTATAACGCCGGCAGGGAAAAATTGCAAGCATCCGCTGCCGGAAATTCACACCGGCGGAAAGGCCGCCTGAATCTGCAGCAGGCCCCCTTCCTTCAGCGAGGCGTGGATGCGGCCCCGGTGCGCCTGCACCACTGCCTGCGCGATGGCCAGCCCCAGCCCGAAGCCGCCGGTCTGGGAGCTGCGGGAGCTGTCCGCCCGGTAAAAGCGTTCAAACAGCTCCTCCAGCCGAGCCGGCAGGGCCGCCGCGGAGGTGGTGTTTTCCACCGTGAGCAGGACGCCTTTTTTCTGCTCGGAGAGGCTAAGCCGGATGCTGCCCCCTTCGCCGGAGTACTTGAGGGCGTTATCCAATAGGATGCTGACCAGCTGCCTGAGGGCGCTTTCGTCCCCTTTGAGGCTGATCATGGGCTGGATATCGACCGAAAAATCCTGCCGGCGGGTTTTGGCCAGCGCCTGGAAGGACTGGGCGGTCTCCGCCACCAGGTCGGAGAAGGGCAGCTCGATTTCTTTCAGATGGGGCCCCGCCTCCTCCATGCGGGAAAGATAGACCAGATCCTGCGTCAGCTGGGCCAGACGGACCGTCTGCGCCTTGATATCCCGCAGCCATTCGTTGTCGCCCAGGTCCATTTCGAGCAGTTCCGCGTCGGCGCTGATGATGGTCACAGGGGTTTTGATCTCGTGGCCGGCGTCGGTGATGAAGCGCTTCTGCTTCTCGTAGCTTTCCTGCACGGGGCGGATGATCCGGCCGGAAAACAGGATCAGCAGCACCAGCACCGCCGTCAGCCCCGCGGCGGAGATGCCCAGGCTGGCCAGCAGGAAGGAGCGGAAGGTCTCCAGGCTGCGCCAGCAGTCCAGAAAGATCAGCTGGGTCCTGCCCTCCTCCTCATAGCGCAAAAAGCGGTAGCTGTCCACAAAGCCGCGCTCCCGGCCATCCTGCCAGACCGACTGGGCGATTTCTGCGGCGTCTGCGGCGTTGATGGCGGCGATTTTGCCGGTATCCACCGAGAGGATTTCCCCCTCGGCGGAAAGCTGCACCGAAAAATACCGGGATTCGTAGGGCAGCTCAGGGGGCAGCTGCTTTTTTGCCGGGGAACCGGGGCCGCCGTGGAATTCCTGGAATTTCGGGAAGGCGCCGCCCCCATCCCGCAGCAGCGCCAGGGTGCTGTCCGCCCCGGTGAGGATGCTCTGATAATTGATGACGTTGACCGCCCCCATGATCGCGGCCAGCACCAAGAACAGGCAGAGCATGGTGACCGCCACCAGCCGCCTGCGCAGCCGCCGGATCACGGCTTTTCCTCCAGGCTGTAGCCGGCATTGCGGGCGGCCTTGATCTGGATACCGGCGCCCAGGGCCTCCAGCTTTTTGCGCAGGTAGGAAAGGTAGACCCACACCACGTTGACCTCGGCGCTGCTGTCACAGCCCCAGATGCGCTCTAAAAAATGCTCGGTGGAAATCAGGTTGTGCGGGTTGCGCAGCAGCATTTCCATCATCTGATATTCCTTGTTGGCCAGCCGGAAGCTGCCGTTGGGGGTGGAAAGCTGGTAGGTGGCGCTGTCCAGCGTGACGTTGCCCATTTTCAGCTGGCTGTCAGCGTGGGCGGTCTGGCTGCGGGTCATGGCGCGGATGCGGGCCAGCAG
>CAJFPC010000006.1 GCA_904398325.1 Candidatus Neoruminococcus faecicola | reverse complement strand
TCTGCCCGAGAGCGGGTCGCGGATGGCGCCGCCCAGGCAGGTGGCCGCGCCGCCGAAGGGCTCGATTTCGGTGGGATGGTTGTGGGTCTCGTTTTTAAACATGAGCAGCCAGTCTTCCTCCCGGCCGTCCACATCCACCTTGATCTTCACCGAGCAGGCGTTGATCTCCTCCGACTCGTCCAGATCCTTTAACAGGCCCTTGGCCTTGAGGGCCTTGGCGCCGATGGTGGCCAGATCCATGAGGGTGACGGGCTTTTCCCGCCCGGCGTAGAGGGTTTCGCGCAGGGCCAGGTATTTTTCCCAGGTCTTTTGGGCGGCGGGGTGCTGGATCTCGACCTTGTCGATCTGCGTGGAGAAGGTGGTATGACGGCAGTGGTCAGACCAATAGGTGTCGATGAGGCGCAGCTCGGTGATGGTGGGGTCCCGCCGCTCGGTGTCGCGGAAGTACGTCTGGCAGAAGGCCAGATCCCCCTCATCCATGGCGAGGCCGTAATGCTCCACCATGGCAAAAAGCTCCTGCTCCGACAGGCTGGTGAAGCCGGTGAGGGTCTCCACCGCGTCGGGGGAGGGATAATTCATTTCCAGCGTCTGGGGCTTTTCCAGGCTGGCCAGGCGGCATTCCACCGGGTTGATGAGGTAGTGCTGCAGCCGCTCCATCTGGGCGGCGTCCAGATTGCCCCGCACCAGATAGACTTTGGCGGTGCGCACGGTGGGGCGTTCCTGCTGGGTGGCCAGCTGGATGCACTGGGCGCAGGAATCCGCCCGCTGGTCAAACTGGCCGGGCAGCGGCTCCACCGCGAAGATCTGCTCCCCTTCGCCGGGGGAAAGCTCTTCATAGACGTTATCCACCGTCGCTTCGGAGAAGATGCCCCCGATGGCGCCGCGGAACGTCTCTTCGCTGATGCCCTCCACATCATAGCGGTTGATCACGCGGATCGCCTCGATGCCATCCATTTGAAGCGCTGTTTTCACATCCGCCAGCACGGACGCCGCCTCCACAGCGTAGGCCGGCTTTTTCTCCACGAAAATTCTAAATACTGCCATCTTGTCCTCCTCTTTCCGAGGCGTTTGCTTCGGATTGCTCTGATGCGATGATTCTGCCGGTGCATCCGTCGCCGGAAACGCCGGACAGCTCTACCAAATATTCCATCCCCCGCAGATCGTCGGGGGTCTCTACCAAAACAGGAGTGTAGTTGGGGGTGTAGCCGGGGGCGCCGGCCCCGGGGCGGTACCGCTCAAAGAGCACCCGCTGCCGGCTGCCCACCTGCCGGAGCAGGAAGGCGCTGCGCATTTCGGCGGCGGCTTCGGCCATGCGCCGGCTGCGCTCTTCCTTGACGGGCGGGGGGATCTGGTCCGGCCTTGCCGCCGCAGGGGTGCCGGGCCGGGGGGAGTAGGCGAACACATGCACCCGGGCAAAGCCGGCCTGCCGCACAAATTCCAGCGACTGGAGGAATTCCTCCTCCGTCTCCCCGGGGAAGCCCACCATCATGTCGGTGGTCACCGCCCCGGCGGGGAATTTCTGCTGGATGAGCCGCACCAGCCCCAGGTATTCCGCCGCGGTGTAATGGCGGTTCATCCGCCGCAGCACCCCGTCGCTGCCGCTTTGCAGCGAGAGGTGGAACTGGGGGCAGAAGGCGGGCAGGGCCGCCAGCTCGTCCAGGTCCCGGGCCGAGAGCAGGTCCGGCTCCAGGGAGCCCAGCCGCACCCGGCTGATGCCGGGCGCCTGGCAGGCGGCGCGCACCCCATCCAGAAAGCCGAGGCCCAGATCCCTGCCGTAGCTGGGCAGGTCGATGCCCACCAGCACCGCCTCCCGGTAGCCCCGGGCGGCCAGCCCCTCCAGCTCCCGGCGGATCAGCTCCGGCGGCTTGGAGCGCACCGGCCCCCTGGCCTTGGGGATGATGCAGTAGGAGCAGTACCGCTGGCAGCCATCCTGGATTTTGACAAAGGCCCGGGTGTGCTGCTCGTGGCCGGTGGCGGCCATGGGCTCAAAGGCTTCCCCCGGCTGGTGGCTGGGGATTTCCACCCGGCGCAGGCCGTCGGCTAAAAACTGCCGCACCAGCCCGGGCAGGGCGCCGCGCCCCAGGGTGCCGGTGACAAGATCCGCCTCGGGCAGGGCCGCCGCCTCGCCGGGGTAGGCCTGGGGAAAGCAGCCGGTCAGCACGATGACGCTGCCGGGATGCTCCCGCCGCAGCCGGTGGAGCAGCTGGCGGGACTTTTTATCGCTTTGGGCAGTGACGGTGCAGCTGTTGACCACCTGGATCTGGGCTTCGCAGCCGGGGGGCACGACGCAGAACCCCTCCCGGGAAAACTGCTGGGCCATGATCTGGCTCTCATACTGGTTGACCTTGCAGCCCAGCGTGTGAAACGCAACTTTCATAACGACTCCTTCGCGGCGGTTTTCAGCCGCGGGATGATAAAATCTTTTCCATTTTCATTATACTCAATCCGCCTTCTAAAAACAATTAGCAGTTGACGAAAATTGCGCGGGCTGTTATATTGAAAAAGTAGTCATATTCCTGAAACAGGCAGTCCGCCGGGGTGGAGCCGGCGCGCCGCAAATGAGAGAGGAGAAGCCGCTGTGCGGGAGATTACCGTTTGTTTTGAGGATCAAAGTCAGGTGCAGCAATTGGCCAGCCTGGCAGCCCAGTACCCCAACCGGATGGAGCTGGTGTCGGGGCGCTGCCTGGTCAGCGCCCGGTCGGTGCTGGGGATTCTGAGCATGGGGCTGGGCCGCAGGATGCAGCTGCGCGTCTATGGCGACGAGGTCAGCGAGGAACTGCTGCGGCAGCTGGAGCCCTTCCGCTGCCGGGAAGATTAAGCCTTTTGTCTGCTGGGCGCCGGGGATTTTCCCCGGCGCTTTTTTTCTGCCCCGGCGCCTCTGGCCGGAGGGCATGTTCCGCCGGGGAAATGCATATGCTTTTCCTACAGGAAAGGTTGTGAGGCGGATGACGAGGAAGTTAAGACGGGCCCTCAGAGGGCTTTCCCTGCTTTTGGCAGCGGGGATGCTGCTGGTCCCGGTGCTGCCGGCGGCAGCCGAAGAGGTCACCTGGCAGGAGCTGAGCCAGCCCTTCCCCGAGAGCCGGGCGGTGATGGCGGCAGTCCAGGGGGGCAGCGCGCTGGAGGCGCTGCCGGCGGAATCCATGATCCTGGTGGAGCAGGGCACCGGCAAGGTGCTGTTTGAGAAAAACGCAGACGAGCCGATGCCGCCGGCCTCCATCACCAAGATCATGTCGCTGCTGCTGGTGATGGAAGCGCTGGACAGCGGCAAAATCGCCCTCACCGACGAGGTGACCTGCTCGGAGCATGCGGCCGGCATGGGGGGCAGCCAGATCTGGCTGGAGCCGGGGGAGACCATGACGGTGGAGGAGCTGCTCAAGGCCAGCGCCATCGCCAGCGCCAATGACGCCATCGTGGCCCTGGGGGAGCATCTGGCGGGCAGCGAGGAAGCCTTTGTGGAGCAGATGAACCGGCGCGCCGCCCAGCTGGGCATGGAGAACACCCACTTTGTCAACGCCACCGGCCTGGATGCCGAAGGCCACCTGACCACCGCCCGGGATATTTCCGCCATGGCCCGGGAGCTGCTGCGCCATGACCGCATTGTAGAGTATTCCACCGTCTGGATGGATTCCCTGCGGGGCGGCGAGACCCAGCTGGTCAACACCAATAAGCTGGTGCGCTATTATGAGGGCTGCACCGGCTTAAAAACCGGCACCACCGACGGCGCCGGCAGCTGCCTGGCCGCCTCCGCCGCCCGGGAAGGCCTTTCTCTGGTGGCGGTCAGCCTGGGCAGCGCCACCAGCGCCGACCGCTTTGACAGCTGCCGCGGCCTGCTGGATTACGGCTTTGCCAATTTTACCACCTGCCAGGTGCCGGATGTTTCGGATCAGCTGGCCCGCATCCCGGTGCGCGGCGGCGTGCTGGAGGACCTGCTGCCCGTGGCGGACCAGGCGCCGGCTGTGGTGGTGCCCAAGGACCAGGCGGACCAGGTCACCCAGCAGGTGACCCTCAGCGAGGGGCTCACCGCGCCGGTGGAGGCCGGCCAGACGGTGGGCCGGGTGGAAATCTATCTGGGAGAGGAACTGCTGGGGCAGTACCCGGTGCTCTCGCCGCTGGAAATCCCCGCCATGGACTGGGCCCACGCGCTGAAGATGGTGTTTTCCGGCGCGCTGCGCTTGAAATAAGAACCATCTGTGAATTTTATGAGCTTTGCATAAATGATGGATAAAATATCCTGTAAGTGTTGAAAAAAATGACGTGATCGGGTATGATAGGGATATGCAAAGGGAGGGATGCCACCCATGAATGTGAAGCTTTGCGAGCAGTATCTCGCCCCGTTTTTCGGGGAGGAGGAGCTGGCGCCTTACCTTGCGCGGGCAGCCGAGGCCCGGCGGCAGCTGGCAGAGGGCGACTGCCCCGGCCGGGAATTCCTTGGCTGGCAGCATCTGCCCGAGACCATCGACCCGGCCGAGGTGGAGCGCATCCTGGCCGCTGCGGAGCAGATCCGGCGGGAAAGCGACGTGCTCATCGTGGTCGGCATCGGGGGCAGCTATCTGGGCGCCCATGCCGCCATCGAGTTTCTGCAGGGGCCGCTGCACCGGCTGGAGCCGGGGGCGTTCCAGGTGTTTTTTGCCGGGTGCGACCTGTGCGGCGGCCAGCTGGAGGAGCTGATCCGCCTGTGCGAGACGAAACGGGTCAGCCTCAATGTGATTTCCAAATCCGGCACCACCACCGAGCCGGCCATGGCCTTCCGGGTGCTGCGCCAGTGGATGGAAAAGCGCTACGGAGCCGAAGAGACCGCCCGGCGCATCTGGTGCACCACCGACCGGGAAAAGGGCGTCCTGCGCCAGATGGCCCGGCGGGAGGGCTACGGCAGCTTTGTGGTGCCGGGGGATATCGGCGGGCGCTATTCGGTGCTTTCCGCCGTGGGGCTGCTGCCTATGGCGGCGGCCGGCATCGATATCCGGCGGGTGCTGGCCGGCGCGGCCGCAGCCTGCCGGGAGCTTGAGGACGCCGGCCCCCATAACCCCGCCTGCCGCTATGCGGCCATCCGCAACCTGCTGTATGGCCGGGGCAGGAAGGTGGAGCTTTTCGCCAGCTATGAGCCGCGCTTTGCCGTCATGGGCGAGTGGCTCAAGCAGCTCTTCGGCGAGAGCGAGGGCAAAGAGGGGCGGGGCATCTTCCCCGCCAGCGCCACCTTTTCCACCGACCTGCACTCCCTGGGGCAGTATCTGCAGGAGGGCACCCGGCAGGTGTTCGAGACGGTGTTCTGGTTCGAGCGCGGCGCCGGGGAATGGACAGTCCCCCGGGATGAGGAGGACCTGGACGGCCTGGGCTTCCTGGCCGGCAGGACCTTCCGCCAGGTGGCCTGGCAGGCGCTGCAGGGCACGATGCTTTCCCACACCGAGGGGGGCACGCCCAACCTGCTTTTCACCCTGCCCGACATGGGGGAGGAGAGCCTGGGCAGCCTCATCTATTTTCTGGAACTGGCCTGCGCCGTCAGCGGCCTGGTGCTGGGGGTCAACCCCTTCGACCAGCCGGGGGTGGAGGGATACAAGGCCAATATGTTCGCCCTGCTGGGCCGGCCCGGCTATGAGGAGCGCCGCGCCCAGCTGCTCAAACGGCTGTAATCAGCATGTTATCGCTGACACAATAAAAATCAGGAGGTCATGAAAATGATTAAACTTATCGTAGGCAAGAAAGGCTCCGGCAAAACCAAGGCCCTGCTGGAAATGATCGAGGAAGCGGTCGGCACCAGCAAAGGCAGCGTGGTCTGCATTGAAAAGGGCAATTCCTTAAAATATAACGTCTCCCATCAGGCGAGACTGGTGGATATCGAAGATTATGACGTCAGCGATTTTAACACCCTGTACGGCTTCCTGGCCGGCATGCTGGCGGGCAACTATGATATCACCGACCTGTTTGTGGACGCCACGCTGAAGATCGGCGGCAGCGACCTGGAGGGCCTGGCCGCCATGATCCAGAAGCTGGATAAGCTCACCGCCCAGAGCGAGGCCCATGCGGCGTTCACCGTCTCCTGCGACGCCGGCGAGCTGCCCGAGTCCCTGAAAAAATACCTGTAATTTTTCCGCAGCAAAAGAAAAGCCCGCACCCAGCCAGTGGTGCGGGCTTTTGTCTGCTCTGGGGTTCAGGCGCCGGGCTCGGAGACGGTGACCCAGCTGAAAAAATCCCGGCGGATGCGGGGCTTGAGGGTGCTTTCAAAAAAATCATTTTCCTCCGGGGTGCCGGTCTCGTGGGGCGCCCGGGAGTAGCTCACCGTGAACACCCACTGGCTGTTTTCCGCAAAGGATTCCCCGTAGTTCGGCCCGTCGAAGGCGAGATTCCGTTCATAGGCGCCGGGCAGCATGGCGGTGATGACTGCCAGTCCCTCCCCGGAAAGGCCCTTATGGTCGCTGAGGATAACACGGTATCCAGAGGAATCAAAAACTTCGGCTGTCTGGGTGAGGAATACGAGGGGCGCGCCCAGATCCTCCGGCAGGTCGATGGCAAGGCCCAGCGTCTCGTTGCGGTAGTGCAGGCCGTCTTCACTGACTGCCGTCCCCTCCAGGATATAGGAGGCGTTGGCGAGGTATTTCCAGCTGCCGTCCCCTTCCAGCTGGATCGTCACGGTGCCGGCGTGGGAGGGGTACATCTCTTCGGGGGACGCGGTTTTTTTCAGCCCGTAACAGGAGAAAAGGGTATAGTCCAGCTCCAGCCGGCTGCCGCCGGTCAGGCGGCTGGCATCCACCTGCGCCTTTACCGGCAGGCCCGACGGCCGCCCGATGCCCGGGCAGCGGTAGCTTTCCTCCTCCGGCTGATAGAAGTTGGCCAGCAGATCCTCCCGCAGCATCTCGGGGGTGACGTCAAAATAGCGGGTCAGACAGTCCTCCACTACCTTTTGAGGGAAGAGCCCGCCATATTCCGCCCAGTAGGCATCCATTTGGTCGGTGCCGGTGAGATCCTCAAAGGCCACCATCAGGATGGGGCTTCCCAGGCCCTGCAGATTGCCGGCGCTGAAGCTGGATGTCAGCACTGCGCCGCCGACGATCGGCTGCAGGTAAGTCTCGGCGTAGCGGGCGTTTTCTTCGGCGGTGCCCTCCAGGCTGCCGGACTCGGAAGAGCCGCCGGCTTCCGCCTGCCCGGAGGCCGGCGTGCTGCTTTCGCCCGGCAGCTGGGGCTGCTCCGGCGCGCTTTCCTCCAGGTCGCTTTCCTCCAGGGCGCTTTCTTCCGGCGCGGAGGCTTCGCTCCGGGAGGAGGGGATGCTCCCGGCCTGGGCGGCCTCTTCCCGGCCCGAGCAGCCGGCCGCCAGCAGGGCCGCTGCCAGCAGCAGCGCCGTGATTTTTGCCTTTTTCATGGGAAAAGCCCCTTTCGGTTTCATTCTCCCCCCATTCTAGCACAATCCCAGGGCAGATTCCACTGGATGGAAACCGGCCCTGGTCGCTTTTTTGTGAGAAAAAATATCTTTTTCCCGTTGACAAAGCCTGCGGCGGCGGATATAATATTCCCTGTAGCGTCAAGGGGGTAATCTGCCCTTTTGGGCGCGCTTTTGCTGCGGCAGGCAAAAAGCTAAGGGTCCCAGATGGGAGGAAGCCGGTCATGTTGCTTGATTTGAAACCGCTGTTCCAGGGGGAAAAAGACGAGCTCGCCTTTGTGCGGGAGGTGGATTTTTCCGACGTGGAGCTGTGGGGCGCCCATCCCTTCTGCGATCCGGTGAAGGTCACTGGCAAGGCCTTTTGCCGGGCAGGAATTGTGCTTTTGCAGTACAATGCGCAGTTTACCCTCCATGTGGAATGCTGCCGGTGTTTAGAGGAATTTACGCCGGAGTATTCGATGGATTTCTCCGCTACAGTAGTCCGAGAGCTGAGCGGGGAAGACAGCGGCGAGTTTCTGGTCGCCCGGGGCGATCAGCTGGATCTGGCGGACGCGGTGCGCGCCGACGTGCTGCTCTCTCTGCCCATCAAATGGGTCTGCAGGGAGGAGTGCCGGGGCCTTTGCCCCAAGTGCGGCGCCAACCTCAATCAGGGGGACTGCGGCTGCACCTTCCGGGAGGAGGACCCCCGGCTGGCGGCTTTGCGCAAGCTGCTGGAAGAATGATTTTGCAACAAAAACATATCAGGGTAGGAGGCGTGAAACATGGCTGTTCCGAAGAGAAAACAATCCAAGGCCAGAAAAAATAAGCGGAGAAGCAACGTCTGGAAGCTCCAGCCGGTGGCCTTTTCCAAGTGCCCGCAGTGCGGCGCGCTGAAGGTTCCCCATCGGGTCTGCGGCACCTGCGGCTATTACAAGGGCCGCGAGATCATCAAAGTCGAGGCTTAAGTTTCGCAAGTACGGGGCTGTGCAGCACTTCTGCACAGCCCTTTGTTTTGCACCGGGCGAGGATCGTTTTGCGATTTTCAGAGGAATATGATAAAATAATATAAATTGGCCTGTGGGGAAAGGAGGGCGCTCATGCCGGTCAGCATCTATCAAGTGGCGCCGGGCTCCCTGGCGGAGCGGGCGGGCATCCGGCCGGGCGACCGGCTGATCGCCATCAACAAAAACCTGATTTCCGACGTGTTGGATTACCGCTTTTACCTGACGGAGGAGCGGGTGGCCCTGAGCCTTGCCACTCCGGCAGGGGAGGAATATGAGCGGATGATCCGCAAGGGGCAGTATGACGACATCGGCCTGGAGTTTGAGACCTATCTCATGGACCGGCAGCACGCCTGCCGCAACAAGTGCCTGTTCTGCTTTATCGACCAGATGCCGGCGGGCATGCGCCAGAGCCTGTATTTTAAGGATGACGACGAGCGGCTCTCCTTTTTGTTCGGCAACTATATCACGCTGACCAATTTGAGCCGCCAGGATGTGGAGCGGATCGTCAAGCTGCGCATCAGCCCCATCAATGTGTCGGTGCACACCACCAATCCCCAGCTGCGGGTGAAGATGATGGGCAACCGCTTCGCCGGGCAGGTGCTGGAATATCTGGAGGTGCTGGCCCGGGGAGGCATCCGGCTCAACACCCAGATCGTAGCCTGCCCGGGGCTTAACGACGGGGAGGAGCTGCGCCGCACTGTCACCGACCTGTTGGCCCTGGGCGAATCGCTGGAAAGCATTGCGGTGGTGCCGGTGGGGCTGACCCGCTACCGGGAGGGGCTGTATCCGCTGCGGCCCTTTACGCCGGAGGAAGCGGCGGCCACCATCGACCTGATCGACCAGCTGGCAAAGGAGGACCCTGTCCCCCGGGAGGGGCGGGCGGTGTTCTGCTCGGATGAATTTTACCTCCTGGCGGGGCGGCCGCTGCCCGGCCCGGCGTATTACGGGGACTATCCCCAGCTGGAAAACGGTGTCGGCGCCCTGACGCTTTTGGAGGAGGAGTTCGGCTCGGCCCTGGCCCTCTGCGAAGAGAAGCAGAGCGCCCGCCGGGTGGCGGTGGCCACCGGCCGGGCGGCAGAGGGGCTCCTTCGGCGCCTGGCGGAACGCGCCATGGGGCAGATTCCCGGGCTGCAGGTGGCGGTCTACCCTATTGACAACGAGTTTTTCGGCGAGCATGTCACCGTTGCCGGCCTCATTACCGGCCGGGACCTGATGGCCCAGCTGAAGGGGAAGGATTTGGGCGAGGGGCTGTACGTTTCCTGTTCCATGCTGCGGCACGAGCAGGACCGCTTTTTGGACGACGTCACCGTAAAGGAGGTCTCCGATGCCCTGGGGGTGCCGGTGCACCTGGTGGAAAACGACGGATTTGCCGTGCTGGACGCCTGGCTTGGCCTGTGAGCGCCCGCCGGCTGGCAATAGAAAGAAGGGATTAACATATGGCGATTCCTGTGATTGCGGTGGTGGGCCGCCCCAATGTGGGAAAATCCACCCTGTTCAACAAGCTGATCGGGCAGCGCCTCTCTATTGTGGAGGATACCCCCGGCGTCACCCGGGACCGGATCTACGCCCCCTGCGAGTGGCGGGGCAAAGAGGTGATGCTGGCGGATACCGGCGGCATCGAGCCCTATTCGGGGGATGTGATCCTCTCGCAGATGCGCCGCCAGGCCCAGCTGGCCATCGACAGCGCCGACGTGATCATCCTGGTCACCGACCTGCGCAGCGGCGTCACCGCCACCGACCTGGAGGTGGCCAACATGCTCAAAAAGAGCGGCAAGCCGGTGGTGCTGTGCGTCAACAAGTGCGACAGCATCGGCGAGGTGCCGCCGGAGTTTTATGAGTTCTACAACCTGGGGCTGGGGGACCCCGTCGCGGTCTCCTCGGTGCACGGCCACGGCACCGGCGACCTTTTGGACGCGGCCTTCGACCTGGTGGATTTTGACCGGGCCGACCCCTATGACGGGGATATGGTCAAGGTGGCCATCATCGGCAAGCCCAATGTGGGCAAATCCAGCCTGGTCAACCGCATGTCCGGCGAGGAGCGGGCCATTGTCTCGGATATCGCCGGCACCACCCGCGACGCCACCGACACGGTGGTGGAAAACGCCCACGGCAGGTATGTGCTCATCGACACCGCCGGCATCCGCCGCAAGAGCAAGGTGGAGGAGGAAATCGAGCGTTACAGCGTGCTGCGGGCCTATATGGCGGTGGACCGGGCCGACGTGGCGGTCATCGTCATCGACGCCACGGTGGGCTTCACCGAGCAGGACAGCAAGGTGGCCGGCTATGCCCACGAGCAGGGCAAGGGCTGCGTGGTGGCCGTCAACAAATGGGACGCGGTGGAAAAAACCGACAAAACCATGCAGGAGTATCAAAAAGACCTGGAGGAGAAATTCTCCTTCATGTCCTATGTGCCCTTTGTGTTTATTTCCGCGCTGACCGGCCAGCGGGTGGATAAGCTGTTCGAGATGATCAACATCGTCTCCCAGCAGAACGCCATGCGCATTTCCACCGGGGTGCTCAACGATATCCTGGCCTATGCCACCAGCCGGGTGCAGCCCCCTTCGGATAAGGGCAAGCGGCTGAAGATCTACTACATGACCCAGGCCTCCACCAAGCCGCCCACCTTTGTGGCCTTTGTCAACCGGGCGGAGCTGTTCCATTTCAGCTACCAGCGGTATCTGGAAAACCAGATCCGGGAAAATTTCGGCCTCATCGGCACGCCGATCCGGCTGATTGTGCGGGAACGGGGAGACTGAGCCCCGGCTGCAGCAGACGTTGAGAGGAGGATGCCGAATGACACCGAGTACAATTCTGGGCGTGGTGCTGGCCTTTGTGCCGGGGTATCTGCTGGGGAGCCTTAACTTTGCGGTGATCGTCTCCCGGCTGTACGCCCATGACGATGTGCGCCGCCACGGCAGCGGCAACGCGGGCATGACCAACATGCTGCGCACCTATGGAAAATTCCCAGCCCTGCTGACGGCGCTGGGGGATATCTTCAAGGGCACGGCCAGCGTCTGGATCGGGCGGCTGGCGTTTGCCCTGTTGGGGATCAGCTTTATGGATGGCGGCTATCTGGGCGGCATCGCGGCGCTGCTTGGGCATTTGTTCCCGCTGTATTTCGGCTTCAAGGGGGGCAAGGGGGTCCTGGTTTCCGCCGGGGCGCTGCTGGCCATCAACCCGCTGAACCTGTTGATCCTGGCGGTGATTTTTGTGCCCTTTGTCTTTTTGGTCAAGATCGTCTCGCTGACCTCGATCCTGGCGGCAATCTGTTACCCCATTGTCACCTATCTGACGGCAAAATTCTTGCATTGGGGCGGCGACCCGCTGGCTGATGCCGGCATGGCGCTGATTTTCAGTGTGATCGTCATCTATATGCACCGGGATAACATCAAACGGCTGTTAAACGGCACCGAGAGCCGCTTCGGCCAGAAAAAACACAGCTGAGAAAGGAAGTCTTGTTATGGCAGAGATTTTGGTGCTGGGCGCCGGCGGCATGGGCGTTTCGCTGGCGGTGATGGCGCAGAAGGCGGGCCACCGCGTCACCGTCTGGACCCCCTTTGAGGAGGAGGCGGACCTGCTGCGCCGCACCCGGGAGCATAAAAAGCTGCTGCAGGGGGTGAAGATCCCGGAGGAAATCGATTTTGTCACCCGGATTCCCGGGCGGATGGATCTGGCCATTGTGGCTACCCCCTCCTTTGCAGTGCGCGAGACCAGCCGCCAGCTGGCAGCTGCGGCGCCGGCCAGGGTGCCGGTGGCCTGTGTTTCCAAGGGGCTGGAGCAGGGCACCCTCAAGGATATGGCCCAGGTGATGGGGGAGGAGCTGCCTCAGAACCCGGTGGTGATCCTTTCCGGCCCTTCCCACGCGGAGGAGATCGCCCGCGGCGTGCCCACCACGGTGGTGGCCGCCAGCGAAAACCGCAAAGCCGCCGAGGCGGTGCAGGATATCCTGATGAACAGCCGCTTCCGCATCTATGTCAATGACGATGTGCTGGGTGTGGAGCTGGGCGGCGCCCTCAAAAACGTCATCGCCCTGGCGGTGGGCGCCCTGGACGGCATGCAGCTGGGCGACAATGCCAAGGCCGCCCTGATGACCCGCGGCATCACCGAGATTGCCCGGCTGGGGGTGGCCATGGGGGCCAAAAGCGAGACCTTCGCCGGCCTTTCCGGCGTGGGGGACATGATTGTCACCTGCACCAGCCAGCATTCCCGCAACCGGCGCGCCGGCATGTATATCGGCCAGGGCCACACCCCTGAGGAGGCTGTCCGGATGGTGGGCATGACGGTGGAAGGCTACACCAGCACCAAATGCGCCTACGAGCTGGCCCGGCAGCGGGGGGTGGAGATGCCCATCATCAGCGAGACCTACCGGGTGCTTTATGAGGGCAAAAACATCCAGGATGCCATCCGCGACCTGATGGAGCGCCCCAAGCGCCACGAGTCGGAGGTAATCTGGCTGCTCAGCCGCCAGCAGGGGGAATGAGCCCGCTTTTTATGCCATAATAAAAAAAGAGCCTCCCTGGGCTCTTTTTTTATTGCGCCGGCAAGCGGATCAAACAAAAAAGCCGGCTTTTGGCCGGCTCTCGTGTTCCATGCTCGATTAGACTGCCCGGGTCACTTTGTTGGAACGCAGGCAGCGGGTGCAGGCGTAAATATGAGTAGGAGTGCCGTTGATCATCACTTTCACTCTCTTTACGTTCGGTTTCCAGGCGCGGTTGCTTCTCTTATGAGAATGGGAAACCTTGATCCCGAAGGTAACACCCTTGGAGCAGATGTCGCATTTTGCCATAAGTCTGCACCTCCTTAACATCCATCTGGATATAAAGTCAACGATAGTATATTATCAGAAAGTGCCGTTAAAAGCAAGCTTTTTTTAAAAAATATTTCCCCCGGCGCCCTTTGGGGCAAAAGTTTCTTGTAATTTAACGGCGGTTTGTTATAATAAAAAGTATCTATCGGCACGGATCACAGGCGGGCGTCTTGGCCGCCGGGAGGGATGTTATGTTTCATAATCTGGATTTTTTCACCATATTTGTGCGGCTGATTGTGCTGCTGACGGCCCTGCCGTTCCATGAGTATGCCCATGCCTGGGCCGCCCGGAGGATGGGCGACTATACGGCGGAGTTTAACGGGCGGCTGACCCTCAATCCCCTGGCGCATCTGGAGCCTGTGGGCTCGGTGCTGATTCTGCTGACCGGCTTCGGCTGGGCCAGGCCGGTGCCCATCGACCCCGGCAATTTTAAAAACCCCAAGAAGGGGATGGCCCTTTCCGCCCTGGCGGGGCCGCTGGCCAACGTGCTGATGGCCTGGGTGCTCCTGGTGGCCTACAAGCTTCTGGTGCTGGTGATGGCGGCGAGCGGCTTCCGGCTGAATCTGGGCATGCTGCCGATGGTGCTCAGCATCATGATCTCCACCAACATCGGCCTGGCGGTTTTCAACCTGCTGCCGGTGCCCCCGCTGGATGGTTCCCGGATCTTCAGCATTTTTCTGCCGGAAAAATATTACTTCAAAATCATGCAGTATGAGCAGTTTATCGTGCTGATTGTGTTTGCGCTCCTGTTTGTCGGCGCGCTGGAGGTGCCCCTCAACTTCCTGGCGGGGCTGCTGCTGCAGGTGGTGGATTTCTGCACCGGGTTTGTGGATATTCTGTTCCGGCTGGTGTTTTAAGATGGAGCAGCTTTCGTTTAAAGTGCAGGAGTTTGAGGGCCCGCTGGACCTGATGCTGCACCTGGTCCAAAAGCACAAGCTGAACCTTTACGACATTGAGATTTCCGCCCTGCTGGAGCAGTACCTGGCCACAATCCGCTCCTGGCAGGAGCAGAACCTGGAGGTGGCCAGCGAATTTTTGGAGATGGCCGCCCGGCTGGTCTATTTAAAAACGGTGATGCTGCTGCCCCGCCGTGAGGAGGAAAAGGAGCAGCTCAAGCAGGAATTGACCGGCCAGCTGCTGGAATACCAGGCCTGCCGGCTGGCGGCGGAATACCTCCGGCAGGAGGCTGCCGGCCGGGAGTATTTCACCCGGCCGCCTCTGCCGCTGGAGGAGGATGCCGCCTATCCGCTGCACCACGAGGCGCGCCTGCTGGCCAGGGCCTATGCCGAGGCCGTATCCCGCGGGCAGCGGCGTCTGCCGCCCCGGGGGGAGGAGTTTGCCCCGCTGGTGTCGGGCAAGGTGGTCAGCGTGCCGTCGCGGATTTTTTTCATCCTGCGGCAGGCCCGGGGCCGGGGCGGGCTGGATTACCGCCGGCTGCTGCTGCAAAGCCGCTCAAGATCTGAATTGGTGGCCACATTTCTGGCGATACTGGAACTGATGAAGGGCGGGCGCCTCTTATTGGAAGAGGACGGCGCCCTGCGCCTGCGGGACCAAAAACAGGGCCGTGCGCCGCACAAAGGGGGATAAGCCATGGATGCCAAACGGCAGGTGGAGGCGGTGATCTTCGCCTGCGGGGAAGCTGCCCCGCGGGAGAAAGTCGCTGCAGCGGTGGGGGTTTCCGCCTTTGCGGTGGACCGCATGGTGGAGGCCATCAACGAGGAATACGACAAGGCGGGCAGCCCTTTCTTTATCGCGCGGCTGGGGGATGCCTATCAGATGGCTACCCGTGAAGAATATGCGCCGGTGGTGCGGGCTGCGCTGGAGCTTAGGCGCAGCACCCCGCTTTCCCAGGCGGCGCTGGAGACGCTGGCCATCGTCGCCTACAACCAGCCGGTGACCCGGCCGTTTATCGAGCAGGTGCGGGGGGTGGATTCCTCGGGCATTGTCGCCTCCCTGTGCGAAAAGGGCCTCATTGAAGAGGCCGGCCGCCTGGAGCTGCCCGGCAGGCCCATCGCCTACCGTACCACGGCGGCGTTTCTGCTGTGCTTCGGGCTTTCCAGCCTGGATGAGCTGCCCGATGCCGCCTGCCTGGGGGAGGAGCCTCCCCCGCCGGAGGAGGAAGAGGAGCAGCTCGCCTTTGAGACCTGAAACAGGGAAGGGGGCCGGCCTATGCGAGGCTGGATGATAGCCGCGGCGGTCCTGGCCGTGCTGGCGGTGCTGCTGCTTTGCCCGGTGCGCGTGACGGTGCGCCTGGAGGCGGGCCAGTGGGATTGGCGGGTGCGGTACCTGTTGTTCTCCTGGCGGCCGCAGCCGGAGGAGCAGCCCTCCGGTGAAAAGCCCGGGCGCCCCAAGAAGAAAAAGAAAAAAGCCGCACCCCCGGCGCCGGGCAAGACCCAGCGGGAAAAGCTGCGGGAGTATTACGGCTATTATAGAGCGGCCAAGCCCTATCTGGGGCGGCTGGCCAGCCGGCTGCGGCGGTTTTTCTGCCGGCAGGTGCAGGTGGACCATTTTTGGCTGCGGCTGCGCACCAGCGGGGAAAACGCCGCCGAAAGCGCCATCCGCGCCGGGCGGGCCAACCGGCTCTGCTACAGCCTTTATGCCTTTGCCAGCAGCCTTTTCACGCTGCGGCAGGTGCGTTTTTCCATCCTGCCGGACCCGCTTCTGGCGGACGACGAGCTCCTCCTGGAGGGGGAGGCTTCGGTGCGCCCGCTGGCGGTGCTGGGGCTGGCGGCCAGCCTGGGGGGACTGCTGATCCGGTTCGCCCTGGCGCTGAAAGGCAAGTCCAACAAGACCAAACCACAACAAAGGAAGGGGCCACATTATGAGCAAACCGATTTGCGAACTGACTGACAGCACGCTGAAAAACCTGCGCACCCTGGTGGACGCCAACACTATCATTGGCGATGCCATCACCACCCCGGACGGCAGCACCATCCTGCCGGTTTCCAAGGTGTCCTTCGGCTTCGGCACCGGCGGCGGGGATCTGCCCATCTCCAAGGGCAGCGATCCCTTCGGCGGCGGCACCGGCGGCGGGGTCACCATCGAGCCTATCGCGTTTCTGGTGATCCGCCCGGGCAAGGTGGAGCTGCTGCAGCTGCAGAGCGCCGACAACACCGCCGACCGGCTGGTCAACCTGGTGCCCCAGGTGATTGAGCAGATCGGCTCGCTGATCGGCAAAAAGGCCGAAAAAGCGGAAAAAGAGGAATAAGCATCCTTCCCCGCCGCATAGGGTAAAACCAGACGCGGCGCCGCCCGGCGCCGGCGAGACAGGATGCGGGGGGATTGGATTTTGAAACGGCTTGTGGGCCTTGCGGCCCTTTGCGCGCTGCTTTTCTGCCTCTGGCCGGTGGAGGCTGCGGCCTGGCCCCAGCTGCCGGCGGATACCGGCGCGGTGGTCATCGATGCCCAGACCGGGCGGGTGATCTTCGGCCATCAGGAGCATGAGGTCAAGCCCATGGCCAGCCTGACCAAGATGATGACAGCCTATCTGACGCTGCAGCAGCCGGACCTGGAGGCGTATTTTGAGGTGCCGGCCGCCGCCGTGGGGGTGGAGGGCAGCTCCATGGGGCTGCAGCTGGGGGATCAGGTTTCGCTGGAGGCGCTGGCGGTGGGGCAGCTGCTGCCCTCCGGCAACGACGCAGCCGCCGCGGCCGCCATCCACATTGCGGGCAGCGAGGCCGCCTTTGCCGAGCAGATGAACGCCCAGGCCCTGGCGTGGGGGCTGGGGAACACCCATTTCACCAATCCGCACGGGCTGGATGCTACGGGGCACCAATCCACCGCTTATGACCTGGCCCAGATCGCGCGGCACGCCATTCAGGATGAGAATTTTCTGAAGATCTGCTCCTCTGCGCGCATGGCCTGCCGGTTTGGCAACCCGCCGGAGGAGCATACCTTCACCAACCACAACCGCTTATTGGAGGAATATGAGGGCTGCATCGGGGTCAAGACCGGCTATACCAGCCTGGCGGGCCGGTGCCTGGCCAGCGCCGCCCGGCGGGAGGGGGTCACGCTGATCTGCGTCACCCTCCACTACAGGGACGACTGGAACCTGCACAAGCAGCTGCTGGATGAGGCCTTCGATCAGGTGCAGGCGGTGCCGCTGAATACCCTGGGCCTGCCTGAGAACCTGCCGCTGGCGGGGGCGCAAAGCCCGCTGCTGGCGGTGGCCCCGGCGCAGGCGGCCGTCACCCTGAGCCGGGAGGAAATCCCCCAGGCGCGGGTGGAGGTGATTGCGGAGCCGTTCCTTTCCGCACCGGTGGAGAAGGGCCAGGTGGTGGGCCGGGCCCTCTGCCGGGTGGGGGAGCAGACCGTGTATGAGACGCCGCTGCTGGCAGCGGAGACGGTCCCCGCCCTGCCGGAACCGAAGAAGGGCTTCTGGCAGCGGCTGTTCGGTTAAGATAAGCAGAAAGATAGAAAAAACCACCGTTGTGAAACGAAGGAGGATGTGCCATGGCACAGAAAATCAGGATTCAGAAGGCGCTCACCCAGGGGGGTGTGCTCTCCCGCCGCAGGACGGAGGAATACATCGCCCAGGGGCGCATCACCGTCAACGGCAGGCCGGCCCAGCCCGGCCACGCTGTCGACCCGGCCCGGGATGTGATCGCCATCGACGGTCAGCGGGTGCAGCTGCACACCGGCGGCAGAAAGCGCTACCTCATGCTGCACAAGCCCCGGGGCTATGTGACCACCACCAGCGACGAGATGGGCCGCCGCTGTGTCATGGATCTGCTGGAAGGGGTGGAGGAACGGGTCTATCCCGTGGGGCGCCTGGATAAAAACAGCGAGGGGCTTTTATTGCTCACCAACGACGGGGCTTTTGCCAACGCCATGATGCACCCCTCCTGCCATGTGAGCAAGACCTACCGGGTGACCGTGCGGCCGGGCATCACCGACGAGCAGGCGGTGCAGCTGGCCGCCGGGGTGGAATTGGACGGCAAAATGACCCTGCCCGCCCAGGTGCACGTGCTCACCAAAGAGCCGGGCCGGGCGGTATTGCAGCTGACCATCCGGGAGGGGCGCAACCGCCAGATCCGCCGGATGTGCGAGGCGGTGGGGCTGGAGGTGGCGCGCCTGAAGCGCACCTCCATCGGGCCGCTGAAGCTGGGGATGCTGCAGCCCGGCCAGTACCGGGAATTGACGGCGGCGGAGCTGGCTGCCCTGCGGGGGGCGGTCTCCGGCCAGCCGGCGCCGGCAGCGGAGGAAAAGCGCCCCCAGGGCAAAAAGCCTGCCCGCACCCCGGAGGAACGCTACCGCAAGACCTACGGCGACCCCTTTGACCGCCGCCATCTGCGCCGGGAGGAGCCGGGCCGCGGCGGAAAGGGCCGCCGCAATTCCTGGGGAGGCTGAAATCATGCTGCACTTATATATTGTGGAAGACTGGGACAAGACCGCCGCTTTGTGCCGCCGGGCGGGCATTGAGCCGCCCCTGATGCGCTTTGCGGTGGCTGCCGACCGGGAAAATCTGGAGGAATACGCCCTCTTTGCCAAGGAGGGGGATGCCATCGTCCTCAAGGCGGCCGCCGCCGGAGAAGAGGGGCTTTTGGACGGCCTGGTGCGCGCCGGGCTCAACAGCGCCCTTCTGCGGGGCATCGCCTACGGCAGGCTGGAGGAAACCCTGCCCTGCCGGCAGCGGCTGGAAGCGCTGGGCCTGAAGGTGGGCGAGACCTTCCCGCTGGAGGCTTTTTTCAGCTGCCATCACTGCGGACAGCATCCCAAAACAGAATAACCAGAGGGGCCTTCGGGCCTCTTTTTCTTTTTCCGCGGCGGTTTTTCGGCAGGGCTTTGCCATATGTCACGAAAGTGTGCCGGAAAAGTCGTGAAAATTATCTAAAATCCGGCGGGAAGAGCAGATAGAACTTGTTTTGCCGGGAAAAGCATAGTATAATTATTTTACTTAGTGATATTAAGTTTCACTTTTTCATATGCCGGGCGGTGCCCGGCGCCGACCGAAAAGGACAGGAGGTTTTTACATGAGCGCACAAGAGAGTCTTGCCGCCCTGGAAGAGGCCCGCAGCCGCCTGGCAGGCAGCCCGGCCCGCGCACGGCTGCGGCAGCTGATGGAAGAGGGCAGCTTTGTGGAGCTGGGCGCCTTTTGCGGCGGGCAGGAGGACCCTTGCACCGTGGTGACCGGCTGCGGCGTCATCGGCGGCCGCGCTGTCTATGCCTTTGCCCAGGATCCGGACTGCCTCGGCGGGGCGTTGGGCCGGCTGGAGGGGGAGAAGATCGAGCGGCTCTACCGCCTGGCGCAGCAGAACGGCGCCCCGGTGGTGGGGATCTACGATTCCGCCGGGGCCAAGACCGCCCAGGGCGTGGAGGCGCTGGCCGCCTACAGCCGGCTGATCGGCGCGGCTTCCCGCCTGTCGGGCGTGGTGCCGCAGATCTCGGTGATCGCAGGCTGCTGCCTGGGCAGCGCCGCGGTGCTGGCCGGCCTGGCGGATCTGGTGATTATGAGCGAGACGGCGGAATTTTCCGCCGGGACCTCCGGCCAGGGGGATGCCTCGGCCGGGGCGGCTGCCAAAACCGGGCTGTGCCATATGACGGCGGCGGATGCCGGCAGCGCCATCGAATTGGCCCGGCAGGCACTGCTCTTATTGCCGGCCAACAACCTGAGCTGCGCGCCCATCAGCGATTTCGCCGATGGGGAGGATGCCTTCACCGGGGAGGAAACCCCCGTCCAGACGGTGGAAAAAATCGCCGACCGTCAAAGTCTGATGCCTCTGCTGGCCCGGATGGGCGGCGGGGTGCAGGTGAGCCTGGGCAGCCTGTGCGGCATCACCACGCTGTTTGCGGCGGTGCAGGGGCCGCTGGCTGCCGAGGGCTGCGCCAAGCTGGCCCGGTGCGTCAGCTTCTGTGACTGCTTCCAGATCCCGGTGGTCACCGTCATCGACAGCGAGGGCTTTGCCCCCGATGCCGCCGGCGCCAGGGAATACGCCAAGCTGGCGGCAGTGTATGCCGACAGCACCGCCCCCAAGCTGGCCCTGGTGACCGGCGAGGCCTGCGGCGCGGTGTTCCTCACCCTGGCGGGGCGGGGCGGCAGTGCCGACTGGGTGCTGGCCTGGCCCGATGCCGTCATCAGCGCCCTGCGGCCTGAAACCGCCGTGGCCTTCACCGGCGGCGGGGAGATCACCGCCGCAGTCAGCCGCGCCGAAGCGGTGGCCCATTATGCCAAAACCCAGGCCAGCCCCTTTGCCGCCGCTGCGGCAGGCTGCCTGGATGAGATCATCCGCCCGGAGGAGACCCGCCTGGCCGTGGCCAAGGCGATGGATTTCCTGGCGGACAAGCGGGTGGATAAAATGCCGAAGAAACACGCGAACCTGCCTCTGTGAGAAAGGATGGAATCATAGAATGAAACGCTATCAGATTACGGTCAACGGCAAAAGCTACGATGTGCAGGTGGAGGAGCTGGCCCCCGGCGCGCCGGTGAGCACCCCCGCCCCGGCAGCCGCCCCTGC
>CAJFPC010000005.1 GCA_904398325.1 Candidatus Neoruminococcus faecicola | reverse complement strand
GCCTCTGAGGAAGCTGCTGCCTGAGAGCGCCTGACCAAACGGGATGAAGCGGGGCTGGCCAGACTGGGCCGGCCCTGTTTTTTCGCTGCCTGCTGCAAAAATCCGGCCCCGGCGGCAGATTTTTACAAAAGAGGCTGGCCTTCTCTTTGTTATTATGATAAAATAATAAAGCAATCGACTGTTTACGCTCGCGCAGCAAGGAGGAACTGCCATGAGTTGGGAATACCTTTCGCAGGTGGCCCCCGCCATCCTTTCCGGGGTGCCGGTGGCAACCGGGCTGTTTTTTGTCACCATCCTGGTGAGCATCCCGCTGGGGATGCTGATCACCCTTTTGGCCACCTGCCGCCTTAAGCCCCTGCAGTGGCTCGCCAAGGCGTATATTTATGTGATCCGGGGCACGCCGCTGCTGCTGCAGCTGATGTTTATCTATTTCGGCCTGCCCTATCTGCCGGGCGTGGGCAAATACCTGGTGATGGAGCGCCTGACCGCCGCCATGTGGGGCTTTGTGCTCAACTACGCGGCCTATTTTGCCGAGATCTTCCGCGGGGGGCTTTTGGCCATCGACCGGGGCCAGTATGAGGCCTGCCGAGTGCTGGGCCTCAGCCGTGCCCAGACCTTTGTGCGGGTGATTTTCCCGCAGATGATCCGGGTGTCGCTGCCCAGCGTGGCCAATGAGTCGGTCACCCTGGTCAAGGATACCTCCCTGCTGTATGCGGTGTCGGTGCCGGAGATCCTGCACTATACCCGCACCATTGTCAGCCGGGATGGCCAGCCCATCGTTTTTCTCATCGCGGGCATCATCTATCTGGTGATGAACCTGGTTTTGACGCTGTTTTTCCGCTGGGTGGAAAAACGCTTCCAGTTTTAGGAGGGCTGCGGGATGTCTCTGATTGAAGTCACCTCTTTAAAAAAGAATTTCGGTTCCCTGCAGGTGCTGCGGGAGATCAGTTTTTCGGTGGAACGCGGCGACGTGGTGGCCATCATCGGCACCTCCGGCTCGGGCAAGAGCACGCTGCTGCGCAGCATGATCGATTTGGAAAGCGTCGACGGCGGCTCCATCCAGATGGATGGGGAATACCTGGTGCGGGATGGGCGCTATGCCGGCCGGGAGGAGAAAAAGCGCATCATGGCCAAAATGGGCATGGTGTTCCAGAATTACAACCTGTTCCCGCATCTCACCGTGCGGGATAACCTGCTGATGCCCTACACCGTCACCGGCAAGGGCAGCCGCAGCCAGGGGCTGGAGCTGGCGCGCCAGCTGCTGGGCAAGGTGGGCCTTTTGGATAAGATCGACGAGATGCCGGGCAACCTTTCCGGCGGGCAGAAGCAGCGGGTGGCCATCGCCCGGGCGCTGATGCTCAGCCCGGAGATCCTGTTTTTTGATGAGCCCACCTCCGCGCTGGACCCTCAGCTCACCCAGGAGGTGCTGGGCGTTATGCGGCAGCTGGCGCAGGAGAAGATGACCATGCTGGTGGTCACCCACGAGATGGGCTTTGCCCGCGGGGTGGCCAACCGGGTGATGTTTATGAAGGATGGCCGCATTGCGGAAAGCGGCACCCCTGAGGAGATTTTTGACCACCCGAAGGAGGAGGCCACCCGGGATTTCCTGCGCTCGGTGAAATAAATTTTGAATATTCTGTAAATAATAACAGCACACCGCAAGAAATGCCGGGCTTTTCCTTACCATAAAAGGGAAGCAATCAATCAGGAGGTAACCTATGAAAAAAACTATCGCATATTTGCTTGCCGCCATGATGGCCGTTTCCCTGGCCGGCTGCGGCTCGGATGAAACTTCTTCCTCTGGGGCGGGGAACACTTCTTCCCAGTCCTCCAGCAGCCAGGCGGAGAAGAACACCCTCAAGGACGGCGCCACCCTGCGGGACATTGTGGAGCAGATCAACACCGATATCGGCATCGTGATGCCTGCGGAATTGGATGATGAAATCGCCGGCGACCTGATGTATCTGAACCTGGAGGAGGATGTGGAGGAATATTACGGGATGTTCTCCATGTCCATGACCTCGGCGGATAATGTGATCGCTGTCAAAGCCAAGGAGGGCCGTGCGGACGCCGTGGAGGAGGCGCTCAATTCCCGGCTGGAGAATATCCAGCAGATGTGCTCCCAGTATGTGGATACGGAAAAGGCCAATGCCGGCCGTGTCATCACCCGCGGGGACTATGTGTTCCTGCTGATTGTGGGCGATGCCACCAAGGATGCGCAGGACGAAGTCCAGCGCGCAGTGGATATTGTAGACAGCTATTTTAACTGAGCTGCCCCGGCAGACCCAAAATTTTAAAAAGTCAGCTTTTATTTCGGCGGAAAATCTGCTAAAATAATAGCTGACTTTTCGCTGTATCCGACTCATCATCAAACCCCGGCCGCAGGCCAAAAGGACGGTAAAAATGGTATTCAGCAGCCTGATGTTTCTGTTTCGGTTTATGCCGATTGCGTTCCTGCTCTATTATCTGGTGCCAAAAAAATTCAAAAATTTCACCCTGCTGTGCCTGAGCATGGTGTTTTACGCCTGGGGCGAGGTGCGCTACCTGCCTATTATGGTGTTTTCGATCCTGCTGGATTATATCGCTTCCGGCGGCATTGAGCGCAATCGGGACAGCCGGGTGAAAATGCGTCTGTTTCTGGCCCTTTCCATGTGCGGCAACCTGGGGATGCTCCTTTTCTTTAAATACACCGACTTTTTTATCGCCAACCTCAACGGCATTTTCGGCACGGCGATCCCCCAGCTGGGGCTGCCGCTGCCGTTGGGCATCAGCTTTTACACCTTCCAGACCATGTCCTATACCATCGACGTCTACCGCGGCAAGGTGCACGCCGAGCGCAATATCATTGATTTCGGCGCCTTTGTGGTGCTGTTCCCCCAGCTGATCGCAGGGCCCATCGTCAAATACACCGATATCAACCGGGAGCTAAAAAGCCGCAGGATCGAGCTGCCCATGATCCAGGACGGCATCAAGCTGTTTATCATGGGCCTGGGCAGCAAGGTGCTCATCGCCAACAATGTGGGCGCTTTGTGGACCGAGGTGCAGCAGCTGGGCTTTGCCGAGATTTCTTCCGGGCTGGCCTGGCTGGGGCTGCTGGCCTATACGCTGCAGATTTATTTCGATTTCAGCGGTTATTCGCTGATGGCCATTGGCCTGGGCAAGATGCTGGGCTTCCAGTTCCCCAAAAACTTCGATTATCCCTACACTTCCCGCAGCGTCACCGAGTTCTGGCGGCGCTGGCACATGACCATGAGCGGCTGGTTCCGGGATTATCTCTATATCCCGCTGGGCGGCAACCGCAAGGGCAAGGGCAGGACCTATTTCAACCTGTTTATCGTCTGGATGGCCACCGGCTTCTGGCACGGCGCTCACTGGAATTTTGTGCTGTGGGGGCTGTTTTATTACGTGGTGCTCATGGCGGAGA
Source organism: Candidatus Neoruminococcus faecicola (assembly GCA_904398325.1). Taxonomy (GTDB): domain Bacteria; phylum Bacillota; class Clostridia; order Oscillospirales; family Ruminococcaceae; genus Neoruminococcus; species Neoruminococcus faecicola. Next base: position 35,684 of record CAJFPC010000005.1, on the reverse strand, counting down.
AGATTTTCCTGGGCCGCTTTTTGGAAAAGCACCGGGTGGTGGGGCATGTATTTACCATCCTGGTATTTACCCTGGGATGGGGGCTGTTTGCCATCACGGATTTTGAGCAGCTGGGCGTCTTTTTCACCCGCCTCTTTGATTTCACCGGCGGGGTGGATGTGCTCTATTACCTGCGCAACTACGGGGTGTCCATCCTCATCGGCATTCTCTGCTCGATGCCGATCTTCAACTATCTGGAGAAAAAGACCCAGCGCCTGCCGCTGGTGCAGACAGCGTTTCTGGTGCTGGTTCTGGTGATGTGCACCGGCTATCTGGTGGACGCCACCTACAACCCGTTCCTGTACTGGAATTTCTAAGGGGGTGCGAAGATGAAATCGCTGCTGAAATATCCGATTCTGCTGGCGTTTGCGCTGTTTTTGTACGGCTTTTTCGCGGCGGATCTGATTACGCCCACCCGGGAGTTTTCCGAGTTTGAGAACGCCTATCTGGCCGACCGGCCCCGATTTAGCCTGGAAGCTTTGCTGGAAAGGGATCAGGAAGACCGCTTTACCACCAAATATGAGGAATATGTCAGCGACCAGTTCATCCTGCGGGATGAGTGGATCACCGTCAAATCCATCAGCGAATGGGCGCTGGCCAAGATTGAAAACAACGGCATCCTTTACGGCGACGATCATTATATGTTCGAAAAATACCTGGCCACCGACGAGGACCGCATCCAGAAGAGCACCGGGTTCATCCAGGAATTTATGGAGCTGTTCCCTCAGTTTGAGCATGTGACCTTTTCGCTGATCCCCAACTCCTACGAGATCCTCACGGATAAGCTGCCCGAGGGCGCCGACGCCCACCAGGTGGACCAGCTGGCTTATATGGATGAGGTCTACCGCCAGATGGCCGCGGCCGGGGCGGAGATTGTGGATTTCCGGCAGACGCTCTCTGACCACGCGCAGGAGTATATTTATTACCGCACCGACCATCACTGGACCACATACGGCGCGTACCTTGCCTACTGCGAGTTTATCGAGAGCCTGGGCAAGACTCCCGTCCCCCTGGAGGAGATGGCCAATCCCACCGAGGTCACCGGCTTTTACGGCACCTATTTCAGCAAGGCGAAGCTCTTCAACGCGGTGCCGGATGTGATCACCTATTATGATATCCCGGTGGGGCAGGTCACTGTCAACGGCCAGCCTTCGGAGGGCATTTACGCCTACGACCGCTTTGCACTGCGGGATAAATATTCCGGCCTGATGCAGGGCAACAAGGGCTTTATGGAGATCCAGTCGGTGACCAACCGCGACCATGTGGAGGGCCGGACCAGCCGCATCCTGGTCATCAAGGATTCCTACGCCAACAGCTTGATCCCATATCTGCTCTATCATTTTGACGAGGTGGATGTGCTGGACCCCCGCAACAGCGAATTGCGCACCACCGAGCTGCTGGCCGGCAAGGAATACGACGAGGTGCTGGTGATGTATAATTTCATGAATTACGCCAGTGACGCCAGCATCGCCAAGCTGACCTACTGATCCAAACAAAAAAAAATCCCGCTGCGGCGGGATTTTTTTCTTTGGCAGAGGGCCGGGACATAAAAAAATCCCCCTTCCGGGGGAGGCAGGGGAAAAGGGCAGCGGGCCCTCGGCCTGTCGGGAGATTAAAGCTTGCTGCCTTTTTCATCCCCGTCCGGCGCGCCGTCCGGAGGGGTTTTGCCGTACCGGCGGCCGATCCAGCCCACCGCCAGCAGCAAAAGGTAAATGAGCGCCATCACAAACAGAAAGCCGAGGAAAAACATCCCCCAGGAGCGGATGCCCTGGGCATCCGGGGCCGCCAGCGCGGGGACGCTCAGGGCAGCCGGTCCAAACAGGGCGCAGAACAGCATGGCAAACAGTTTCATGGTTATTTTCTCTTTCCCAAAAATTTCGGCCGGAACCAGTTGCAGTAGGCCACAATGGCGTTGGATAAAAAGAAGTCGTAGATCCAGAAGGTGATGTTGGCCAAAACCAGCAGAACCAGCAGGGAATACTGCCCGAAGGTGCCGAAGGAATCCAGCACATCCTTGATGCCGAACAGGTTGATGAAAATCCAGTAGGCGGCAATCACCGCCGCGTTGAAGATCAGCGTCTTGATGACAAACTGCAGGGGCTTGGGCCGCACGCGGTCCAGCGGGCCTTTGATGATGGAGTAATATCCGAAGAAAAAGAAGAACATCAGGGCCGCTTCCCGATCCGGCACCACAAAAAAGGAGAGGAAGGATACCGCCAGATAGACCAGCAGCGCCACCTTGCGGCCGTTTTCGATGACTACCGCCAGCAGCACGGTGCCTGCGGCAGCCGGCATGGCGTAAGTGGCAAAGGGGACCATCCCGGTCAGGAACATGAGCAATACGCACAGGGCGGAAGCAAGGCCGCCCATGGCCACCTGAGAGCTTTTCCTGTTCAAAGCTGCGCCTCCAACCTTTCCTCAGCAGTTGCCGAAGCTGCTGCACAGGCAGTCGGCACAGTACATGGCGGCGCACATGTCGCAGCAGCTGATGCCGCCGCCTGTCCCCTGGGTGTAGCCTCCGCCGAAGCCGGCGGGGGAGCCGTTCTGCCGCTGCCAGGACATCCGGTTGAGAGCGGCGCGGTATTCCATATTCTGGGGGTTCATCTGGCAGGCGCGGCTGATGTATTGGAAGGCGTCATCCAGCCAGCCCTTGGAGTAGTAGACATTGCCCTTGAGGAAATACCACTCCGCATCCCGCTGGCCGTCCGGGATGCCGTCCAGCAGCTCCTCTGCCTGGGCCAGGCGCCCCTGGCTGATCAGCCGCCGGATGTCGGCAAACTGATTGGAGCTGTACCCGCCCTGGTAGCCGCCGTAGCTGCCCTGGCTCTGCTGGTAGCCGCCGGATTGCTGATAACCGCCCGAAGACTGATGACGGCCGTTTTTGCGGCTGTTGGTGATCTCCTCATAGGCGGCGTTGATCTCCTGCATTTTTTCCGAGGCCAGGTCCGCCAGGGGATTGTCCGCATAATTGTCGGGATGGTATTTTCTGGCCAGGGTGCGGTAGGCCGTCTTGATTTCTTCATCCGAAGCGTCTGGTGAAACGCCCAGAACCTTGTAAGGGTCAGTCATGGGGATTCTCCTTTTTCTGCAGAATTTGCTGGGTGACTTCCTTCATGCCCAGATAAAGGATATTATCCAGAACCGGCTTAAACCGGCGCAGGGTAAGCAGTTCATAGCATTTTGCCAGCTCTGCGATGGTCAGGTACAAAGAGCCGCGGGCGTTTTCCCGCAGCACCTGGGGGGAATGCTCCCCATCCCGCAGCAGAAATGGATTGTAGCCGTGGCTGGCGGCATCCTCTTCCAGATCGTCCAGCGCGTCGATCAGATAGATATACCGCCCTAAGAAATAGCCGAACCGCTCCAGCACCCGCTTTTGGGCGGCATCCGCCGAGAGCAGGGCGCAGATGCCGCCCATGGCTTCGGCGGTGGGCTCACTGGCCAGGTCCACCGAGGCGGTGTTCGCCTGCTCCAGCTGGCGCTGGCGCTCCATGCAGCGGCGGATGATCTCATCCGCTTCAGGCTGACGGCGGGCCGCTTTTTTGCGCAGGCGGGCTGCTACCGGCCAGGAAAGCCGGTAGGGCAGGGAGGCAAAAAAACCGCTGTCTGCAATATTATCCAGTAATTTATAATAAACCATCAGCACGGCGATATCGCTGCACAGTGAAACCGGCGCGCCGCCCAGGCAGCAGAGGTTTTTCTTGATGGGGTGGATGATGCAGTGCTGCGCCTCAAAGGAGGGCTCCTCCTCCGCCAGGGCCAGGTGCAGCATGGCCAGAAAGGCAAAGTCATAGCTGAGCGTCATGCGGGAAAGCTGCCCATACCGCCGGCCCAGATCCTTGCACAGGCTGCAGTAGACGCCCTTGTATTCTTCCAGCTCGTAGACCCGCAGCCAGGGTTTTGAAGGACGGATGTAGCCGAACATAGGGGCCTCCCACGCAGAAATATACTCTTATTTTATCCCAAAAAAGGCGAAAATTGTTGAATAAAATGTAAACATCCAATTCTTGGAGATTTTCGGGAAACCGGCATCGCGCCGCCCTTATTTGCGGCGGCCTTTTTTCGCTGCAGGGGCGTCCTCTTCTTCGGGGGCCTGGCCGGCCTGGATGCGCCCCAGCTGGGTGATCAGCTCCTGCTTGTGGCGGAAGATCTGCCAGAGGGACAGCAGCATCCCCACCGCAAAGGTCAGCGCCGCCAGGCCCAGGGGATTCTCATAGCCGAACAGGGCGAACAATAGATACCCCAGGGCGGAGACAATCACCATCGGCACCAGATAGATGAGAAAAAACCGCACCGCAAACCCGGCATGGGTAAGGCGGCCGAGATATTCCATCCATTTTTTCTCATCCATGTGGCAGAGGGCCTTTTTTGCCGCCATGAAGGCCAGCATAAACGGGGCGAACAGCAGAGCCGCCGCTTTGATCAAAATAAAAATCAGCACAATCAGGCCGATGATTCTCATAGAGACCTCCTTTTGGCCCTGCAGCAGAGGGCGCGGGCCGCGCTTTCTCTATGATACCATGTCCGGGGCGTCCCGGCAAGGGCTTTGTGGGGATTTGCGCAGGCAGCGCCCGGCCGCCGGTAAAAAACAGGCGTTTTTTTCATCAAAAGCCCTTGACTTGGAGCAGACTCCAGGTGATAAAATGACAAAAAAGGGAGGGATATTGCCATGACCATTGCAGAAGTATCCAAGCAATACGGCATCTCCGCCGACACCCTGCGGTATTACGAGCGCATCGGTCTGATCCCGCCGGTCAGGCGCAATGCCAGCGGTATCCGGGATTATGACGAGGCCAGCTGCAATTGGGTGAATTTTATCAAATGCATGCGCAGCGCAGGCATCCCCATCGAGAGCCTGATCGAATATGTCCGCCTGTTTGCCCTGGGGCGGCAGACGGTGGCCGCCCGCAAGGCGATTTTGCTGGAGGAGCGCAAAAACCTGGCCGACCGCATCGCCCAGATGCAGGAGGTGCTCAGCCGCCTGGATTATAAGATCAGCCGCTACGATGAGATCCTGCTTCAGAAAGAGGAAAGCCTCGCCCAGTCCATTTCCGGGCAGGAGCAGGGGGAAAGCGCCTGAGAAACACAAAAAGAGCCGGTATCCGGCTCTTTTTTTCTGGCTTATGGGCGGTGCTTCTCCAGCAGGTGAACCCCCTGGAGCACCTGAAAGGGTGCCGCGGCGTAAAAATCGGCGCCGTCCAGCTCCCCCGGCCGCTGGTAGCCATAACCGCAGCCGATGAAGGGGATCCCGTTTTTGCGGGCGGCCTCCAGGTCGTAGTGCCGGTCGCCTGCCATGACCGCCCAGTCGGGGCAAAGGCGGTCCAGCAGCTTTTTCATGGATTGGGCCTTCTCGGTCATCTCCGGCTCCAGCGGCGCAAAATCATCAAAATAGGGAAGAAACTCCAGATACCCGCATACCATTTTGATATAGCGCAGCGACGCGTTGGAGCAGATGGCCAGCAGATAGCCCTCCGCCTTCAGCTGCCGGAGCAGCTCCGGCACGCCGGGGAAGGTGCCGTGCTGTTCCCGGCACAGCTCCCGTTCCGCCTGAGAATACCGGTCGGAATAGGCCCGGTGCACCTCCTGTGGCTGGCCGGGCAGATACCGCTCGCAGGCCTCCCGCCAGGAGGCGCCCACATTGCGCATGATCTCTTCGTCGGTGATGCCGGTGACGCCCATTTCAGCCAGGGCGCGGCGGGTGGCGGGGATCACATAGAGGGAAGTGTCGTTGAGGGTTCCGTCCAGGTCAAAGATGACCAGTTTTTTGTTTGTGTTCATGATTCGGTCCTTTCCGGTGTGATAGTCTGGAAATATGATACCAGCTTTTTGCCCGGATGAAAAGGGCGGCGCCCCCTGCTCCCCGAAAAAATGCGCCTGCGGGCGGATTTTGGGTGAAAATCGCGCGAAAATGTTGTATCTTGCGGATAAAATGTTATAATAGCCATAGCAACGGTTCTTTTATTTCGTCTGCGCGGGCTTTGCCCTGCGGCGGGCAAGTTTGTACAGGAGGGTGCCGCCCATGAGCGATAATATCGTGTTTAAGACTGTGACCTTTGGCGGGTTTGACAAAAAATCCGTGCTGGATTATATCTGCGAGCAGGATCAGAAACACCAGGAGGAGCTGCAGCGGCTGGAGGGCCAGCTGCAGGATGCGGTTCAGCAGAACCAGAAGTATGAGGAATACTCCGCCGAGCAGGATCAGAAGCTGGCCACCCTGGCCCAGCGGGTGGAGGAGCTGGAGGCCTCCCTGGCGCAGAAGGAAGGGGACGTGACCCGCCTGGAGCGGGAGCTTTCCCAGAAGGATCGGGAGGCGCGCATCCAGCTGGAGCACAACCGCCTGCTGCAGCAGCGCTGCGAGGAGGCGGCCCAGAGCGCCCAGCAGAACGCCGCCCAGCAGGAGGACAGCGCCGCCAAAGAGGTGGGGGATATCATCATCAAGGCCAACCGCGCGGCGGAAAACATCCTCTCGGAGGCCAAGGCCAAGGCACAGGCGGTGGAAAAGAGCGCCGCCGTCTTTGTGGGGGATCTTTCGGAGCGCTCTCAGGCGCTGGCCGGCACTGTGGCCCAGCTGCGCGCCCAGATGGAGGAAAGCTGCCGCCAGATGCAGCAGCTGGAGGAGCGCATGAAGACCCTGCAGGAAAGCTGCGACAAGGAGGCAGAGGCCACCCTGAAGCAGCGGGAAGCGTTTTTTCGCAGCGCCGAAGAAATCGTCGCAGAGTGATCCAGCGGTTTCAGGCGGATCGGGGCGGGCAAAGGCTGCCGGGCAGGCTGCGTTTTATGGAAGGGGCTTTTTGCGCCGCATATTCAGACGAAAGGAGAAAGGGCGCTGACCGGCTGTCGGCGCCCTTTTGATTTGGCGAAGGAGGAAGCATTTTGGCAGTGGAACGAAAGCCCCTGGTGGCGGCGGTGATTGCGGCGGCGGGCGTTTCCCGCCGCATGGGCTGGGATAAGCAGCTGATGCCCTTGGGCGGGATGCCGGTGATCCTGCACACGCTGCGGGCCTTTGAGTGCTGCCCGGCGGTGGACCGTGTGGTGGTGGCGGCCCGGGAGGAGGCGATCCCGGACCTATTGCGCCTGGTGCGGGACTGCGGCCTAAAGAAGGTCCGGTCGGTGGTGCGCGGGGCGGACAGCCGCCAGGCGTCGGTGCTGGCGGGCGTGATGGCTGCCGGCGAGGCGGATTTTTACTGTGTCCATGACGGGGCGCGCCCGCTGGTGACGCCGGAGGAGATCCAGCGCGTGACGGAGGATGCCTTCCGCTTTGGGGCGGCGGCGCTGGGGGTGCCGGTGCGGGATACGGTCAAGCGCGTCCGGGATGGGATGATCTGCGCGACGGTGGACCGGCAGGGGCTTTATCTCATTCAGACGCCGCAGGTCTTTGCCGCCCAGGCGTATCTGAAGGCCTGCGCCCTGGCAGGGCAGCAGGGGCGGGATTATACCGACGACTGCCAGCTGATGGAGGCCGCGGGCTTTGCGGTGCATCTCACCGAGGGTTCCCCGGAAAACCTGAAACTGACCGCGCCGCAGGATGTGCGCCTGGCACAGGCGCTGCTGGCGGCCCGATGGGAGGAGGAAGAAGCGTGAGAATCGGTCACGGCTATGATGTGCACCGGCTGGCGCCGGGCCGGAAGCTGATCCTGGGCGGGGTGGAGATCCCCTATGAGAGGGGGCTGGACGGTCACTCCGACGCCGACGTGCTGCTGCACGCGGTGATGGACAGCATGCTGGGCGCCGCCGGGCTGGGGGATATCGGCCGGCACTTCCCGGATACGGAGGAATGCTACCGCGGGGCCGACAGCCGGCAGCTGCTGCGGCAGGTGGCGGAAAAGCTGCACCGGGCTGGCTGGCAGGTGGGCAACCTGGACTGCACCATCCTGGCCCAGCGCCCCAAGCTGATGCCCTATCTGGAGGAAATGCGCTGCCGCATTGCTGCGGACTGCCGCATCGCCCCCGAACAGGTGAATGTGAAGGCCACCACCGAGGAGGGGCTGGGGTTCACCGGCAGCGGCGAGGGAATGGCCGCCCATGCGGTCTGCCTGCTGCTGCCGCTGGCAGATGGAGAAAAATAATTTCACAGCGCATTCTTCCGGCACATTTTGGGCCGGAAGATTTTTTTTGCCGCAAAAGGCCCTGTCCTGCCCGGCAGATTCCCGCCTTGGGGCTGCCGGAGCCCGGCCCCGGCCGGGATAACCCGCCTTTTTCCTCCCGCATAGCCTATGCTTGACGGGAGGTATTTTTATGGCAGAAGATCATGTTATTTTATTTGTCGGCTCTGTCACCCACGCCATGCGCGCCCAGCAGCTGCTGCGGCAGGCGGGCATCCCCTGCCAGCTGGTGCGCAACCGGCGGGATCTGGAGCGCTTTGGCTGCGGCTACGGCCTGGTCCTGACCCAAGAGGCGGACCGGGCGCAGCGGCTCATCCAGGAGGCGGGCATCCAGGTGAAGGCCCGCGAGGAAGGAGGGCGGCGCGATGATTTATCTTGACAACGCAGCCACCACCTATCCCAAACCGCCGGCGGTTATCCGGGCGATGGTGCGGGGGTTTTTCCATTACGGCGCCAACCCCGGGCGCAGCGGCTATCCCATGGCGATGGCCACGGCGGAGCAGGTCTACAGCTGCCGGCAGGCGCTGGCGGACTTTTTTGACGCTTCCTGCCCGGAGGAGGTGGTGTTCACCCAGAATTGCACCCATGCCCTCAATCTGGCGGTCAAGGGCTGCCTGAGCGCGGGGGATCATGTGATTGTGTCGGATCTGGAGCATAATTCCGTACTGCGCCCGCTGCACAAGCTGGCCCAGCAGGGGCTGATCGAATACAATGTGGCGCCCACCTCCTCAGACCCGGATGAGACGGTGGAAAACTACCGCCGCCTGCTGCGCGGCAACACCCGGCTGATTGTGGCCGCCCACGGCTCCAATGTCACCGGGCGGGTGCAGCCGATCCGGCGGCTGGGGCAGCTGGCGCGGCTGAAGGGCTGCCTCTTTTTGGTGGATGGCGCCCAGAGCGCGGGGCTGCTGCCCATTTCCATGAAAAAGGATTTCATCGATTTCCTCTGTCTGCCGGGGCACAAGGGGCTGTACGGCCCTTCCGGGACGGGGGTGCTGATCACGCCCCACGGTGCGCGGATGAATACCCTGATGGAAGGCGGAACCGGCAGCCAGTCGCAGGAAAGGGCCCAGCCCTCTCTCATGCCGGACCGGCTGGAAAGCGGCACCGTCAATACCCTGGGCATCCTGGGGCTGGGGGCGGGGCTTGGCTATGTGCGTGACAAGGGCCCGGGACACCTTTATGAGCGGCAGCTGGCCCTGGCGGCGCGTCTGTATGAGGGCTTATCCGAGATAAAAGGAATTCGCCTTTACAGCGAAACGCCGGCCTATGGCCGCGCTCTGCCGGTGGTCTCCTTTGCAGCCGAGGGGCTGCCCAGCGAAGAGGCCGCCGCACGCCTGGCCGAAGAAGGCATCGCCGTGCGGGCCGGGCTGCACTGTTCCTATTTGGCGCATCACACCCTGGGCACCCTGAAGGAAGGGCTGGTGCGGGCAAGCTTTGGCAGCTACAACCGGCCGGAGGAGGTGGAAAGCTTCCTCGCCTGCGTGCGGGAGCGCTTTTGAGCAGGCCGGGTGGAAAAGTCTGGTGAAAAGAAGAAAAAACTTTTGGAAAACGGTTTGAATTGCCGGATAGTTATGCTAAAATGGATAGGAAGAAAGTAACAGGAAGGACCGGCTGCCGTGATTGCGATTTTTGACCGTCTGCAGAGCATATTCCGCACCATATCGCCCACCGACATCCTCGATGTGGCGGTGGTGGCTTATATTGTCTATCACATCATCAAGCTGGTGCGGGAGACCCGCGCCGCCCAGCTGGTCAAGGGCATCCTGGCGGTTATTGTCATCTACGCCATTGCCGAGCAGATCCACCTGAATACCATCAGCTTTATCATGCGCAACATCCTGCAGGTAGGGCTGATTTCCCTGGTGGTAGTGTTCCAGCCGGAGCTCCGCCGGGTGCTGGAGCAGGTGGGCCGGGTGAAATTCAGCGGGCGGCAGTTTGCCTTTTTCGGCGCCAACGACGAGGAAAAAATGGCCCGCAGCGTGCGCACCCAGTCGATGATCCAGGTGGTCAGCGAGAGCTGCGCCGCCATGAGCGCCCAGAAAATCGGCGCCTTAATCGTTATCGAGCGCACCACCATGCTGGGCGAAATCGTCAAGACCGGCACAGTGGTGGACGCCCAGCCCACGCCGGAGCTGATTCGGAATATCTTTTTCCCCAATTCGCCGCTGCATGACGGTGCCATGATCATCCGCGACAACAAGGTTTACGCGGCGGGGTGCTTCCTGCCCTTGTCAGATAACCAGACCATCAGCCGGGAAATGGGCACCCGCCACCGGGCGGCCCTGGGGGTCAGCGAGGTATCGGATGCGGTGGTGGTGGTGGTATCGGAGGAAAACGGCACCATCTCCATCGCCAATAATGGTGAAATCCAGCGGGGCTTTAATAAGGAAACGCTGGCCAAGGAGCTGGTCAGCCGCCTGACGGGTGAAGAGACAGATCAACCCGGCGAAAAGAAACGGGGCCTGTTCCGGAGGGTGAAACGATGAAGAAAATCAATTTGAAGGAACTGTTTCACAACGATATTTTCCTGCGCATCCTCTCGGTGCTGATCGCGGTGATTTCCTGGTTTATTGTGGTCAACTTCATCGACCAGGTGGGCACTACCACTGTCCGGGGAGTGCCCATCCAGGTGGATACCACCTCAGCCCAGCTGGTGCAGCTCGGCCTTAAGCCGGTGGACGATACCCAGCAGCAGACGGTCAACGTGACCATCAGCGGCCAGCGCAGCGTGATCGGCAATGTGACCAGCGATGATTTAAGTGCTTATGCCCAGCTGGGCACCGTGACCGAAGCGGGCTCCTTTTCTTTGCCGGTGGCAGTGACCAATACCAGCGACAAGGAGTTCCAGATCGTCTCCTATACGCCGGAGCGCACCACCATCCGCTTTGACCGGCAGGCCAGCAAGACCCTGACGGTGCAGGCGATGATCACCGGCCTTTCGGTGGCGGACGGCTACATGGCGCTGGATGAGACGGTGACTCCCAGCCAGGTGGTGGTCACCGGCCCCCAGGCGGAGGTGGATCGGGTGGCCTCCTGCGTGGTGGCGGTCAACCTGGATGGGGAGCTGAGCCGCTCCCGGGTGGTCACCAGCCAGGTGATGCTGCTGGATGCCGACGGCAACGCGGTGGAATCCGATTATCTGAACTTGGATCATGAGACCGTGGATGTGACCATCACGGTGATGCGGGTGAAGGATCTGCCGGTGACCATCGGGTTCACCAATATCCCGACGGATTTCCCGCTGGAAGAGCTGGAATACTCCTTCTCGCAGGATACGGTGCGCTGCGCCATGCCGGTGGATGTGCAGGACCGCTACACCGAGCTGAATCTGGGCTATATCGATTTCAAATCCCTGACGCTGGACCCGCCCTATGAATTCTCGGTGCATCTGCCGGATGGATTTATCAACATTGACGATGTGGATACCGTCGATGTTGCCTTTGAGAGCGAGGGCTACGAGAGCCGGTATTTCGATCTGACCAATGTGCGGGTGCTCAATGTCCCCAGCGGATATGAGATCACCCCTGTCAGCCGCCGGCTGGCCCAGGTGCAGGTGTTCGGCCCGGCCGAGGTGCTGGAGACCATGACCTCCAACGACCTGGTCATCGAGCTGGATGCCTCCACCATCGAGATTATGGAAGGGCAGCACATGCTGCCGGTGAATGTTTCCGCGCCGGGCAAGGGCCTGGTGTGGGCGGTGGGCGAGCACCAGATGGTGTTCCAGATCACCGAGATTTCTTAAAATAAAACGCAAGGCCGGCGTGGGGCGAGTTCTCCACGCCGCTTTTTTGAGAAAGGGAGGGCCCTATGGCCATTGTAGTTTCGCAGATCAAGCTGCCGCTGGAGGCGCCGCGGGAGGAGGCATTCCGCCTGGCCGGGGCGGTTCTGGGCAATCCTCCGGTGCGCCGCATGGAGATTTATAAGCAGTCGGTGGATGCCCGCCGCCGGGAAAAGATCCAGCTGGTCTATGCTGTCTGGGCGGAGCTGGACTGCGACGAAAAGGCCCTGGCAGAGCGTCTGGCGTCGCCGCAGGTGGCCTATCGGGAGACCGCCCTGCCCCAGGTGACACGGGGGCAGAACCCGCTGCAGGCAAGGCCGGTGATAGCGGGCTTCGGCCCTGCGGGCATGTTTGCGGCACTGCTGCTGGCCCGTGAGGGATACCGCCCGCTGGTGCTGGAGCGCGGCGCGGATGTGGACGCCCGGGTGGAAGCGGTGGAGCGCTTTTGGCAGGGCGGCCCGCTGGATGGGGAGACCAACGTCCAATTCGGCGAGGGCGGCGCAGGCACTTTTTCGGATGGGAAGCTCACCACCCGCATCCACGATCCCCTTTGCCGCTATGTATTGCAAGAGCTGGCCTCTCACGGCGCCCCGGAGGAGATCCTCTGGCGGGCCAAGCCCCATATCGGCACCGATCATCTGCGACGGGTGGTCAAGGCCTTCCGGCAGGAGGTGACCCGCCTGGGGGGCGAGGTGCGCTTTTTGACCCGGCTGGAGGATCTGGTGCTGCAGGGCGGCCGGGTGACCGCCGTGGCCACCAACCAGGGGCAGATCCCGGCCCAGGCAGTGGTGCTGGCCACCGGGCATAGCGCCCGCGACACGGTGGAGCAGCTGATCCGCCGGGGGCTGCAGGTGCAGGCGAAGAATTTTTCCGTGGGCGCCCGTATCGAGCATCTCCAGCAGGAGATCGACCGGGGCCTTTACGGCGGGCTGGCCGGCCATCCCAAGCTGCCCCCGGGGGAGTATCAGCTCTCTCAGCAGGGGCCGGGAGGGCGGTGCGTTTATACCTTCTGCATGTGCCCCGGCGGCGTGGTGGTGCCTGCCGCTTCGGAGGAGGGCGGCGTTGTCACCAACGGCATGAGCTACTACGCCCGGGACGGCCGCAACGCCAATGCGGCGCTGGTGGTTTCGGTGGGCCGGCAGGATTTCGGCGATGACCCGCTGGCGGCTATGGGGTTTGCCCGGTCGCTGGAGCAGAAGGCCTTCCGCATGGGGGGCAGCTGCCAGACGGCGCCCGCCCAGACAGCCGGGCTGTTTTTGGCCGGCAGGGGCGGGCTGCGCCTGGGGCAGGTGCAGCCCAGCTATGCCCGCGGGGTGGCCGGGGCAGACTTTGACAGCCTTTTTCCCCGGGAAATCGCCGAGATGATGCGCCTGGGCCTGCGGGCCTTTGAGAAAAAACTCCGCGGCTTTGCCAGCCCGGATGCACTGCTCACCGGGGTGGAAAGCCGCACCTCCTCGCCGGTGCGTATCCTGCGCGGAGAGGATGGCCAGGCCCCCGGCGCGGCGGGGGTATATCCCTGCGGGGAGGGGGCCGGCTATGCCGGCGGCATCATCAGCGCCGCGGTGGACGGTTTGCGCGCCGCCATGGCCATTGCGGCCTACTACCGCCCGCTGGAGGGCTGACGCAGACGATGGGGCTGCCCTAGGGGCAGCCCTTTTTTGCGTGGGGAAAGCCTTCTTCGAATTTAGGCGGCATGAGGCGCTTTTTCTTGTGTTATCCCGCAAAAAGTGGTAAAATATAAAAATAAGTGCCCCTTCGGCGGACAAAGCCTCCGGAGGGATCTGGCATAGAAATTTTCGATGGGATGGAGAAGAAGGCCTGGTGAACAACAAAGGATGGCATCTGCGCCGCAGCGACCCTGCGCTGGCGTCTGCCCTGGCGGAACAACTGAATCTTTCCCCCCTGGCGGCGGCGGTGCTGGCTGCCCGCGGCCTGCAGGATGCCGCAGCGGCCCGGGATTTCCTTTATCCCAGGCAGTTTCACGATCCGATGCAGATGCGGGATATGCCCCAGGCGGTGGAGCGGATCCGCCGCGCCATCGAGTTGGGGGAATTGATTACCGTCTACGGGGATTATGACTGCGACGGGGTCACAGCCACCGCACTGCTGGTCAGCTACCTGCAGTCGGCGGGGGCGAATATTTCCTACTATCTGCCCGACCGGTATACCGAGGGCTATGGCCTCAACAAGCCGGCTGTCAAGCTGCTGGCGGAGCATGAGGTGCGCCTGATCGTCACGGTGGACAACGGCATCTCCGCCCGGGAAGAAATCGCCTACGCCAACAGCCTGGGGGTGGATGTGGTGGTCACCGACCATCATACCCCGCCGCCGGTGCTGCCGGATGCCGTGGCGGTGGTGGACCCCCACCGGCAGGACTGCCCTTATCCCTTTGAACATCTGGCGGGCGTGGGGGTGGCTTTTAAGCTGGTCTGCGCTCTGGAAGGGGACAACGGCACCGAAATGGCGGATTATTACGCCCACCTGGTGGCGCTGGGCACCATTGCCGACCTGGTCCCGCTCAAGGAGGAAAACCGCCTGCTGGTGCAGATGGGCCTGGCCCGTATGGCTGACAACGGCGCCCCCGGGCTGGAAAGCCTGGCGCAGCTGGCGGGCATCTCGCTGGAGGGCATCGCCTCGGAGCAGGTGGCCTTTGGCCTGGCGCCCCGCATGAACGCGGCCGGCAGGATGGAGACGGCGGAGGTGGCTGCCGACCTTCTGCTCAGCGACGATGAGGAGGAGGCCCAGCGCCTTGCCGGGCATCTGGACGGCCTCAACCGGCTGCGGCGCCAGCTGGAGGAGGAGATCTTCGCCCAGGCGGAGCAGTTCCTCGCCCAGGAGCCGGAGCGGCTCTTTCACCGGGTGCTGATCGCCTGGGGCGAGGGCTGGAGCCACGGGGTCATCGGCATTGTCAGCGCCAAGCTGATGCAGAAATATCTCAAGCCCTGCATCCTTATGACCGAGGAGGACGGCCAGCTGGTGGGCTCTGCCCGCAGCATCCCCGGCTTTTCCATGGTGGAGGCGGTGGCCTCGGCGGGGGATTTGCTCACCAAATTCGGCGGGCATCCGGCGGCGGCGGGCTTCAGCATGAAGGCGGAAAACCGCGAGGCCTTCTGCCAGAGGATTCTCTCCTACGCGGCGGAGCATCATCCGGTGATGCCGGTCAGCGAAATTTTGATCGACGCGGTGATCCCGCTGGAGTTGGCGGAGCTTTCCCAGCTGGCGTCGCTGACAGTGCTGGAGCCCTTCGGCTGTGAGAATGAGACGCCGGTGTTCGCCGTCAGCCGGGCGGTGATCGGCGAGATCACCCCCATGGGCGGCGGCAAGCATCTGCGCCTGCGCCTGGAGCAGGGCGGGCGGCGGCTCAGCTGCGCTTATTTCTTCCAGACGCCGGAGGCTTTCCCCTACCGGGTGGGGGAAGAGGTGGACGCGGCGCTGGAGCTTTCCCTGCAGACCTATCAGGGGGCGCCGCGGGTTTCGGCCCGGATTTTGGATGTGCGGCCCGCCGGCCTTGACAAAGCAAAGCTGTTTGAGAGCCGCGCCCTGTATGAGCGCTGGCGACGCGGCGAGAGCCTGACGGCGGAGGAATGCGGCCGCCTTTATCCCGGCCGGGAATACCTGGCGGCCCTGTACCGCCGCCTAAGGCGGGAAAAGAAAATCCAGTACGGCATGCTGGATCTTTGCTGGCGCATCGACCCCCAGCTGGAATTGGGACGGCTGTATGCGGCAGTGGATGTGTTGAAGGAATTTGATCTGGCGCGCTCGCTTCCGGGCGGGGGAGAGGCGCTGGAAATCGGGGATACACAGCGGAAGGTGAATCTGCAGGATTCCCGGATTTTAAGCCGCCTGAAAGAGCGGCTGAAAGGCGATAGTGTTGCGGTATGATGACTTTTGAGGATTTAAAACAGAAAATCATCGAGAACGACCGCCAGGTGGACCTGGATAAGCTGACAGAGGTCTACCAGCTGGCGGAAAAGGCCCACGAGGGGCAGAAGCGCGTCTCGGGCGAGCCGTATATCACCCATCCGCTGGAGGTGACCTCCATCCTGGTGGACCTGGGCATGGATACCGACACCCTGGCGGCGGCGCTGCTGCACGATGTGGTGGAGGATACCGACGTTCCCCTGGAGACCATCGCCAAAAAATTCGGCAGCGACGTGGCCTCCATGGTGGACGGCGTCACCAAGCTGGGCAAGGTGCCCTTCCACTCCCGGGAGGAGCAGCAGGCGGAAAACGTGCGCAAAATGCTGCTGGCCATGGCCAATGACGTGCGGGTGGTCATCATCAAGCTGGCCGACCGGCTGCACAATATGCGCACCATGGCCTGCATGCGGGATGAGAAGCGCCGCCAGAAATCCCTCGAGACCATGGAGGTCTACGCCCCGCTGGCCCACCGGCTGGGCATCCGCGCCATCAAGGAGGAGCTGGAGGATCTTTCCCTGCGTTATTTGGACCCGGTAGCCTATGAGGAGATCGAGCAGCAGCTGGCCAAGCGCCACGAGGACCGGGTCTCCTTTTTGGAGCATATCAAAACGAAAATCCGAGACCGCATCTGCGCCGACCATCCCCACATGGTGCTGGAGGGACGCATCAAGAGCGTCTACGGCATCTACCGCAAGGTGTATATGCAGGGGCGCAACTTTGATGAAATCTATGATGTCTATGCGGTGCGGGTGATTGTGGATACGGTCAACGAGTGCTACAACGTGCTGGGCGAAATCCACGATATGTTCCGCCCGCTGCCCAACCGCTTTAAGGATTATATCTCCACCCCCAAGGCCAACATGTACCAGTCGCTGCACACCACCGTCCTGGATCCGGAGACGGAGGCTATCCCCTTCGAGGTGCAGATCCGCACCTTTGATATGCACCACACGGCGGAATACGGCATCGCCGCCCACTGGAAATACAAGGCCGGCATTGCCGGCAAGGATAAGCTGGAGGACCGCCTGGCCTGGGTCCGGCAGCTTTTGGAATCCCAGAAGGAAAGCGGGGACGCTCAGGATATCATCCGCTCCATCAAATCCGATATCGCCCCGGAGGAGGTATTCGTCTTTACCCCCAAGGGGGATGTGCTCAGCCTGCCGGCGGGCTCTACAGTCATCGATTTTGCCTACGCCATCCACAGCGAGGTGGGCAACCGCACCGTGGGCGCCAAAATCGACGGGCGCATCGTCTCGCTGGATACCAAGGTGGCCACCGGCCAGATTGTGGAGATCATCACCACCAACGCCCCCGGCCACGGCCCCAGCCGCGACTGGCTGAAGGTGGTGCGCACCAATGGCGCCCGCACCAAAATCCGCACCTGGTTTAAGAAAGAGCGGCGGGAGGAGAACATCCAGCAGGGCATGGAGGAGCTGGAGGCGGAGTTTCGGCGCAACAACATCCAGCTGGAGGAGGATCAGCGCGATCCCTTCATCCTGGATATCGCCAAGCGGTATTATTTCAATACCCTGGATGATTTTTATGCCGCCATCGGCTACGGCGGGGTGCAGGTCAGCAAGATCATCCCCAAGGTGAAGGAAGAATATGTCAAGCGCTTCAAGCAGACCAACGAGCAGCGTATGGAAAAGGCCATCACCAATTCCCAGTCCGGCCAGCAGGGCAAGAAGAAGGAATCCTCCAGCGGCGTGGTGGTGGAGGGGCTGGACAGCTGCCTGGTCAAATTTGCCCGCTGCTGCAATCCGCTGCCCGGCGATGAAATCGTGGGCTTTGTCACCCGGGGCTTCGGCGTCTCCATCCATAAGAAGGACTGCCAGAATTATCAGAACGCCAAAAACGACCCCGAGCAGGCGGCCCGCTGGGTCAACGCCTGGTGGAATACCCATGCGGACGGGGTATTCAAATCCACGGTGGAGATTGTCGCTCACGACCGCCCCGGCATGCTGGCGGATGTGAGCATCGAGATCAGCAATATGCGCATCCCCATTCATTCGCTGATTGCCCGTGCCATCAAGGATAACTGCGTGGATATCAACATCACCGTCGGCGTCAGCGATATCAACCAGCTCAACTATATGCTGGCCAATCTTAAGAAGATCAAGGGCGTCATCTCGATTGACCGCACCTTTAACTGATTTGGGAGGGATTTTGGATGCGTCTGCTTTTGCAGCGGGTCACCGAGGCCAGCGTCACCATCCAGGGGGAGCGCATCAGCGCCATCGGCCCCGGGCTGCTGGTGCTGGTGGGCATCGGCCCGCAGGATGGTGAGGCCCAGGTGCAGTATCTGGCGCAAAAGGCGGTTTCCCTCCGGATTTTTTCGGATGAAGAGGGGAAAATGAACCGCTCTTTGTTGGAATCCGGCGGGCAGATGCTGGCCGTCTCTCAGTTTACCCTGTACGGCAACTGCAAAAAGGGCAGGCGCCCCAGCTTTGTGGGGGCCGCAGCCCCGGAGCAGGCAAACCGGCTCTACGAGGCCTTTTTATCCCAGGTGGAGCGTCTGGGCGTGCCGGTGCAGGCCGGGCGCTTCGGCGCGGAAATGCAGGTGGCCCTCGTCAACGACGGCCCCGTCACCCTCTGGCTGGACAGCGACGAGCTGATGCCAAAGTCATAATTTTAACAGGTTTAGAAAGAAGGGAACCAACATGCAAGTAGCAAGCATTGTGGTCGGCATGGTGCAGACCAACTGTTATTTTCTTATTTCCCGGGAAAAAAACACCGCCGTTATCGATCCCGGCGCCCAGTACCGGGATATTGTCAGATTTCTGCAGGAAAACGGCCTTACCCCCAGGATGATCCTGCTCACTCACGGGCATTTTGACCACATCGGCGGGGTGAACGGCCTGCGGGAAACCTACCCCGATCTGCCCGTCTACATCGGCGCGGAAGATGCCGAAATGCTCACCGATCCCCGCAAGAGCTGTGCCAGCATGATGGGCGGGCCCGGCTACCGGGTGGAAACGTTTGAGACCCTCCGGGAGGGCGGCATCCTGCAGCTGGATGAGCTGACCATTCAGATGTATGCTACCCCCGGCCACAGCAAGGGGAGCCTCACCTATCAGGCGGGGGACTGCCTTTTCACCGGGGATGCCCTGTTTGCCGGGGATATCGGCCGCACCGATCTGTACGGCGGGGATTACGATACCCTGATCCAATCGGTGAAAAAGCTCTACCGTCTGCCGGGGGATTACCGGGTGCTGCCGGGCCATGGGCCTCAGTCCACCCTGGAACGGGAGCGCCGTACCAATTATTATGTGCGTGCGGAGGAGTGAACGGCTGAAAAGCTGAGTCACTTTACATAAGGAACGGACCCTCGTGAGCCTCCGGCTGCGAGGCTGTGGGAGGCAAAAAGTTGGAACTTTATATTCTTGATCATCCCTTTCACTATGAAATGGAATGTATGACCATGCTGTTTTTCCCAGGGGAGAAGGTCACCCTGCACCATGAGGGGGCCCCTGCCGGAGAGGAACGCGCCATTGTCACCCGGGTGGAGGACTGCCGCCCGGTGGTGGAATTCTGCCTGGGGGAGGGCTGCCGCCGTTTTGCAGGCGAGCCCGCCCCGGAGGGCGGCAAGGCGCTGGAATACAGCATGGCCATCGCTTTTTTTGAGGGCGGCTGCCAGGTGACGGGGCGCCGGCCTCCCTGGGGCATCCTCACCGGCATCCGGCCAGTGAAGCTGCTGCGCGCCCGCTATGAGGCGGGGGAGGGAGAAGCGGCCCTGCGCCGCTATTTTGAGGAGGAATGCCGCGTCAGCCGCCGCAAGACGGACCTCGCCCTTGCCACCATGCGGGGGGAACGTGCCGCGCTGGAGCGGACCGGCCCCGGGGATTACAGCCTCTACATCTCCATCCCCTTCTGCCCCAGCCGGTGCCATTTCTGTTCTTTTGTGTCCCACTCCATCGAGAAGACCCACAAGCTCATCGAGCCCTATCTGGATTGCCTGGTGCGGGAACTGGCTGAGACCGCCCGTCTGGCGGATGCCGCAGGGCTGCGGCTGCGCACCGTCTATTTCGGGGGAGGGACGCCCTCCATTCTGACACCGGAGCAGATCCGCCGGCTGACTGGAGCGGTGGCGCAGTATTTTGACCTTGAGGGGCTGTGGGAATACACCTTTGAGGCCGGCCGGCCGGATACCATCGATGGGGAGAAGCTGGCCGCCGTTTATGAGGCGGGGGCGGGACGCATCAGCATCAACCCCCAGAGCCTCTGCGACGCAGTGCTGCAGGCCTCCGGACGCAAGCACACTGCTGCCCAGACGGTGGAAAAATACTTCCTGGCCCGGCAGTTCCCCTTTGACAGCATCAACATGGATGTTATCGCCGGCCTGCCGGAGGATACCCCCGCCCGCTTTGCCCAGACCATCGACCAGATCGCCGCCCTGGCGCCGGAAAACGTCACGGTGCACACCCTCTCGGTCAAGCGCTCCTCCAGCTTTAACATGCAAGGAGTGGAGCTTTACAGAAGGCAGATCGACGAGGTGGCCCAGATGGTGGACTATGCCCAGCAAAAGCTCACCGGCAGCGGCTATCTGCCCTATTATCTCTACCGGCAGCGCAACACCCTGGCCAACCTGGAGAATACCGGCTTTGCCCGGCCGGGCAAGGAGGGGCTCTACAACATTTACATTATGGATGAGACCCACACCATCCTCTCGGTGGGGGGCGGCGGCGTTACCAAGCTGAAATGCTGCGCCAAAGACCGCATCGAGCGCATTTTCAACTTTAAATATCCATACGAATACATCAGCCGTTTTGATGAGATTTTGAAACGAAAACAGAAAGTGGTGGATTTTTTTGCTGAGAACGGGTACTAATTCCCTGGATTTTGACGGCATCAACCAGATGGCCCTGCGCTGCCCGCAGGAGCTGATCCGCGCCAGCGAGGAGGATTTTGCCCATCAGCTGGAGCAGGTGGCGCGGGATATTCTGGCCCACAGCGAGGCCAAGATCATCTTTCTGGCCGGGCCCAGCTCGTCGGGCAAGACCTCCACGGCGCAGCTGCTCTGCACCAGGCTCTGTGAGGGCGGCCAGTGCTGCCATGTGATCTCGACGGACAACTTTTTTATCGATTCTGACCGTTACCCCAAGCTGCCGGACGGCAGCCCCAACTTCGATTCTTTTGAATGTCTGGACCTTCCGCTGATCCGGAAGTGCATGACAGAGGTGACCCAGACCGGCCGCACCATGCTGCCCGCTTTTGATTTTGCCGCCGGCAAGCAGCTGCTGGATCAGACCCCTCTGCAGGTGGGCCCTCATGACCATATCATCATCGAGGGCATCCATTCCCTCAACCCCAGGATGCACGCAGGCCTTTCCCCGGAGCGGTTTTACCGGGTATATGTCAATGTGCGCAGCACCATCTACCGTGAAGAGGAGATCATCCTCACCCCACAGGATATCCGCCTGACCCGCCGCATGATCCGGGACAGCGCCTTCCGCGGCTATCCGGCCTCCATGACCCTTTCCAAGTGGTGGTCCATCCTGGCGGCCGAGCAGGTCAATATCATCCCCTACCGGCGCCAGGTGGAGGGCGTGATCGACAGCACCATGTGGTATGAGCCCTGTCTGTATTCCCATTTTTTAAAGCGGGTGGAGGCATCCGGCGAGGTGCAGGATGAACAGGAAAAAAGCAAGCTGGATGACCTGCTGCGGCGGGCGGAAAGGTTTCATCCCATCCCGCTGGAGGAGGTGCCTTCCGGCGCTTTGACCGGGGAATTTTTTGGCATTTAATTTGTAAATTCCTGTCCCCTTTGGTTGAAAAGGGCAGGGGAAGCGTTTATAATGAAACCAGCATTCTGAAAGGAGGATGTTTTTCATGATTGATTTTGATAAAATTATGGATAAGGCCAAGGTCTATGCCTCTGCCGCCAGCAAAAAGACGGGGGAGGTGGTGGAGGTCTCCAAGCTCAAGCTCAAGGAGATCCAGGCCAATTCCGAGCTGCGGGATGCCTATGCCGACCTGGGCGCCATTGTTTATGATATGAAAAAATCCGGCGCGGTCAATGAGGATCTGATCGACACCTGCATCGAGGGCATCGACGAGATCCGCGCCAAGCTGGATGATGTCTCCGACCGGTACCACGCGGTGAAAAAGACGGTCCGCTGCGACTTCTGCGGCGCGCAGAACAAGGCGGGCAGCCTGTTCTGCAATCAGTGCGGCGCCAACCTGGCAGTAGAAGAGGCCAGGAAGGAGGACGAGGCCGGGCTGGAAAAACCGGCAGCCCTGCCGGAACAGCATACGGAGGAATAAAGCAAACCAAAGCGGGGGAAGGATTTTCCCCCTTTCTTTTTGAAAGGAGAACGCAGCATGGTCTATACCTATCAGGATTTTGAAGAGAGCGCCCGCTTTTTGCTGCAGCAGACCCCCCTGCGCCCGCGGGTGGGCATCATCCTGGGCTCCGGCCTGGGGCGGATCACCGAGGAGCTGACCGAGGTGACAGCGATCGATTACAGCGATATCCTTCATTTCCCCCGGGTGAAAGACCCTTATCACCAGTGCCGCCTTTATCTGGGCTGTCTGGACGGGGTGCCGGTGGCGGCCATGTCCGGCCGGTACCATTATTATGAGGGCTACTCCATGGCGGAAACCGCCTTCCCGGTAGGGGTGATGAAGTGTATGGGCATCGAGACCCTGATTGTCACCAACGCTGCCGGGGGGATCAACCCCTCCTTCGGGCAGGGCGGCCTGATGCTCATTTGCGACCACATCAAGCTCTGCGCCGAGAGCCCCACCCGCGGCTTTGCCAAAGAGGTGCTGGGGGAGCGGTTTTTTGATATCTCCCACGTCTACCGGGAGGATCTGCAGGCCCTGGCCAAAGAAGCGGCGGCCCGCCTGGGCATTCCGCTGTGGGAGGGGGTCTATGCCTTCATGAGCGGCCCCCAGTATGAAACCCCTGCGGAGATCCGCGCGCTGCGCACCCTGGGCGCCGACGCGGTGGGCATGTCCACCGTGCCGGAGGTGATTATGGCCGGCTATGCCGGGCTGCCGGTGCTGGGGCTTTCCTGCATCACCAACATGGCGGCAGGCATCTCCCAGGCGCCGATCACCAATGATGAGGTGCTTAAGATCGGCCAGCGCGTTTCCCGCACCTTTATCGCGCTGGTGCGGGAGATTGTCAGCCGCCTGGCGGGCCGGGATGCATAAATGCCGGCCGGCGCTGATAGGATAACAGTGAGTTTGCGTGTGAGGAAGTGACAGTTTGGAGAAGACCGGCAGAAAGAGCTTTCTGGAAGGGGCTTTGGTGCTGATGTGCGCCATGGTGGTGGTGAAGATCATCGGCGCTCTGTTCAAAATCCCCCTGACCAATATTCTGGGCGGGGTGGGGATGTCTTATTTTTCAGCGGCCTATGACCTGTTCAACCCCATTTATTCCATTTCGGTGGCGGGGCTGCCGGTGGCCGTCTCCAAAATGGTGTCGCAGTTTGCGGCCCAGGGGCGCTACCGGGATGTGCGCCGGGTGCTGCGCTGCTCCTTTGTGCTGTTTGTCATCACCGGGGTGGCGGGCTTCTGCCTGATTTTTTTCGGGGCGGGGCCCTTTACCCATTTTGTCAACAACCCCGGCGCCTATTATGCAGTGGTGTGCATTTCCCCGGCGATCCTGTTCGGCTGCCTGATGGCGGCGGTGCGGGGCTATTACCAGGGGCTCAGCAATATGGTGCCCACCGCCCTTTCCCAGGTGATTGAGGCGGTCACCAAGCTGACGGCCGGCATCCTGCTGGCCTATGGGGTGACGGCGAAGGGGATTTCCGATTACGAGGCCACCGGCATGCTCTTCGGCCGCGCGGTGGAAAGCCTGGAGCGCGCCCAGATCGAGGTGTTGCCCTATTCGGCGGCGGCGGCCATCCTGGGCGTCACTGCCAGCACGGCGGCAGGCGCTGCTTTTTTGTGGCTGCGTCACAAGCTGAAAGGGGACGGCATCACCCGCCGGATGGTGGAGGGTTCCCCCCGGGCTCATTCCGGCAAACGGATTATGAAGCGGCTGGTGCTGATCGCCCTGCCGGTGTGCCTGGGGTCTCTGACGGTGAATTTGACCACTCTGATCGATCTGGCCTCCATCATGTCGCGGCTGACTTCCGCCATGGAGCGCGCCCCGGAGGTCATCCTGCAGATGTATCAGGCCTATCTGCCCGCCTCCATCGAAAACAGCGAGGTCCCGCGGTTTTTATACGGCTCCTACACCGGGCTGACGGTGTCGCTGTTTAACCTGGTGCCGGCGCTGACCACCACCCTGGGCATCAGCGCGCTGCCTACCATTTCCGCCGCCTGGACCCGGCGGGACCGGGCTTTGATCAAATCCAATGTGGAATCGGTGCTGCGGGTGACGGCCATGGTGGCGATTCCGGCTGGGCTGGGGCTTTCCGCCCTGGCGGACCCGATTCTGCATCTGCTGTTTGCCGCCCGCCCCAATGAGGCCACCATCGTGGTTCCGCTGATGCGGGTGATGGGCATCAGTGCCATTCTGGTGGCGCTTTCCGCCCCCATCAACAGCATGCTGCAGGCGGTGGGCCGGGTGTCGGTGCCGGTGCGGCTGATGCTGATCGGCGGCATCCTGAAGCTGGCCACCAACTTCACCCTGGTGGCCATCCCCAGCGTCAACATCAAAGGCGCCCCCTTCGGGAATATTTTCTGCTATACGGCCATCGTCTGTCTGAGTCTATATGTGCTGGTGCAGACCACCCATATCCGGCTCAATTACCGGTCGGTCTTTCTCAAGCCGCTGTTTGCCGGGCTGATGTGCGCGGCGGCAGCCTGGGCCTCCTATGGGATCATCAGCCGGCTGATTTCCTCCCGGCTGGATGTCTTCCTCGCTATCGGTATCGGCGGGCTGGTCTACGCGGCAGTGCTGCTGCTGACGAAAACCATCACCCGGGAGGATGTCCTGCTGCTTCCCAAAGGGGAAAAAATTGCGAAAATACTTGCAAAAAGGTCACTTTTAGGGTAATATAATACAGGCGGAGCGAGTGCCGCCATTTTGATTTTATGATATGGTGAAGAGAATGGTGGACTATCCGATCAAGGAACAATATGACATCCATGATTTGGTAAAAATCATGCAGATTCTGCGCAGCGACCAGGGCTGCCCCTGGGACCGGGCGCAGGATCACCACAGCATCCGCGCCAACTTTATTGAAGAGGTTTACGAAGCGGTGGAAGCCATCGACAACGAGGACCGCGCCCTTTTAAAAGAAGAGTTGGGCGACGTGCTGCTGCAGGTGGTGTTCCATGCCCGGCTGGAAGAAGAGGCCGGCAGCTTTGATTTTGCAGAGGTCTGCGATGGCATCTGCAAAAAGCTTTTGTTCCGCCATCCCCATGTGTTTGGCAGCGTTCAGGCCGGCGATGAGGCCGAGGCGCTCAAAAGCTGGGAGCAGGCGAAAAAAGAGGAGAAAAAGCCGCAGAGTGCCGCCGAGACGCTGCGTCAGGTGCCCCGGGTGCTGCCCGCTTTGATGCGCAGCGCCAAGGTGCAGGGCCGTGCCGCCAAGGCGGGGTTTGATTATCCTGATCTTGCGATGGCTATGCGCGATTTGGAAAGCGAATTGCAGGAACTGAAAGAGGCGGTGGGAGAAGGCTCCCCTGCCCATATCCGGGAGGAGCTTGGCGACCTGCTTTTCTCCGTGGTGAACATTTCCCGTTTTCTGGAAGTGGAGCCGGAGGAAAGTTTAAACAGGTCTTGTGATAAATTTATTTCACGTTTTTCCGAGGTGGAACGGCTGGCCGACGCCCAGGGAATCCCCCTGAAAGGCAGCGATATCGCTGTGCTGGATAGCCTTTGGAAGCAAGCTAAAAACAAGGAAATTAAAAACACGGAGGGTTATGAAAATGACAAAAGCTGATTTGATTAGCGCAGTGGCCGAAAAGGCGGGCATCACCAAAAAAGACAGCGACAAGGCTGTCAGCGCTGTAATCGACGTGATCACCGAGGCTCTTAAATCCGGTGAAAAGGTCGCCCTGGTTGGCTTCGGCACCTTCGAGGTCAAAGAGCGCGCCGGCAGAATGGGTATCAACCCCAGAACCAAAGAACAGATCCAGATCGAGGCCAGCAAGCTGCCTTCTTTCCGGGCGGGCAAGGCGCTCAAGGATGCCGTTTCCAAGTGATTTTTAACTGAATAGGCACAGAAAAAATCGGAGGTGCGTTGCCGCATTTCCGATTTTTTGTTATACTGGCTTTATATAGGGCCGGGCGCAGGGCAAAGCGCCGGCCAAGGGGAGGAATGAGCCTTGAAAAAAACCATTCTTTTCTGCCTGGTGCTGGCGGCGCTGCTTTGCGGCTGCCAGAATAGGCAGGAGCTGGAAAGCAGCTCCCAGCCGGAGAGCAGCGCTTCGCAGGAGCAGCAGGAGCGCACCGCCATGGAGCAGGCGGTGGACCAGAACCTGGAAAGCGTGCTGGCCAGCGGCGTCGATCAAGACCTGCTGGAGCAGCTTGGCGTGACGCTGCAAAGCGGCCAGGCTACTTTGGAATCCGGCAGCCTGTTCACCCATGAGGTGGCCCTCACCAGCAAGGCGGGCAGCCTCCAGCTGGAGCTGGAGGGCCTCTACCTGCCGGACGACAGCCATGTCTGGGAGGAGGTCGGCACCAATATGCGGGTCTGTGCCTTGGGCATCGGCGCCGCAGGGGAGGATAAGCTGCTGGCAGTGACCCCCTGGCAGGTGATGATCCTGGACCCGGCGGCGGAGGATTTCGCCCCGGTGATGCTGTATGAAACCGAAGTGGGCGGGGATACTGAGATTCTGGATGCCGCCCCGGCAGAAAACGGCGGCTATGGCCTGCTGCTCTGGCAGGAGGATCGCAACCTTTTCCTTCTGGTGGATGACGGGGGCCGGGAGCTTGGCCGCAGCGAATTCCCCGCCGGAGAGCACGGCACCACCTTTGACCGGGATGAGCGTCTGATTTCCTCCAATCCCTGCGTGTTCCGGCCGGTGGGTGAGGCGATGGTGAACCTTCCCGGCCAGACAGACACCTGGCTGCTGGAAAACCGGCTGATGCTTTCCACCGCCACGGGGGAGACGGCTGCCTACACCCCGCTTCTGGCGGCCGATACGGAAAACGGCACCCTGAGGCTCTATGAGCTGTATGACCCAACGGGGAACACGACGATCGGCAACAGCGGCATCGCCGTGCTGGATGGCCCCGGCGGCCGCCGGGCGCTGCGCTTTGCGGCGGAGCATCTGAGCCTGGAGTTCCAGGAGGCCTGCTACCGCAGTGAATGGGAGGAAAGCGGGATACAGTTTTCCTGCCCGGACGAAAACAGGGTATTCCTGGAGGCGCCCGCTTTGAAACTGGATCTCCGGCTGGATTTTGCCGCCGGCACCGGCGAGGTGGAGTACCAGTATACCACCGGCGACCTGGCCGAAGGCCAGCTGGTGGCCCAGTCCCCCTCTGGGCAGAAGGCGCTTTATCTGATGGGCCTGACTGGCGCCGGGGATGTCATGGGCGGCAATTATGCCCTGTATGATGCCCAGGCGGGCACAGTGCGGTTTTTGGCGAAATATCTTTCCGGCGGGCCGGAGCCGGTCTTTCTGGGGGAGGATGTGGTCCTCATCGGGGCCGGTTACCAGCCGGTCGCTTATGACGCCAACACCCTGGAGCGGATGGAGGGCGCCTTTGCGATTCCCGACGCGGCAGACGGGAAGGGGCGCTGGGCGCTCAAGCTGCTGGCGGACAGGCAAAACCAGCTGTTAGTAGCCCTCTGCCGGCCGGAAGGCTATGATGTGGGCGGCGGAGAGGGGCTGAGCTATCTTGTGCCCTTGTCGGTGGCGGTGTTTGACCAGAGCGGCGCGCTGGTGCGTCAGATCGACACCGGCTGCCGCGTCTCTGAGAGCGTCAAGAATTATGCCTATGTCCCCGATGCCCGGCTGGAAAACGGCCAGCTGCTGGTGGAGGTGCAGAATCTGGAAGCGGACGGCAGCGTCACCAGCCAGTGGGCTGCTATCGATTATTTGGAAGGAGAATCAGTCTCATGAGATTGGATAAATATTTGAAAGTCACCCGACTCATCAAGCGGCGCACCGTGGCCAACGAGGCCTGCGACGGCGGCCGCATTGTGGTCAACGGGCGGGTGGCCAGGGCCTCCTACGACGTGAAGGTAGGGGATGTGATCGAGATCAACCTGGGCCAGAACCCCCTGAAGGTGCGGGTGGACCAGATTGCCGAGCATGTGCTCAAAGGGGATGCCGCCGGCTGCTACACCATCCTGTGAGGCAGGCGGTTTAGTCTAAAATGCACTGCTGTCCCATATCCTGTAGAAGGGAAAAAGGAGGATGGGACTATGGCAGAAGAAATGAGGAATTTGCCTCCCCACACGGTAGTGCTGCGGGAACGCCGGGAGATGACCGTCACCGGCGTGCGGGACGTTGACAGCTTTGACGAAGAAACCATCGTCGCCTTCACGGATCTGGGCACCCTGACCATCAAGGGGATGGGCCTGCATATCAACAAGATCGACGTGGAAAGCGGCGACCTGGATCTGGAAGGGGAAATCTACCTGCTTTCCTACGCAGACGACCAGCCGGCCCGGGGCGGATTTTTCGCCAGGCTGCTGCGCTGAAGGGCGGCGGTGCGATGACGCTGACCGTGACGGAGCAGACGCTGGCTTTCTGCCAATCCTGGCTGCTGGGGGCGGCGCTTGCCCTTTTTTACGACTGCCTGGAAATGCTGCGGCGCAAATTCCACCATCCCGGGCTGGTGATTTTTCTGGAGGATCTGTCCTTCGGTGCAGTCTGTGCGGTGGCGGTGTTTTTCTTTCTGCTGGCGGCGGAGGATGGCCGCCTGCGGTTCTACCTGGTGGCCGGCATGGTGATCGGCGGGGTGCTTTACCGCCTGATTTTGGGCGAGAGCTTCTATCTGGCGGCGCGCTGCTGCTACCGGGCGGCGGCACTGGTGGGGCGGCTGGCTGATTGTTTGGTTTTGCGGCCGGTCCGCTGGTTTTTGCGGGCGCTGGGCAGCCTGGCGATGCTGCCCTTCCGGCTCATTCATAAAAAATTAAAATTTTTTTCAAAATATCTGCAGAATAGCTTGAAAAAGGCCTTTTGCTTATTGTATAATGCTCTTGTTGGGAATATCATTGCGAAGAAAAAGGTGAAATACAGTGGCCAAAACAAAAACTAAGAGCAGCTTCGCTTTCCGGATATGCGTCGCCCTGTTCGCGGTCTATGCTGTGGTTTCCCTGGTGAAATCCCAAGTGGAGATAGCAGCAATGGAGCAGCAGATCCTGGATATCACCCAGGCCTGTGAGGATCAGCGCATCGCCAACAAGGATATTGAGCGCCTGATCGTCATGGGGGAGGACGAGGAGTACGTGGAGCGTATTGCCCGTGAGAAACTGGATTACGGCTATCCCAACGAGCATGTGTACGTGGATGTTTCCGGCAACTGAGAGGCCCATCGGGCCAGGGAGGATTTCGCTTTTTTATGGCATTGGAAGTTGGTAGCATTGTGGAAGGCAAAGTCACCGGCATCACGAAGTTCGGCGCCTTTGTGGAGTTGGAAGATAAAAAGGTTGGCATGGTGCATATTTCGGAGGTTTCCAACACCTATGTCAAGGAGATTC
This sequence comes from Candidatus Neoruminococcus faecicola, assembly GCA_904398325.1. GTDB lineage: Bacteria > Bacillota > Clostridia > Oscillospirales > Ruminococcaceae > Neoruminococcus > Neoruminococcus faecicola. Next base: position 6,285 of record CAJFPC010000005.1, on the reverse strand, counting down.
GCGACCATTTGAAGGAAAACGACGTGGTCAAGGTGAAGATCCTCAACATTGCGGAGGATGGCAAGATCAGCCTTTCCATCAAGCGCGCCCTGCCCCCGCCGCCCCAGCAGCAGCGGAGGAATAACCTGCCGCGCGGATACCGCCCGAATATGGATTACGGCGGGTTCAACAGCCGCAAATCCAACGAGAATATGTCCTTTGAGGATATGATGAACAAGTTTAAGCAGACCAGCGACGATAAGATGTCCGACCTGAAACGGGTGATGGACGCCAAGCGGGGCAGCAGCCGCCGCGGACGCTGACTGCAAGCAGCAAGGATTGATTGAGGGGGTGCAGAGATGCGCCCCCTTTTTTGTGAAGGAGGCTATTATGGTTATATTGAATGCGCACCTGATCCCCGTGGAATCCCAGGAGATCCCCTGCGGATTCCTGCGCTGGGAGCAGGGCATCATCCGGGAGCTGGGCCCCATGGAGGAATATGTCCCGCAGCCGGGGGAGGAACAGCTGGATGCCGGCGGCAAGCTGCTGCTGCCCGGCTTGATCGACAGCCACAGCCATGTGGGCATGTGGGAGGATGGCCTGGGACTGGAAGGGGACGACGGCAACGAGGAATGCGACCCCTGCACACCGCACCTGCGGGCCATTGACGCGGTCAACCCCTATGAGCGCGGCTTTGAAACGGCTCTGCGCAGCGGCATTACCACGCTGGTCACCGGGCCGGGCAGCGCCAATCCCATTGCGGGGCAGATGTGCGCCCTGAAAACGGCTGGCCGCTGCGTGGATGAGATGGTGGTCTCCCACCCTCTGGCCATCAAAATGGCTCTGGGGGAAAACCCCAAAATGACCTATCACGAAAAGGACAGCGGCCCCATCACCCGTATGGCGACGGCCGCGGTGATCCGGGAGCAGCTTTACAAGGCCAAGCGCTATTTGAGCGACCTGAAGCGCGCCCGGGAAAACGAGGACTGCGATCTGCCGGAATACGATATCCGCTGCGAGGCGCTGCTGCCGCTTTTGGAGCACAAAATCGACGCCCATATCCATGCCCATCGGGCGGATGACATTATGACGGCGGTGCGCCTGGCGGAGGAGTTTGATTTTTCGCTGGTGATTGTCCACGGTACGGAAGGGTATCTGATCCCCGACCTGCTGCGCGAAAGCCGCATCACCGGCGTAATCACCGGGCCGGTGCTCTCCACCCGCACCAAGCCGGAGCTGGCCCGGGCAGTGTATGAGAATTCCGCCCGGCTGGCGGACGCGGGCATCCTGACCACCGTCTGTACCGACCATCCGGAGGTGCCGGTCGACATGCTGGCGCCCAGCAGCCTGCTGGCGATGGAGGGCGACCGCCGGAGGGCGCTGCGGGCCATCACCATCGATGCGGCCAAAATCCTGCATCTGGAGCATCGGCTGGGCAGCTTGGCCCCCGGCAAGGATGCGGACTTTACACTTTGGGACGGCGACCCCTTTGCCGTGGGCACCCGGCCGGAAGCAGTCTTTCTCGGAGGAATTCACAGATAACTGTTGTAATTTTGCATAATATCTGTTATAATGACATTAGAAATTTATGGAATATCTCTATAAGTTTCGAGAACAGATGAAGGAGTTGTCAGTATGAACATTACAGTCACTGCAAGAAAGACGATGGTCAAAGATTCCTTCCGTGAGAAGATTGAGAAAAAGCTGGCCAAGCTGGATAAATTCTTTCAGGATGACCCCACCGCCGAGGCATCGGTGCTGGTCTCCAACGAGAACGGCCGCGAGCGCGTGGAAATCACCGTCCGCTCCAGGGGGATGCTCTATCGGGGTGAGCGCGTCAGCGAGGACCGGGCGATCTCCCTCAACGGCGCTGTCGACCTGCTGATTCAGCAGATCGTGAAAAATAAAAAGAAGCTGGAAAAACGGGTCAAAGAGGTCAATTTCGGCGCCTTTGACGACTATGCCGCGCCGGCCAGCGAGTCGGAGGAGTTTGAGGTGGTGCGCAACAAGCGCTTCGTCTTAAAACCGATGGATATCAACGAGGCCATTCTGCAGATGAATATGATCGGCCACCAGTTCTTTATTTTCCACAACAGCGAGAGCGACACTGTTTCGGTGGTTTATCGCCGCAACGACGGCGGCTACGGCCTCATTGAAGTGGAAGAATAAACTCTCTTGCCTTATTTTTAAAAGCCCGCCTGGACAGGCGGGCTTTTTTCTGCTGCAAAAAGGGCCTGCCCGTTTTGGAATGGGGCAGGCCCTGCATTTTGTGGAGGTTATTCAAAGTATTTGACCACGCTGTTGGCGATGGTGATGGACTGCTTGATCATCTGGAAGGAGCTGCAGATATCCTCGCACTCGCTGGGGTTGGGGGTGTAGCCCAGCTCCAGCAGCATGGCAGGGGCGCTGTCGATCCGGGTGATGTAATAGTAGGAGTTGTAGGCCTGCTTCATCGGGCGGTTGGAGTTGCCGTCCAGATCCTCCAGGATCATTTCCGCCAGCTCCTTGGAGCGGTCGGTGTAATAATAGATTTCCATACCGCTGGTTTTGTTGGCGTCCACCGTTTCCGCCACGCTGTTGTGGTGCACCGACAAAAGCAGGTCGGGATCTACGGTTTCGATCCAGCGCAGGCGGTCGTCCAGCACGCTGTAGCTGTCGTCCGTGCGGGTCATGTAGACGGTGGCGCCCAGGTTTTCCAGCTGGGCCTTCAGATAGAGGGCGGCGTTGAGATTGATGTTTTTCTCATAGGTGCCCACTGCGGAGATGGCGCCGGAATCCGTGCCGCCGTGGCCCGGGTCAAGGACGATCTTGAGCCCCTGCAGCGGCTGCAGGGAATCGGCATCGATCACCGGCTTGGTCTTGAGGCTGATGGTGGTCCCCTGGTCGGTGTGCACCAGATCCCAGGCCCAGAGATCCTCCTTCATGCGGAAGGTGAGCGTCACCCTGCCGCCGGAAGAAGATTGCTGCACCGTGGCAAAATTGCCGGTGGCGACGGTGCCGCCCGGCAGGCGGCTGGTGGTGTTGTAGAAGGTAAAGGTTAAAGTGCTGCCGTCGGCGCTTTCCTCCACCAGGTAGGGCGCGTCAAACAGGCCGGAGAATTTGTAGTTTTCCTTCTTGGTGGTGTCGGTGGAAGAGGCGGTCACACTGGCGCTGCCGATGGTATTGGCCACGCTGGTGGTGTCGGTGACGATTTCGGTGTTGCCCTTGCGCACCCAGCCGCCCATGGCCAGCTGATAGTAGGTGTAGCCACCGGCGGTCTTTTCATCTACCACAATATCAGTGGTGCCCTCTTTAAAGGAGGAGATAAATTCGTCGATGGTTTTCTCCGGGTCCTCATAAACGGCGCAGGCATAGGTGGTGGTGCGGATGATGAAATCTGCGTCCTCGCCCACCACATACAGGTTGCCGGTGGAGGTATAGCTGGTGGTGCTGCCCTGGTAGGTGAGGGTATAGGTCACCTTGCCCGCCGAGACAGTGCGGTCATCCTGATCCGAGGTGGGCACAAAGGTCCCGCGGAAGGTGGCCGGCACCCCGGTGGAAGCGGCCGCCACCTGCTCCATCGCCACCCGCTGGCCGTTGATGGTCGCGGTCACGCTGGCGCCCGCCGGGGCGATGCAGGTGAAGGTGGTTTCCTCACCGGCCTTCACGGCGCTGTCCGAAGAGGGGAACATGGAGGACTGGGTGATGCGGCTGATGGTGGAGGCGCTGCCCGAGGCAGAATACCGGGTGATGCGCACGGTCTTGGAGGTCTGGCCGCTCTGGGTGAAGGTGAAGACGTTCTCGCCCAGTTCCAGATCCACCAGGATGCCGAAGGCGCCGCCGGAGGAATACCGCGGCACCTCCACGCCGTTCATGTACAGCGTGGTGCCTGGGATGGAATCGCCGGAAATAAAGTATTTGGCGTAGGTGGTCTGCATGGTGGCGGTGGTGGGCTTGCCGATGGAAAGGGTGTTGGGCATGGACATATCCGCAGCGGCGGAGCCGAAGCTCTCGGTGCTGGCGAACATCCAGGCGATGCGGCGGCCCAGGTCGCCGTCTGTTAAAGCGGCGGCGGAATCCATCACCATGCCGTCCGCCTCATAGAGGTGGTTTAAATAAATCTGATAGAGGATGTCGTCCTCTGTCAGGGTGGTGCCGCCCAGCTCGCTGCCGATTTTGCTTGCCGGATTGATGGTCACCACCTGGGCGCCGGAGAAATCCTCCATGGCTGCGGCCAGATAGCCCGCATAGCTGCCGTGGGTGGTGGTGTTCATCACCGGCAGGATGAGATCTGCCGTGCCGCCGGCCAGCGGGGCCAGGGCAGAGGCGGTAGTGCTGTCAGAGGCGTCATAGGCGGCGCCGATTGATACATCCGCTGCCGCTGCCGCCGCCTGAAGAGCGCCGGTCAGAGTGTTGCCGGAGCCGGAAAGGATGATCCCGTCCACGCCGGCCTTTTCAAAGAGGGCGGCGTTTTGCGCCAGGGTGTCCCCCGAGGCGGCCGGGCTGTAAAGATACACCTGCATCCCCAGGCTGTCGGCGGCTTCCACCGCCGCGCTGACCGGATTGTAAAACACATAGCTGCCCGAGACATTCTCCTTTTCGGCGGTCTGATCCAGATAGGTGCGGGCGCTCAGGTCCACCGTTAAAAATACGGCGTTGTATTGCTCGTCGGCCAGCGCTGCCAGCTGGTCGGCAAACTGTTCTGCATAGTCGTAGGCTGTGTAGTCGTTGGTGATGACGGGCTGCCGGTAATCCCCTTCGCCCAGGATCACGCCCCGCAAATCGTCGGAAAAGACGCTGCTGCCATTTTCCGCAGCGCCGGAGGGCAGCATGGGGGCGCCGATCAGCCCCAGGGCCAGGGCAAGGACCAGCAGGAGTTTTAAAATCCTTTTCATTTCAACCTCCCAAAGCAGATGCTTTTTTTCAGAGTTCAAAATCCGAGCGGTCAAACCGGGGCAGCCTTCTTGGCCGCTGCGGAACGCGTTTGAGCGGGTCGTAGGCAAACCGGCGGCAGTGGAAACCCGGGGAAACAATGCCGCCCTTGGCGCAGACGATCCGGCTGCTTTTTTTCATAGGGCTGCCGAATTTGCAGTAGCTGCAGTCCGGTTCGATCTGGCTGCCGAAGAGTTTATGCCGGAACAAAACGATCACCGCTTTCTTGTGTCATTGCTTTCATCATAACAAAATCCGACTAAAAAGTCCATGAAATTAGTGACATTTCCGCCGGGAATTTAAGGAAAAAAGCAGGTAAGAAGCCAGAAGCAACAGCCCGATGCTGCCGGAAATATGATATCCGCTCAGCGCTTGGGGACGGTAGGCGGGCAGGAAAACCTGCAGAAGCCCCGCCGGCAGAAACCGCATTGCCAGCCCGGCAAAAACCGCGGTCAGCACACCGCCCGCCAGCTTTGACATCATCAGCCGCCCGAAGGGGATTTGCCCCGGCTCAAAAAATGAGCTCACCTGAAAGAGAATGGAGAGCCCGCCGAACCCCAGAAAAAAGGCCGCCAGCAAAAATCCGCCGAAGGAGCCTTCCGCACTGGCGGCGCTGACGCCGCAGGTCACCTCCAAAATGCCGGAGGCAGCTGTGGCCAGGCGGCCCGGCAGATGGGCCTTTGCCAGGGCTGTCAGCACCGAAAAAAGCAGCACATAGGCGCACATGCCCAGCATCCCGCCGGCTGCGGACTGAACGGCCTCCACCAGGGCGGCGGCGATGCCGGGCCGGGTCAGGCAGGGCGCACCGGCCGCGGCCGGCGCTTTGCGGCGGGTGCAGATGCCCAGCACCACTGAAGAGGCAAGGCAGCTGAAAAACAGCAGCGCCCCCAGCCTTAAGCTGCCGAACATCATGCCGCCCACCCCTACAATAGCAAAGGACGGCGCCGGGTTGATGCAGAAGGGCAGCATCCGCCGGGCCGACGGCAGATCCAGCCGCCCGGCCTTCACCTGGTTGGAGATCAGCCGCCCGCCCACGGGGTAGCCGCCCAGCACGCTCATCAAAAAGAGGGCGGCGGCTTCCCGCGGCAGGCCCAACAGCGCCGCCAGCGGCCGCAGCGGAACCGCCAGCAGCTCCACCAGCCCGCTGGAGGAGAGAAAGCAGGCCAGCACCATAAAAAAGAACAGCGAGGGCAGCAGCACTCCGCCGCACAGATCAAGGCCGCGGGTCACCCCCTGCGCCACCGTGGCGGAATCCGCCAGGCACAGCAGGATCAGCCCCAGCGAGACGGCCAGCGCCGCCAGCCCGCTGGGGGACAGCATTCGTTTCGGCAAATCGGGCACCTCCTTGGCGCCGGCAGCCCGGCGGGATAAAACTGGATAGTCTATCATATATTT
>CAJFPC010000004.1 GCA_904398325.1 Candidatus Neoruminococcus faecicola | reverse complement strand
TGTCTGCCGCCGGGTAGGCAGCCGGAGCATTTATCCGCGCATCGTCAGGCCATGAGAAGATGCGGGGATAAGTGCTTTTTTTGTGGCGCGCAAAAAAGCACACAGTCAGAATCAGTCAAAGGAGAAAGGAGCTTTGCGCTTATGGCATGGATTTATCTGACCATTGCAGGCCTGATGGAGGTATTCTGGTCCACCTGCATGAAATTTTCGGAGGGGTTCACGGTGCTGAAATTCACCATCCTCACCATCCTGGGGATGATCGTCAGCTTTCTGTTTCTCTCCCAGGCCACCAAGGTGCTGCCGCTGGGCACCGCCTACGCCATCTGGACCGGCATCGGCGCCCTGGGGGCGGTGATTGTCGGCACCGTACTGTTTAAAGAGCCGCTGTCCGTTTTGCGGATTCTCTTTATGGTGCTGCTGCTCACCGGCATCATCGGGCTGAAAGCCACCAGCGGACATTAAGAAAATAAAGGAAAAAAGCAGGCCTGAGGCCTGCTTTTTTCCTTGTCCCGCGTCCGGGTGCCGCGACGATACGCTCCCCCGCCATTTCCGCCGAAAAAAAGGGCAGGCCTTCGCCTGCCCTTTGGTTTATTTCTTGGGGACGCTCTCCCAGTCCTTGAGGAAGCGCTCGATGCCGCTGGTGGTCAGCGGATGCTGGATCATCTGCATCAGCACCTTGTAGGGCACCGTGGCAATGTGCGCCCCCGCCATGGCCGCCTTGGAGACATGGATGGGGTGCCGCACGCTGGCGGCGATGATCTCGGTTTTGATCTCATGCACGTCAAAGATGGTGACGATCTCTTCGATCAGGCCCATGCCGTCCTGGCCGATGTCATCCAGCCGGCCCAGAAAGGGGCTGACATAGCTGGCGCCTGCCCGGGCGGCCAGCAGCGCCTGCGGCGCCGAGAAAATCAGCGTCACGTTGGTCTTGACCCCCTGGGCGGCAAGGATCTTCACCGCCTTGAGGCCCTCAGCGCACATGGGGATTTTGATGACGATATTTTTGTGGATCTTCACCAGCTCCAGCGCCTCGCGGACCATGCCCTCGTGATCCATGGAGATCACCTCCGCGGAAATAGGCCCGTCCACAATCGAGGTGATCTCGGTCACCACCTCTTTGAAATCCCGCCCCTCCTTGGCAATCAGGGAAGGGTTGGTGGTCACGCCGCAGATGACGCCCAGGTCGTTGGCCTCGCGGATCTCCTCCACATTGGCCGTATCCAGAAACAATTTCATGATTAAGCCCTCCTTCTGCTCGCTGCCGGCCGCCAAAAGGCGCGCCGCAAAATCAGACAAATTTCACGCTTTTATTGTAGCATAATCCTCCGGCAGCCGCCAGAGGCTCCGGCAGGAACCCGGCGCAACTCTCGTTTTTTCACAAAAAGCGCTCTCAGAGCATCTTCTTCTTGGTCAAAATGATGCAGGCAATCAGCACCAGCGCCAGCATCACGCCCATGGCGATCCAGAAATTATCGGTGGGCAGGCCTACATTCATGCCGAAAATCCCCGACACCACCGCCGGGATGGCCATCACCAGCGTCAGGCTGGTGAGCACTTTCATCACCTGGTTCAGGTTGTTGGAAATCACCGAGCCGAAGGCCTCCATGGTGCGGGAGAGCAGCCCCGTATAAATCGAGCACAGCTCCACCGCCTGGTCCGTCTCGATGAGCACGTCATCCAAAAGGTCCTGGTCCGCTTCATAGAGCTTAATCTGCCGCCCGGTGGAAATACGCCGCAGCGTCAACTCATCCGCCTTCAGGGAAGTGGAGAAATACACCAGGGATTTTTCCACCTCCAGCAGCTCCATCAGCTCCCGGTTGCGCAGCGAGCGGTGCAGCTCCGTCTCAATGCGGGTAAAGCGCCGGCCCAGATCCTTTAAAGCGGCGATATAGTGGTTGGTCACCCGCAGCCACAGATGCAGAAGCATCTGGGTTTTCAGCTGGGGGTCGCATTCCCGCACCGACCCGGTGAAAAACTCCTCAAATACCGGATGGGGGTGCATGGTCACCGTGATGAAATACCGCTCCTGCAGAATGACGCCCACCGGCATGGTCTGATAGCTGGTCTGGCCCTCCTCCCTGCCCGGCTGCGAAACCGGCAGGTCCACAATCACCAGCGTCTGGCCCGGCTCCTGATCCACATGGGAGGATTCCTCTTCATCCAGGCAGTCGGGAATAAAGCTTTCCGCCACACCGTAGCCATAAACCAGCAGGCGCAGCTCCTCCTCGGTGGGGGCTTCCACATAAATCCAGCAGCCCGGCTCCGACTGGGGCAGCCGGGTCAGGCGGCCGCCGAGCTTCTTCCAAAAGGTCATCATGGCAAATTCCTCCTCTCGCGGGCAGATCGGGCCCTCTGCTAGCTTGGCCCAAAATCCGAAAAAATATCACGCCCTTACACAAGGCCCGAAGAGTATCATAGCACTAAAAACAACAGCTTTCAAGCCATTTTCAGCTTATTTGCAAGAACCAGTGAGATAAACGAAATTTTTCGCACTATTTCCCCTGTTATTATGGATTTTAGCAGAAAACAGCCATATTTCCTGCGCAGCACAAAAAAGGACCGGAAAAACCGGTCCTTTTTTTCTAATGGGAAAAGGTTGAAGCTTACTTGTCGCCGCCGATCATGATGTCCAGGATGGTCAGGTCGGTCTGAGCCATACCCTCCCAGCACAGACGGCCGATGGCCTTGATGGTCTTCTCAACGTCGGTCTTGCAGATACCGTCGCCAGCAGCGATGCGGTCGCCGTTCTTGGCCATCTGATAAGCGGTCCAGGCAGCGTCGATACCGCCGGCGATCTTGGTGGCGCAAGAGGACTTGGCGCCGTCGCAGATGGTGCCGGACAGGGTGCACAGAGCGCTGATGATGGTGTTGTCGATCACTTCTTCAGAAGCGCCGTCGATGAAGGCAACACCGGCGATGGCGCCGATGGCAGCAGAGATAGCGCCGCAGTAAGCGGACAGCACGCCGATGGCGGTCTTCTGATGGATACCAACCAGGTTGGCGAACACCAGAGCGCGATCCAGCAGCTCTTTGCTGGCGCCCACATACTCAGCATACTTGACAACAGGCATGGTGATGGTGATACCCTGGTTGCCGCTGCCGGCGTTGATGACAACGGGCATGGGGCAGCCAGCCATACGGGCATCGGAACCAGCGGCAGAATAAGCCTTCATAACGGTCAGGATGTCGTCGTCGCCCTTCTTCAGAGACAGCAGGGTCTTGCCGACTCTGGCGCCCCAGTCATTCTTCAGGCCTTCCTCAGCAATGGCGGTGTTGCAGTTGATAGCGGTGTCCAGCTCCTTCTGCACGTCAGCCAGGTTGACTTCCTTAGAGAAGGTCAGGCAGTCATGGATGTTCAGCACGCTCAGGTCGCTGGTCTTCTCCTCGTCAGCGGTGACCTCGCCGGCCTTATGCTCGATCAGGCTCTTGCCGTTGAGCTCATTTCTGGTGATGTTGGTGTGGTTCTTGTCGATCTCCACCACGGCGGTGTCGTTGCCGGCCTTCATGGTGATGATGATTCTCAGGCCAGGGACGCCAGGCAGCAGCTTAACCTTGCAGATGCCTTTCTCATACAGCTCCTTGGTCTTCTCCACATGCTCAGGCTTCAGCTCGGTGAGCACTTCCAGCTGCTTGTCCGCATTGCCGCCGACCATACCGATGATAGCGGCAGACTCGATGCCGATCAGACCGCCGGCGCCAGGGATATGTACGCTCTGGACATTCTTGATCATGTTGCCGGTGGTCTCCACCAGGATGCTCTCAGCATCTTTGCCCAGGGTCTTTCTCGCCAGAGCGGCGCACAGAGCGATCGCGATCGGCTCGGTACAGCCCTGCGCACAGAGCATTTCTTCGCGCAGGATTCTCACATACGCGTCATAAATGTTTTTTGCCAATGCCATAGTTAACATCCACCTTTTCTCTTATTCAGTGTAGCTTTCTCTGCGGAAAACCGCAGATTTCTAACCACTACATATTCTATCATCTTTTCCGCAAAAGTCAATAAACCGGCAGTGAAATCCTATTTCGCCTGTCATCTCTTGGCAGTTTTTACAACTTTTCCGTCTTTTGTGCGAAGGGATTTGTTCATCTGTAGAGAGACTCCCTGCAAACGCTCCTGCACGCTGAGGAGCCGGGCCAAAACCGGCCCGGCCCTCCTCTGCCTGATGGCAAATTACTTTTTGCGCAGTGCCAGGGCAGTGCCGCCGGATAGCAGCATCACCGCAGCGGCTGCCGCAATACCGTCGCCGGCGCCGGTCTCCGGATTGGGACGGCTTTCATCCTGGCTGCCGCCTTCCTCGCCCTGCTCAGGGGAAGAGGGCGCTGCAGGCTGCTGACCGGCAGGCTGGCCGCTGACCGTCGTGCCGTTGGGAATCTGGTGATCGGTAATCACAAACTGCCCCAGGGAACGGGTGCGCAGCACCAGCTCCTCGGTGTCTTCGTCATAGGTGCATTTGAGGGTCAGCAGCTTGTCGCCCAGCAGGCGGTAGGCATAAAACTGCCCGTCATAGTCCTCCGCATCCTCTGACATGTCGATGCGCAATTCCTCCAGGCGGCCGAAATCCGGCTGCGCCGGGAAATTCAGAAATTTCATCTGATCATCGGCAAACTGGTCCAGCATTGCCTCCACCGGCTTGGTGTCATAGTAGAGGTTGAGCCCCTCGTGGCCATAGGTATTGGCCAGATAGGACCAGCCCTCCCCTTCCACCAGCACGGCATTGTAGCGGTTGAGCTCGCCGATGGTCTCCAGCTGGCCGACGGTGAGCACCGGGGTTTCGGCGGTGATCTCAATGGAATCCCCCTCATCCAGCGCCTCGATCTCCTCATCCGCCATCTGGCCGTAGCCGCAGGTGAACTCCACCTCGGTTTTCAGCAGAGTGTCGCGGCTCTTCCGGTCGGTGAGGGTCAGGGTGTATTTGGCCTCGGTCTGCTCCACCGGGTAGCCGCCCCTTAAGGTCAGCTGCAGGGAATAATCCCCGCCGTCCTCCTCCACGCGGCAGCTGGCCACCGCCTCGGCGCCGTAGTTTTCCTCCAGGCGGATGCGCCAGTCCTCCTCATCCAGCAGTTCCTCCGTCAGCTCCATGGTGACGCCGTCCACCGTCACCGACAGCGGGAAGGTGTAGCTTTCCCCCGGGGTCAGCAGCGCCCCGGCCAGCTGGATCTCTTCCTCTTCCTCCTGGCCGATCACCAGCTGATCCGTCTCACCGTCAATCTCAAGGGCAAAAGCAGTCATGCCCATGGCGGCGGTCAGGGCGCCCGCCAGCAGCACCGATAAACACTTCTTCATACCTGTTTCCTCCTGTTTGGTATTGCCGTTTTCGGCATGGCTCCATTATAGAGGGTGTCGTTCCCGGCCTCAACAGGAGGTTTCCGGCAGCACTGCCAGTTTCTGTGTGAATATGCCAGCTTTTATCGAAATATTTTGTGGAATTTGGCAAAAATCCTTCCTTGTCAACACTTCCCTGTTCTTTTGCCAGCGCCGCTGCAGCCGGCCTGTCAAAAATTTCCCCAGCAGCGGTTTTCCCCAAAGAAAAAAGCCCGCCGCCAGGGCAGGCTTTTAAAAATCGGATGGGATGTTATCTGCGCTTTCTCGCCAGCAGGGCTGCTGCGCCCGCCGTCAGCATGGCAGCCGCCGCCACTGCCGGTGCCGCCGAAGCGCCGGTCTCCGGATTCACGCGGCCGCCGCCGGTGGTCGTGCCGGAGGAGGACCCGCTGCCGGAACTGGAGCTGGAGCTAGAGCCGGAACCAGAACTGGAGCTGTTGGACCCGCTGGTGGAAGGATTCGGGCGGGAGGTGGTCTCTTCCTCCTCTTCCTCTTCTTCCTCCTCGTCATCGCTGCTGGAGGAGGCATCCGTCAGGCGCTCGTCGCTCTGGACATAGAAGCCCAGGTGGTCCGTGGTGAAGCGGAAGGTATCGCCGGAACGGGTGGCCTCCAGATCGGTGAGGGTGCCGTCGTTCTCGATCTCATAAATATAGCGCATGTCGTCGTCCAGCTTCTCAAAGTAGACGACGGTATTCATGTGCAGGTCGGGGTCCGCGGTGAAATTCCAGAAATACAGCTGGGCATCCGGGTTGGCGTCGATGATGTCGTCATCCGGGTTCTCGCTGACGTTGAAGTTGTAAGTCTTATTCTCCGGGTAGAGCTTGAACTGCACCACGTTTTCCACCGTGATATCGTAGCGGTCGTTGCGCTTGGAGAAGGAAACCACCTTATCCTCGTTGTTGATTTCGCAGGGGGTGGAGGTGATGGTGGTATCGGCAAAATCACCCACGGTGAAGCTGAACTCGTTGGTCACCTCGTCGTCGGAATCATCCTTGTTGGTGCAGGTGATCTCAAAGACCACGTCCTTGGGGGAGCGGTAATTGTAGGTATCGCTGGCCTCAAAGACCAGATAGTAATAATCCGTATCCAAAGCGGAAAGCTTGAGCGTCTTGACGTAGTTTTTGCCCTCGGTGACCTTGATGGAAAACCGGTAATCCGACCGCTCGTCGCTGGTCACAGAGCCGCTGGAATCGGTGTTGAACATCCGGTAGGTGTACTCCTGGCCCACGGTGACCTGCTCGCCGCCGTTAAGGCCCTGGAACTCAAAATCCGGCAGGGCCTGCGCCGTCGCCATGGAAGAAAGCCCCAGCGCTGAGGCTGTCAGCGCCGCGATCCATTTTTTCATAACCAATCCTCCTATTCTTACTTGCTATTATAGCTGAATTTTCGCACAAGGTAAAGGGCTTTTTTGGCTTTTTTAAGGGATTTTCTTTCCTTTTCTGGCAGGATTTTCCTTTCCCTGCGGGCTTTTTCTCTTAGGCCTCCGGGGTGAATAAAAAGCGCCGGAGGCTTTGGGACGCGCTCCCCTATCCTGCCGGGAAGAAAAAGGCCCCCTGCCGGGGGCCTTTAGGGCCGCAGCCACCCCGCCCTG
>CAJFPC010000003.1 GCA_904398325.1 Candidatus Neoruminococcus faecicola | reverse complement strand
GCCAGCTGGGGCAGATCCACTACGGCGGCGTCGCCCTCCATGGCCATATTGCCGGCCCAGTTGGCGCCCAGGGTCACGTTGGTGTAGGCATCCTCCACGCTGATGGCAAGATCGCCCACCAGGTTATTTTCCGCATTGGCGTCCATATCCACCATCATGCTGAAGTTCATCACACCCATGTCTTCGCCCATATCGATATTCATATCCAGATCGGCCATCTGGCGGCTGTCCTCCACCACGGTGGCGATATCCATCGTCATGGTGACGGGGTTGGAGCCCTCCGGCTGGGCGGCGAGCACAAAGGTGATCAGGCCGTCCTCGCTGTTCGGCAGGGCCTCCAGCTTCAGCTCGGTGATGGGAGAGGTGGAATCGGCGGTCAGCTCCTCCAGATTGCTGGTCATGGTAAAGCCCTGGATGCTGCCGTCATCAATGTAGAAGACCACATCCAGCACAAACTCCCCAAATTCCTCGGAATCCAGGGCGGCGTCCATTTCGGCAAGGATTCCCTCCATGCTCATGCCGGTGCTGGCGTACAGCTCGGTATAGGTAGCGGCCAGCGGGCTTTCTTCAAAGAGATAATGGAGCAGGTCCTTGCAGCCGGTGGAAAGGGCGTCGCCGGTCAGCTGCATCTGGATAGCGGCCATGTCGTACTGATCCTCCAGCTGGGTGAAGGTGCCGGCCTCCATGGTGGAGCGGATGATGGCGTTCATCTCATCGGCCATGCCCATGATGGCGTCATAGTCGAGGGAAGCGGCAGAAGCGGAAGATTTCATCGCGTCGGCCAGCTCACCAAGATCCTCGGCGGTCAGCCCCAGGGAGGCGAGCACCTCGCTGTCGGAGGCGTTCTCCAGCTCCGAGAAGTTGAGCCCCAGCACCGCGCTGGAAAGGCTGGGCATGGAGAAGGTCATCTCTTCGCTGGAAAGGTACATCGCCAGATCCAGGAAGTCCTCCCCGGCCAGGCGCAGCACGCCGTCCAGATAAAATGCGCCGGTGGCAGGGTCGGTATCAACCTGGCCGCTGATGCCGGTACCGGCCAGCATGGCGCCCACCAGGTCGGCGCCCTCGATGCCGCTCATGCCCTCAAAGGTCACGTCCAGGCTGCTGGAATAGGGCGCGCCGTACAGGTCGGTCATCGCCTTGAGGGCGGGGATGGCCTCATAGAGCTTCTCGTTGGCGGCTTCGCTCTCGGAGATGGACTCGTCATAAGCGGCCATCACCGTTTCCTTGGGGTCGCCGCCGCCCATAGCAAACAGATAAATGCACACGGCGGCGATGGCGGCAATCACCACAATGACGCCGACAATCAGGCCGGTGCGGCTCTTTTTCGGCTGTGGGGCAGCCGCGGCGCTCATGGCCGGAGCTTCCGGCGCGGGGGAGGGCTGCTCGGGTGCAGTCTCGCCGCCGGAGAGATTCTTTTCGTTTTCGTTCATACTGATCCTCCTAAACATGGTTTACCGCGCGGCCAGCGAGAGAATCAGCCGGCTGATCTGTTCTGCGTCGGCATCCTTCAGCTGCTGGCAAAGCGCGATCTTTCCGTCCCTCATTACGGCGATATGGTCGCAAAGAGAGGCGATTTCGTGCGGGTCGTGCGAGGCAAGCAGGATGGTGGTCCCCCGCTGCTGAATCTTGCGCAGCAGGGAAGAAATCTCCCGCTTGGCAACCAAATCCAAGGCGGTGAAAGGCTCATCCATCACCAGGCAGTCAGGTTCTGCCAGCAGGGCTGCCGCGATGGAAAGGCGCTTTTTCATGCCGCCGGAAAGGGAGGAAACGCTTTTGCCCTTATGGGGAGAAAGGCCGAAAAGCGCTTCCGCCGAGTTGCTGGAAAACATCTGACGGGGGTCCCGCCCGCAGGCGGCGTACCACAGGCGCAGGTTATCCCGCACCGTGAGATCCTCCGCCAGGGCGCCATGCTGCGGCACATAGGAATACCGCCCGGACCAGGTCACCTGGCCGCGGTCCGGCTTTTGCAGGCCGACGGCAATGCTCAGCAGGGTGGTCTTCCCGCAGGAGTTGGCCCCTGCCAGGCAAAAACAGCTGCCGGCGGGCACCTGCAGGTTCAGATCCCGCAGCACCGGATGGGAGCCATAGGCTTTATCGATATGCGATAAGTTGAGCAAAATATTCCCCCTGTCTCATCTTTCACTATAGCATGGCTGCTCGAAAAAGTAAAGAAAAGGAATTGGATATCCCGGTAAAATCTGCTTTAAGTGTGGATGACATCATCCGACCCGGCGTGGGTGTGGGAGTAAAAGAGCACCTTGCGGGTGTAGTAAGTAAAGCAGCCGAAGGTGACCAGCGAGGCTGTCACATCCGAGATGGGCTCGGCCGCGAAGATGCCGGTAATGCCGAAATGCGGCGCCAGCAGATAGATCAGCGGGATGAGCAGGATCACCTTGCGGAAGAGCGCCAAAAACAGCGAGATTTTGGCCTGGCCCAGCGCCAGGAAGGTCTGCTGGCAGGCGATCTGCGCCCCCATGCAGAGGATACCGCCCATATAAATGCGCAGGTAGGGCGCGCACCAGGCGATGCGTGTGGTATCGCTGGTGAAGAAGCCGCAGAACACCTCCGGCAGCAGCATGATAAGCAGCCAGAGCACGGTGGTGAAGGTCAGGGAGCATTTGAGCAACAGGCGGAAGGTTTCCCGCACGCGGCCGAACTGCCGGGCGCCGTAGTTGTAGCTGGTGATGGGCTGAGCGCCCTGGGTCAGGCCCTGCAGCGGCATGATGCTCATCTGCATCACGCTGGAAAACAGCGACATGGCAAACACGGCGTCGTCCCCGCCGTAGTGCTGCAGCGAGGAATTGAGCACAATGTTGAGCAGGCTCTCGGTGGCCTGCATCACAAAGGGCGAAAGGCCCAGCCCCAGCACCGGCAAAATCAGCGACGGGCGGGGCAGCAGATTCTTTAAGTGGATTTTCAGCACGGTCTTTTTGCCGCAGAGAAACGCCAGCACCCAGATGGCGGATACTGCCTGCGAGGTGATGGTGGCCAGGGCGGCGCCCTCGACGCCCCAGTGGAACACATTGATGAAAACCGCGTCCAGGACGATGTTCATCACTGCACCGATCGTGACGGTGGCCATGCTGATCTTGGTGAAGCCCTGGGAATTGATGAAGGAATTGAGCCCCAGCGACAGCTGCACAAATACCGTGCCCAGCAGGTAGATGCCCAGATAGGATTGCGCGTATTCGATGGTGTTTTCACTGGCGCCGAACAGCATCAGCAGCGGCCGCCGGTAGATAAAAAACACCGTGGTCAGCACGGCGGAGATCACCAGCAAAGCGGTCACGCAGTTGCCCATCAGGCGCTCGGCACCCTCCCGGTCGCCGCGCCCCAGCCGGATGGAGGCCAGCGGCGCGCCGCCCATGCCGATCAGGCTGCTGAAAGCGGAAACCAGAAGAATAATGGGGAAAGCAAGCCCGATGCCTGCCAGGGCATAAGAACCGATACCGGGAATATGGCCGATGAAGATGCGGTCCACCACATTGTAGAGGGCGTTGATCAGCTGCGCCGTGATGGTGGGAATGGAAAGCCGCAGCATAAGCTTTTTGATGCTGTCTGTGCCCAGCTGGCTGGTGATGTCTGCCATAAACTGGCGCCTCCTTGCAAAAAAGAATCAGGCCCCGCTGGCAGGAGGGCCTGATAAGTCCCCGGCCGGAAACACGGGGCAGGGCAGCGGCTGCAAAAGCGGCCGCCCTTATCCACACTGCTGTTATTGTAGCACAAAAGCCCTGCCCGGTCAAACGGCGGGGCTTTTGCGGCGGACGCTTTTATGCTATAATGCTGTTATCAGCGGGCAGGCATCCGCCCTGCCCCAGCGGGAAAGGGAGGCGTGATCCATGGTATCCTTCGGCAATGATTGGGACCAGCTGTTGGCCGGCGAGTTTGAGAAGGATTATTACCGGCAGCTGCGGGCCTTTTTAAAGCGGGAATATGCCGCCAAAACGGTGTATCCCGATATGTATCATATCTTTACCGCCCTGCAGACCGTGCCCTGGCGGGAGGTAAAGGTAGTCATCCTGGGGCAGGACCCTTATCACGGGCCGCGCCAGGCTCACGGCATGGCTTTTTCGGTGCAGCCAGGGGTGGAGGTGCCGCCTTCGCTGCAGAATATTTATAAGGAGCTGCAGACGGATCTGGGCTGTTTTATCCCCAACAACGGCTATCTGATGCCCTGGGCCGAGCAGGGGGTGCTGCTGCTCAATACCGTGCTGACGGTGGTGGCGGGCCAGGCCAACTCCCACCGGGGCAAGGGGTGGGAGCAGTTTACCGACCGGGTGATCCAGCTGCTCAATTCCCGGCCGGAGGGGATGGTCTTCCTGCTCTGGGGCCGCAACGCCATGGAAAAGCGCGCCCTGATCGACGCGCCGCAGCATCTGATCCTCACCGCGCCGCATCCCAGCCCGCTGTCGGCTTCCCGGGGGTTTTTCGGCTGCCGGCATTTTTCCAAGGCCAATGAGTTTCTCGCGGCCCAGGGCAGGGAGCCGGTGGATTGGCAGATCCCCAACCTGTGAGGCCTGGCAAAGAAAAGCGCCCGCCCCCTTGCGCATCTTCGGCGCGGGGGTGTATAATAAATGAAATATCATGATGGATTTGGCATGTTAGGAGGAAAGAGGGGATGTCGTTGAGAGTCAGACGGGGCAGCGATGCCAACAGGCGGCTTTCCATGATTTTTATGATCGCGATTGCGGCCGTCACCGTGGTGCTGATTGCTGTGGCGGTCTTTTTCCAGCTAAGCGGGAACAGCCAGGGCGGCGGGGACAGCTCCAGCGGGTCGGGCAGCATTTATGACGAGGATGCCGAGCGCATCGGCCCGGATGATGGGGTGGAAAAATCCGACGTGTTCGCCTACAGCATCAACGTCAAGCCCTATTTCAGGAATGCTACCGCCAAGGGCACTTTGTATATCGAGAACCCGGCCACCAACCAGAATTATATGGGCGTCACCATCGAGCTGGCCGACACCGGCGAGGTGATCTATACCAGCGGCATGATCCAGCCCAACTATAAGGTGGAGACTGCGGCGCTGGATGTCCGGCTGGAGGAGGGGGTCTATCCCTGTGTTGCCACCTTCACCGCCTATGACCGCAATTTTGAAGAGGTGACCCACGCCACTCAGGAAATCACCGTCTATATCAAGACCAGGCCGGAGTAATCCGCCGGGAAAAGGGGAACGTCAACATGAATATCAACGTCAACGACACCCGCAATCTGACCATGCTCATCGATTTTTATGAGCTGACCATGTCCAGCGGCTATTTTGCCAACGGCATGGGGGAAAAAGAAGCGGTGTTCGATATGTTTTTCCGCAAAATCCCGGATGACGGCGGCTTTGCCATTGCCGCCGGGCTGGAGCAGCTGATCGTTTATCTGAAAAACATCCGCTTTGACCGGCAGGATATCGAATATCTGCGCAGCAAAGGGGCCTTCAGCGAGGAATTTTTGGATTATCTGGCCCATTTTAAATTTAGCTGCGATGTGTGGAGCGTTCCCGAGGGGACGCCGATCTTCCCCAACGAGCCGATCGTTGTGGTGCGGGGGCCGGTGATTCAGGCGCAGATGATCGAGACGATGGTGCTCCTGACCATCAACCACCAGTCCCTGGTGGCCACCAAGGCCAACCGCATGGTGCGCGCTGCCCAGGGGCGCTCCATTATGGAATTCGGTTCCCGGCGTGCCCAGGGGTATGATGCGGCGATTCTGGGCGCCAGGGCTGCCTTCATCGGGGGCTGCGACGCCACTGCCTGCGCCATTGTGGACCGGGATTATGCCGTGCCCGCCGTGGGCACCATGGCCCACAGCTGGGTGCAGGCCTTTGACAGCGAGTATGAAGCCTTTAAAAAATACGCCGAGATCTATCCCGACAGCTGCACCCTGCTGGTGGATACCTACAACGTGCTGCATTCCGGCGTGCCCAACGCCATCCGCGTATTTGACGAGGTGCTGGCTCCCCGGGGCATCCGGCCCAAGGGCATCCGCATCGACAGCGGCGATATCGCCTATCTTTCCAAACGGGCGCGGGTGATGCTGGATGAGGCGGGTTATCCGGATGTGGGCATCGTGGCCTCCAATTCGCTGGATGAATACCTGATCCGGGATCTGCTGCTGCAGGGCGCGCAGATCACCAGCTTCGGCGTGGGGGAAAACCTGATCACC
This sequence comes from Candidatus Neoruminococcus faecicola, assembly GCA_904398325.1. Taxonomy (GTDB): domain Bacteria; phylum Bacillota; class Clostridia; order Oscillospirales; family Ruminococcaceae; genus Neoruminococcus; species Neoruminococcus faecicola. The sequence goes on along the minus strand of CAJFPC010000003.1, from coordinate 7,194 downwards.
TCCAAATCCACCCCGGTGTTCGGCGGCGTGTATAAGCTGGCCGCTATCGAAAGCGGCGGCCGCCTGGTGCCGAAGATCAAGGTCAGCGAGAGTATTGAGAAGATTACGGTGCCGGATTTTAAAAAGCTCTATCGCTTTTACAGCCGGGAAAACGGCAAGGCCATGGCCGACTATATCACCACCTTTGACGAAACGGTGGACGACAGCCGCCCGCTGGAGATTTTTGACCCCATTGCCACCTGGAAGCGCAAGGTCATCAGCGACTTTTATGCCAAGGAGCTGCTGGTGCCCATCTTCCAAAAGGGCGAATGTGTGTACGACTGCCCTTCCCTGCGGCAGATCCAGGCCTACTGCAAGGAGCAGGTGGATCACCTGTGGGATGAGGTCACCCGGTTTGAGAATCCCCACCGCTATTATGTGGATATTTCCCCCAAGCTCTGGGGCATCAAAAACGACCTGCTGCGCGAGGCCGGTTATCAGAAATGAGGAATCCCCGCCGGATGGCGGGGATTTTTTTGCCCTGACGGGGGATAAAGGGCCGGCCGCTGCCATAGACTGGCAGGGGAGGCGAGAGGATGTACCGGGTATTCAGCGTGGGGAAGCTGCAGATTGCAGCGGTATTTGTGCTGCTGGGCCTTTGCCTCGGCCTGGCGGCACATTACACGGCGATGACCTTTCTCGCCATGGGGCAGGAGCGCTACCCCGATCTCTACTTTGCGCGGCGGCCCCGTCAGGTCCAGCAGGAGGGCAAGGTCTGCTATCTGACCTTTGACGACGGGCCCAGCCAGTATACCCGCCAGATTCTGCAGGTGCTGGAGGAGGAGGGGGTGCAGGCGACCTTTTTTGTCACCGGCGGCCAGGGTCTCCTGACGGAAGAAGAGGCTGCAGACCTGATCCGGCAGGAGGCTGAGGCGGGGCATACGGTGGGGCTGCACAGCTACAGCCATCGGTATGGGGAGATCTACCGCAGCATGGAGGATTATTTGGCCGATCTGGAGCAGATCTACCGCCTGGTGCTGCAGGCCTCCGGGCAGCGCTGCCGGATCGTGCGTTTCCCCGGCGGCAGCAACAACACGGTGGCCCCTGGCGGGGTGATGGCCCAGCTGCGGGAGGAATTGGACCGCAGGGGCTTTGTATATCACGATTGGAACGCGGTCTCGGGGGATGATGTTTCCCCGGCGCCCGCGGCCGGCCGTCTGGCGGGGAATATCCTGGATGCTGCCGGGGAGCGGGAGCAGATGGTGGCGCTCTTCCATGACGGCGCCACCGGGGAGAATACCGCCGAGGCGGTGAGGCTGGTGATCCGCCAGCTGAAGGCGGAGGGGTACCGGTTTTTGCCCATTACGGATTCCACGCCTGCCTGCCATCTGCGCACGGCGGCGTAAAGGCAAAAAAAGGGAGATGCACCGGATGCATCTCCCGATTTTTTATGAAACTGTGCTGGCACGGATTATTCCGCAGCGGTCTCAGCAGGGGCCTCTTCCGCAGCGGGGGCTTCCGCCTCGGCGGGGGCGGCCTCCTCTTCCTTGGAGGCGATAGCAGCGGCAGCTTCCTCGTCGCCTTCCTCCAGCAGGGCACGGATGGAGAGGCTGATGCGCTTCTTGTCGTAGTCGATCTCGGTGATCTTCACCTTGACCTCCTGGCCGACGCTGAGCACGTCGGAAGGCTTGTTGATGCGCTCTCTGGCGATCTGGCTGATGTGGATCAGGCCGTCGATGCCGGGCATCAGCTGGGCAAAGGCGCCGAAGGGGGTCAGCGAAACGATCTGCACCGTGGCAGTGTCGCCCACCTGATAGGTCTTGGCGAGGATGTTCCAGGGGTTCTGCTCCTCAGTCTTGTAGCCCAGGGAGATGCGCTTTTTCTCGGGGTCGATGTCGCGGATGAAGACGTTGAGCTCGTCGCCCACCTTGACCACCTCGGAGGGGTGCTTGATGCGGCTCCAGCTCAGCTCGGAGATGTGGATCATGCCGTCCACGCCGCCCAGGTCCACAAAGGCGCCATAGCTGGTCAGGGATTTGACCTTGCCGGTATACTTCTGGCCGACTTCCACATTCTCCCAGAATTTATCCTCCGCGGCCTTCTTCTCATCCCGCAGCACGGCGCGGATGGAGCCGACGGCTCTTCTTCTCTGCTTATTGACCTCCAGAATCTTGAAGCGGACGGTCTTTTTGAGCAGGTCGTTGAGATCGTCGCTGCGGTACATAGTGGCCAGGGAGGCGGGGATGAACACCCGCACGCCGTTGGTCAGTACCAGCACGCCGCCCTTGATGACCTCGACCACGGTGCCTTCCAGCACTTCGCCGGTATCCACCGCGTTCATGACCTTCTCAAAGCCGGCAATCGCATCCAGGCGCTTTTTCGAGAGCATCATGGTGCCCTCCACATCGTTGACCCGCATGACGATCAGATCCAGCTGGTCGCCCACCTGCACCAGGTCCTCCGCCTTGGCGTTGGGGTCGTCGGTCAGCTCGCTCAAGGGCACATAGCCGGCATGCTTGGTACCGATATCGACAGAAATCTCGTTCGGCTTGATGCCGGTGACGACGCCGGTAACCTTCTCCCTTGTATATGTAGTTTTGAAGGACTGCTCCAGCATCTCCTCAAAACTCATTTCATCCTCATTCTTTGCGTTGGTGGAAAGAATCTCACTCATTGTGGTTTGTACCTCCTTAATAATAAACGCCGGAGTAGAGGCTCCGGCAGTTATGCCAACTTTCTGCACGCCATGAAAACTGTAGCCGCCGAGCTCGGCCGCTGATTCCACCAGAATGGAGGAACCCAATTGGTTGGTGATCTCATACAGTTTGGCGGTGTTGGAGCTGTGGCGGCCGCCGACCACGATGACCAAATCGCAGGTCTGCGCCAAATGGGCCGCCTCCGTCTGCCGATTGACTGTCGCTTTACATATTGTATCAAAAATCAAAAGGTTTGTACACACCTTTTTTGCCAAATTGACACTTTTTGTCCATTCTGACGTGTTGAAGGTGGTTTGAGCCAACATTACACAGTGATTTTGAGAAGTTTCCCTGTGCAAACTCAACAATTTTTCCAGGTCCTGCGCTGTGCGGAACACATAATACCGGGTTTTGCAGTGGCCGGTGATGCCCACAATTTCCGGGTGGGTTTCGTCTCCGGCGATGAGCAGGGTGGTATCCTCGCCGTAGCGGGAGACGATCTCGTGGATTTTGGCCACATAAGGGCAGGTGGCATCCACATAATCCATGCCGAGCTCGGCCAGCCGGTCGTAGACACTGCGCGGCACCCCGTGGGAGCGGATGACCACCGTGCGGCGGTCGGTGTTGTCCTCCACCCGGTCCAGCACCCGGACGCCTTTTTCTTCAAAGCGGCGCACCACATGCGGGTTGTGGATGATCTCCCCCAGGGTGGCCACCCTTTTGCCCAGGGCCAGCTGGCGTTCCACCTCTTTGACGGCCCGGTCCACCCCAAAGCAGAAGCCGGCGGTTTTGGCGACGATGATCTCAGCCATAGGTCACCCCTCGATCATTTCGGTGATTTTTTCCATCACCAGGCGGCTGGCATATTTGAGCTCCGAGGGCTTTTTGGCTTCGGTGAAGCCCATTGCGCTGTTGGGGATGACTTCGCCGAAGCGCACTGTGATCTTCTTGCGGAAGCGAAGCTTCGGCCCGCCCTCATAGCTGATGGCGGCGGGCAGCACATCGGCGCCGGTCTGCTGGGCGATCAGCGCCAGGCCGGATTTGGGCCGCAGGGGCTTGCCGTCCAGCGAGCGGGTCCCCTCGGGGAAGACGCCCAGAATGTGCCCCTGGCGCACGCAATCCATAGCCTTCTCGATAGCAGAGGCGTCGCCCGTGCCCCGGTGGATGGGGATGATCTGCAGGGCGCGGAACAGCCAGGTGAAAAAGGGGCCCTTCTGCAGCTCCGCCTTGGCCAGATAATGCACCACCCGGGGCTTGATATGGTTGGCCAGCAGCACCGGGTCGGTGTTGGAGCGGTGGTTGCAGGCCAGGATGAAGCCGCCGGAGGCGGGGATATGCTCCAGCCCCTCATAGCGGATGTGAAAGCACAGCTTGGCCGCCAGCACGGTGACGGTTCTGGCAAAACTATAAAACGACATGCTCCAACCTCTCCTTTACAATGGCGGTCAGCCGCTGGATGGACTGTTCTAATGTGTGGCCGGTGGTATCCACCAGCAGGGCGTCGGGGGCCTGTTTTAACGGGGCGACTGCCCGGTGGCTGTCGTTGTCGTCCCGCTGGCGGATGTCGCGGAGCACTTCGTCATAAGTGACCTTTTCGCCCCGCTGGAGCAGCTCCTCATGGCGGCGCCGGGCGCGGTCCTCAGCGTCGGCGGTGAGAAAAATCTTGATCTGCGCCTGGGGCAGCACTACCGTGCCGATATCGCGGCCATCCATGACCACATTATGTTCCTGGGCCATCTGCCGCTGCAGCTGAAAGAGATGCTGCCGCACCGCCGGCATGGCGGATACCTGAGAGGCCGCCATGGAAACCTCCGGCGTGCGGATTTTTTCCGTCACGTCCTCCCCGGAAACCAGCACCCGCTGCTCCCCGTTTTGATAGTGCAGCTCCACCTGCAGCCGGGGCAGCAGGGCGGTGACGGCCGCTTCGTCGTCGCTTTTTTCCCCCTGGCTGAGGGCGTACCAGCCGATGGCCCGGTACAGCGCGCCGGTATCCACATAAATATATTCCAGCACCCTGGCCAGATGCTTGGCGATGGTGCTTTTGCCGGCGCCTGCCGGCCCGTCGATGGCAATTGCGATCATATGTGATGCTCCCTTTTACAGATTCTGCGCCGCCAGATAGCCGGTGCAGAAGGCGATTTGCAGATTATAGCCGCCGGTGTAGCCGTCCAGATCCAGCACTTCCCCGGCGAAAAACAGCCCCGGTATCAGCTTGGACTGCATGGTGCGGGGGTCCACCTCCTTGGTGGAGACGCCGCCGGCGGTGACGATGGCCTCCTCTACCGGGCGAAAGCCGACAGGGTGCAGCACCAGGCCCTTGAGCAGGCGGGCGAAGGCCGTGCGCTCCTCCCGGGTGATCTGGTTGACCTTGCGGTCCCCCGCAATGCCGGAAAGCCGCACCGCTACCGGCACCAGCCGCCGGGGCAGCAGCGCCCCCAGGCTGTTAAGAAAATCCTTGTTGAGATTCTGGTCAAAATCCCGCACCAGGCGGGCGTCCAGCTGCGCCGGATCCAGGCCCGGCTTCAGGTCGATGGAAATTTCATACTGCGCGGGGTCCCCTTCCATCAGGGAAGAGATGGTGAGAATCAGCGGCCCCGACACGCCGAAATGGGTGAAGAGCATCTCGCCGATCTCCCGGAAGAGCACCTTGCCGTTCTGCTTTTTGATGAGGGAGACCGCCACGTTTTTCAGGGCAAGCCCCATAAGATCCCGGCACCAGCCCTCTTCGGTGATGAGCGGCACCAGCGAAGGGCGGGTGGGCACGATGGTGTGGCCCAGCTCCCGGGCGAAACGATAGCCGTCCCCGTCCGAGCCGGTGAGGGGATAGCTGAGGCCGCCGGTGGCGATGACCACCCTGGGGGCGCGCACCACCGTGTTTTCGCACCTTACGCCGCAGACGGCGCCGTTTTCGGTGAGGATTTCCCCCGCGCGCTGAAAGAGCACCGTCACGCCCGGCGCCTTGGCATAGCCCACCAGGGCGTCCACCACGTCGCAGGCTTTGTCCGATACAGGGAAGACCCGGCCGCCCCGTTCCGTTTTCAGCGGGACGCCGAGGCCCTCAAACAGGCGGATGGTCTCCTCCGGCGGGAATGCGCTGGCGGCGCTGTATAAAAATTTGCCGTTATGCCGGGTATTGCGGATCAATTCCTCCGCCGTGCAGTGGTTGGTGACGTTGCAGCGGCCCTTGCCGGTAATCATCAGCTTGCGGGCGGGGCGGCTGTTGCGCTCGATCAGCACAATCCGCCTGCCCCGGCGGGCAGCCGTGCCGGCGCAGAGCAGCCCTGCGGCCCCGGCGCCGATGATGGCGGCGTCCGCCGTCAGCTCCCGGCTCATCGGCCCGGCTCCTTGGCTTTTTCATAGACGTCGTATTCGTCCCAGATCTGCTCCAGTTCGCTGTAGATTTTGGTGATCTCATCCTGCCGTTTCAGGCCGATGGCCACGATCAGCGCGTTGATCAGGCTCAGCGGGGCCACCAGGGAATCCACAAAGGAGGCCATATCGCTGCGGGCCAGCAGCAGGCTGTCGGAATAAGCCGCGATGGGGGAGGAGATGGAATCGGTGATGGCGACCACTTTGGCGCCGCTGTCCTTGGCGAAGCGCGCTGCAGAAACCGCCCGCTTGGAATAGCGGGGGAAGGTGATGCCGATCAGCACATCCTCCCGGCCGATGGTGCGCATCTGCTCAAAGGCCTCGCTGGTGCTGGAGGTGTTGATATAGCGCACATCCTCAAAAATCTGGCTGAAATAATAGCTTAAAAAGCCTGCCAGCGCCGAGGCGCTGCGGATGCCGATGATATAGATGCGCTTGGCGCCCAGGATGGATTCTACCGCCTGGTTGAAGCTGTTGATATCCGTCTCCTCCAGGGTGCGCTTGATTTTTTCGATATCCAGGTTGAGCACTTTGGAAAGCAGGTCGGAGGGGCCGATCTGCTCGCTGGTGATTTCCATGCGCTGGACGGCGGTCAGCCGGTTGCGGATCATTTCCTGCAAAGAGCGCTGCAGCTGGGGATAGCCGTCAAAGCCGATTTCAGAGGCAAAGCGCACCACGGTGGATTCGCTGACGCCGACGGTTTTGCCCAGCTTGGAGGCCGTCATAAAGGCGGCTTTGTCATAATGGTCTAAAATAAAACGGCCGATCAGCTTCTGCCCTTTGGAAAAATCCGGCATCATCTGGCTGATGCGGCTCAACATATCGTTAGCCATACTCTCATCCTTTCGCATGATGGAAAAGCTGCATCGTGCATCTGAATTTGATAAATAACCAAATTTATCTTACTTCAAATTTGAAGGAAAATCAAGGGAAAACGCCATATTTCGCAAAAGAATATGAAAGAAACCAATGGCATACTTGCAATTTGGGCGTGCTGACTATTTGCAGAAAAAAAGAATTGTATTTTTCTACGGATTCTGTTATACTATTATGGCATTCATAATTGGAGACGTATCGAAGTGGTCGTAACGAGAACGACTCGAAATCGTTTTGTCTAGAGATAGGCACGTGGGTTCGAATCCCACCGTCT
>CAJFPC010000002.1 GCA_904398325.1 Candidatus Neoruminococcus faecicola | reverse complement strand
CGCTGCCGCTTATTCACCCCTGCCCGCGGGGGGAAGGGTGTAATAATTATCAGAGATTCTACCGAAAGTAAATTTTAATATGCCCGCGTCCGCCGGTGGGGCGTATTGGGCCTGCCGCCGCAGTGCCTTTGCCCTGCGCTTGCTGTCGGGGCAGGGGAGTGCTTTTTAGCAGAGCCCGCCCCTTGCCGCCGCCGCTTGTTCACTTCCGCCCGCCGGTGGGAAGGGAGCGGTTTTCGGCGTGGCTTGCCCGCGCCGCCGCTTGTTACCCAGCCCGCCGGGGGGAAGGGCGTAATAATTATCAGAGATTTTACCAAAAGTAAATCTCGATACGGCCGAAGCCGATCAGGTTGGAGGGGACGCTCCGAGGGGCAGCCCTGCCCGCCGGAACCTTGGCCAGCCATTCCGAATCCCACAGAAATGCAATATTTCATCAAAATACTACAAATAGGAGAATTTCTCCGGGAACCTCAGACGGAAAAGCGGAGGTTTTGTAATCATAAACCACTATATTACAATCAGGACTAATCCGATACCCGTCTCACAGCCGGCGTCGGCCCATCCAGACGATCAGCCCAAAGCCCAGAATGGCCAGCGGCACCACCGCCGTGAGGATCGCCCCCAGCACCACCGTGGGCACATAGCCGATGCCGATGGGGTTGATTTCAAACACCCGGGGCAGCAGGTCCACATAATTCTGCTTATCCGTCAGGCGCTGCCCCAGCTCCAAAAACAGGTAGCGGTTGGCAAAGCTGCCCGAATCCAGGATACTCTGGCTGGCCGCCACCGACGAGGTGCAATAGATCAGCCGGGAGGGGTTCTCCCCCTGGGTGGAGGAGGCTACCAGCGCGGGGAAGGGCCCATCCTGGGCGTCGGCGCCGGTATCCTCGGCGCCGGTGGAGAGATAGCTGTCCGCCGTGAAGGCGTACATGGTTTCCACCGTGAGGCCCTCGGCGCTCTTGACCGTCACCGGCCGCGCCAGGGGGAAGACCACCGGCTCCGAGCGCGCCGCCGTGGAGGCGGCGAGGGCGCTGTCCGCCGAGTCGGCCACAATATAATAGGGATTCTCGTTGACCATCATCATGGAGTTGCGCTCGGTGACGATGCCCGCCTGGGGATAAACGCCCCACTGGTTCAAAAAGGCGTCCAGGTTGGGGGTCTCGGCCGAGTGGGGGCCGTCCAGCAGGATCACCTGCCGGCCGTAGCTGCCATTATTATACAAAAAATCCGCGAGGTTTTCCATCTCTGCGGCGGAAAAATCTTCTTCCCCCGCCGCCAGGATCAGGATCCGGCAGCTGTAATCCCCCGACAGGGCGTCCAGCTGCACCTCTGAGACCTGGTAGCCGTTCTGGTCCATCAGGTCATACAGGGGGCCGTAGAGGCTTTCGTCCCCGGCGAAGGCGGCGGTGACCGTCTCCTCGCTGACCAGGTCCAGGATGGCGGTGGTGACCATCTCCTCCACCCGGGAGGAGAGCACCATCTGCTGCCCGCCGTAGCCCACCGTGTAGGTGTTGAAATAGAGGGTGGCGGGCAGATGGCGGTATTCGCCCCCCGCCTGCACCACAATATCCCCCACCGAGAGGGAAAGATCCGGGAAGAGCGCCGCCAGGTCGGGCGTTTCGCTGAGATCCAGGTACTGCACCGAGACCAGGGAGCTCTGCCGGGCATATTCCTGCAGCAGGGCGTCCGCCTGGTAGAAATAGTTGCCGCTGTCCCGATAGGTCTGGCGGTCGTCCATCACATAGATCACCACCGACTGGTGCAGGTCCTCCTTTAAATAGTCCAGCGTCTGCTGGGAGAGGGTGAACTGCCGCCCCTGGGAAAGATCCGCCCGCCCGAGGCCGTTATCCGCCGAGAGGGCAAAAATGCAGTTGAGAAAAATCAGGACCGCCGCCAGCAGCACCGTGACAGCGGCGCCGCCGAGGCGTTTTGAACGCTGTTTCATGCCGGCACCCCCTTACAGCATCCGCCGGGCGGCCAGCCGCCGGCAGCAGAGATAGAGGAAAAACCCCGCGATGGAAAGAAAGTACACCGCGTCCCCCAGCCGGAACAGCCCCAGCGTCAGGGGATAGATCCGCTCGGAGAAGGAAAGATAAAACAGGATGCTGCGCACCGGCTCGGGAAAGACCAGCGCCACCGCATCCAGCAGCAGCACCATCAGGCTGATGGCCAGCCCGCAGACGCCGGCAATCAGCTGGCTTTGGGTCCGGCTGGAAAGATACAGCCCCACGGCGATGAGCGCCGCGCCCACCAGCCACAGCCCCAGATAGCTGCCCCACACGGCCGGCCAGCTGGGCGCCTGGAATACCGAAAGCACCACCCCGAAGAGGAGCGGGAAGGCGATGCCCAGGCTGTAGAGGATCAGCGCCCCCAGGTATTTGCCCAGCACCATCTCCCAGTTTGCCACCGGCGCGGTATAGAGCAGCGGCAGCGACCGGCCCCGGCTTTCCTCACTGAACAGGCGCATGGTGAGCAGCGGGATGAGAAACAGCACCACCGTGAACAGCCCGCTGAACACCGCGGAAAGCTCCGCCGCATCGCTCATAAGGGTGGTGGTGAAAAAGTAAAGCCCCGAAAAGGCCCCGATGGCCGCCAGGTAAAAATACCCCAGCATGGAGGTAAAATAAGCCCGCAGCTCCCGTTTTAAGATGGCTGTCATGCTTTCGCCTCCTTCTGTGCGCCGGTCAGGGCGAGGAATACGTCCTCCAGGGAATCCTGCCGGCTTTTCAGCTCCAGGATGGGGATGCCCGCCGCCGAAAGGGCCTGGCTGATGGCCGCCCGCCCGGGCAGCTCCCCCTCAAACTGGAAGCGGGCGGTATACACCGCCTCCCCCGGCTGGGTGGTCATGGCCGAGAGCCCCGGCACATGGCGCAGCACCTCCCGCAGGGCGGCGCCGTGCTCACGGGGCACCACCAGCTCCAGGGCGCCGCTGCCCACCTTGCCCCGCAGCGCCTCGGTGGAGCTGTCCGCCACCAGGCGGCCGCCGTCCAGCAGCAGGATGCGCCCGCACACCGCCTGCACCTCCGCCAGGATGTGGGAGGAGAGCAGCACCGTGCGGTCACAGGCCAGGGCGGCGATCAGCTGGCGGATCTCCACGATCTGCGCCGGGTCCAGCCCCACGGTGGGCTCGTCCAGAATCAGGATCTCCGGCTCCCCCAGCAGCGCCTGAGCCAGCCCCACCCGCTGCTTGTACCCTTTGGAGAGGTTGGCGATGAGCCGGCCGCGCACCCCGGAGACCGCGGCGTCGCCCAGGGCCTTGTCGATCTGGGCGCTGCGCTGGGCGGCGGGGATGCGCTTGAGCGCGGCGGCAAAGGTGAGATATTCCTCCACCGTCATATCCTGATAGAGGGGCGGCTGCTCCGGCAGGTAGCCGATATGGCGCTTGGCCTTGCCGGGATGGGCGGCCAGGTCAATACCCTCCACCGTCACGGTGCCCGCATCCGGCACAAGGCAGCCGGTCATCAGGTTCATGGTGGTGGTTTTGCCGGCGCCGTTGGGCCCCAGAAAGCCCGCCGCCTCCCCGGGCGAGAGGGAGAAGCTGACCCCTTCCACCGCCGGGCGGGGGCCGAAATATTTGGTCAGGCCCTCCACTTTGATCATATGCATCATCCTTACTGCAAAAATCCAATAGTTAAAATAAGTGTAGCACAGCCGGCTGTCGAAAGAAATCTTTCCCGCCGAAAAAAGTGTAAATAATTTCTTAAATTCCAAAAAACTGGAACCTGTTGACAGCAAAAAGGATAGGATAAAGAAAAACACAGAGGGGGAAGCCAGGAGATGGAACTGGAGTTTGCGGCGTGGCTGATCGGCGGAACGGGGCTTTATGCGGCCAGCTATCTGATCGGCAGATGGGTCAGCAAAGGGATGTTTGCCCCGGAAAAAGAGCCGGAAGAAAATCAGGGAAATTTTTTTGAGAAAAACCCTTGACAGTCCAAAAAGGATGTGTTAATATAAATAAGCTGTCCGGCGGGGCTGACCCCGAGGGGAGCGGAAAGCCCGGAGCGGAAGCTCAGGGAAGGACCTTGAAAATTGAACAACATTTAGCTGTTTAGAATTAAGCAGCCCTTGAAATTTCTT
>CAJFPC010000001.1 GCA_904398325.1 Candidatus Neoruminococcus faecicola | reverse complement strand
ACGTGGGTGGTGAAGGTGGAGTTGTTGCCGCCGCCGTGCTCGGCGTGGAGCATGAGGCAGATGTCCAGGATGTGGGCCTCCCAGAAGCTGTACTTGGAGTCGGCCCGCAGGAGGGTGAGCAGATTCTCCGCAGTAGAAAGGTTGGGCTGAGGGGCGTGGATGAAGAGGCTGTTGCCTTCCCGGTAGTTGTATGCCTGGTAGCCGTAGACGGCCAGCAGGGGGAAGGTGGCCAGCAACTGCATGCACTGGCGGGTGACGTTGGGGAGGGAGATGTCCGCAGCCCGGTCGTCGTAGGAGGCAAGGGTGAGGATGCTGCGGGAGAGGCTGTTCATCATGTCCCCGGTGGGGGCCTTCATAATCACATCCCGCACAAAGTTGGTGGGCAGGGTGCGGTAGGAGCTGATCTGCCGGCAGAAGTCTTCCAGCTCCTGCCTGGTGGGCAGCTGGCCGAACATTAAGAGGTAAGCGGCCTCTTCAAAGCCGAATCGCTTTTCCTCCAGGGAGTGGGCCACCAGGTCCTCGATGTCATAGCCCCGGTAATACAGCTTTCCCTCGCAGGGAATCCGCTGGCCGTTCTCGGTGCGGAAGGACTGGATGTCCGAAATCTCGGTGAGGCCGGCGACCACGCCTTTGCCGTTCAGATCCCGCAGCCCCCGCTTTACGTCGTAGGTGATATAATCCTGAGGGTTGATCTGGTTGTTCTTCTGCGCCAGCTGGGAGAGAGCGACGATTTCCGGTGTAATGGCGCAATAATCGGGGTTACTCGCCATGACGATACCTCCTTTTGCAAAGAAATTTAGATAGTCAATCTATAAAACGAGAAATAATAACTATAATTATAGCATAAATTGAACACAAAAATGTGGCAAATTTGTGAATGGAGAAAAAATAGCCGGGTACTTGACAAAAATACCACATTAGTATACTATTGTAGCGGGAGATTTTCCATTTTGCCGCGGAAGGGATTTCCTCTTCCGCAGCCGAAATGACCAACATAAGGAAGTGGAAATTATGCTGAGATTGGAACACCTGGTGTGGGACGCGCCGGATGGGGAAGGGATCATCAAGGACATCGATTTCACCCTCAAGGAGGGAAAGCTGGTGGTGGTTACCGGCCCCAACGGGGGCGGCAAGACTACCCTGGCCAAGCTGATTGCCGGCCTGGTGACCCCCAGCAGCGGCCGGATTTTCTTTGAAGGGGAGGACATCACCTCTCTGGATATTACCCAGCGTGCCCGGAAAGGAATTGCCTATGCGTTCCAGCAGCCGGTGCGGTTTAAGGGGCTGTCGGTCCGGGACCTGCTGGAGCTGGCCGCCGGCAAGAAGCTGGGGGAAGAAGAACTGTGCGGCCTTCTGGGCAAGGTGGGCCTGTGTGCCGGGGAATATGTGGACCGGGAGCTGAACGCCGGCCTCTCCGGCGGGGAGATCAAGCGGATCGAGATTGCCTCGGTGCTGGCCCGCAATGCCAAGCTTTCCATCTTTGACGAGCCGGAGGCGGGCATCGATCTGTGGAGCTTTGCCCGGCTGGTGGAAACCTTCCAGGAGCTGCGCAGCCAGTGTGCCGGCACCCTGCTGATCATCTCTCATCAGGAGCGGATCCTTACCATCGCCGATGAGATTGTGGTCATTGCCGACGGGCGGGTGCGCACCGCCGGCCCCCGCCGGGAGGTGCTGCCCATGCTGCTGGCAGATGAGAAGCAGGCCCGCTGCCCGCTGGGCCGAGAGGAGGCGCGCGTATGAACAAGATTACCGAGGAACTGCTGCGGATGGTGTCCGATTTTCAGGGCGCCTTTTCCGGGGCCTTTAACATCCGGGAGGACGGCCAGTGTGCCGGCCGCCAGAACTCCGCCAACATCACCATTACATCCAAGACCGACAAGCCGGGCATCGACATTGTGGTCAAGCCCGGCACCAAGGGGGAGACGGTTTACATCCCCGCCTGCGTGACCCACGGCGACCTGGACGACCTGGTCTTCAACGACTTTTACATCGGCGAAGGGGCCGATGTGGTGGTGGTCGCCGGCTGCGGCGTCCACAGCGACGACGATTCGGAGGCGCGGCACAACGGCGTCCACCAGTTCTTCCTGGAGAAGGGCGCCCATGTGGTGTACAAAGAGAAGCACATCGCCACCGGCAGCGGCAAGGGCGCCAAGAAGATCGACCCGGTGACGGCCATCACCCTGGCGGAAGACGCGGTGATGGAGATGGACACCGTCCAGCTGCGGGGGGTGGACCATTCCGACCGGAAGACCACCGCCACCCTGGCCGACCGGGCCCGCCTGGTGGTGCGGGAGCGGATCATGACCAACGGGGAGGAACAGGCCATCACCGATTTTGACGTTCTCCTCAAGGGGGAGGATTCCGCCTGCGACCTGGTTTCCCGTTCGGTGGCCAAGGGCCACTCCTACCAGGAGTTCCGTTCCTGGATCCGGGGGGAGAACCGGTGCACCGGCCATTCGGAGTGCGATGCCATCCTGGCCGACGAGGGGCGGGTCAACGCCTCTCCCGCCCTGGAGGCCTCCAACATCGACGCCGCCCTCATCCACGAGGCGGCCATCGGCAAGATTGCCGGGGAGCAGATTCTGAAGCTCTGCACCCTGGGCCTTACCAAGGAAGAAGCGGAGGAGCAGATCATCTCCGGCTTCCTCAAGTAGGTTTCCACCGTAACCAGAACGCCCCCGGCAGCCGCCGGGGGCGTTGTTGGTAGGGGGGGTCAATGGGACAGCAGGGAGGCGGAGCGGGCCTGGAGGACGATGCCCTCCTCCTTGGGAAGGAGGGCGAAGGCATATTCCAGGGTGGCCGTTTCCAGCACCTGGCCGGTTTCTATATGAGGGGTGTCCAGCCGGATGGTGTACACCGCCCCGTCCCCGTCGATCTCCTCCCCCACGATGGTGGCCTGTACCGAGGGGCCGTCCTGGGCGGCCGAAAACCGGTAGGCGTCCCGCTCGGCGTCATACTGGGGCAGGATGACATACCGGGGGTCCTCCCGGAGGGGGTACTGGTAGTTTGTAATGGCGAAATGGTCCTGCACATAGGCCTGGACCAGGGCCTTGGGGATGTAGGGAAACCCCGATTCGTCGGTTTCAAACTGGTCCGCCATCGGCCCGGTGGCCAGGTGAAAGAGGGCGTACCGGCCCACCTGCTCCTGGTCCAGCTCTTCCGGGGCGGAGAAAGGGCTGGCAAACCACTGGGCAAAGACGAGGGCGGATTCTCTCAGCGCCGTCCGCTCCTCCTCGGACAGGGGGAGGGAGGGGTCTTCCTGTTCCGGAGGGGTTGAGGCTCCTTCGGCCTGGTCTGGCGTTTCCTCTCCGGCGAGGGAGGCCTCCTCCCCGGGAGCGGAAGCCTCCGAAGACGGGGAGGAAGATCGCTGCGGGGGCTGCCGCTGCCCGTTGCAGCCGGATAGAAGAAGGGCCGCCGCCAAAAGGGCTGCCCCAATTGCTTGTTTCATGGCGAATCCTCCTGTCATGGGTGTAACTTCATACTACCATGATCTGCCGCCCAAGGCAAGAGCGGGGGAAGAGGCACTCCCCGGCGGGGGGAGATTTTCCGCCCCGGGAGAGATGGGATGACAGCTTGGTGCATATATGATACAATGGGCAAGACAGAGCCACCCCAAACGGAGAAGGAGGAGACAGCAGGTGACAAAACAAACTAGAAGGTTGTGGGCCGCCGCCCTGGCCGTTCTGTCCCTGGTTTCCCTGGCCGGCTGCCAGGGAAACACCAGCGAGGATTTTGACCAGTTTATCCAGCGGGAATTTGTGGAGACGATGGAGAGCGACTATATCTCCGCCTACCGGTATATGGAGGATCCGGCCTCCTTCGGCGTGGACATGGACCAGGTGGAGGTGACCCTGGGGGCCAGGCTGGATGAGGATATGGATTCCTACCGGAAGGAGATGGAGGACACCTACCAGCGGTTTCAGCAGTTCGACCGGGAAACGCTGACCCCTTCCCAGCAGGAAACCTACGACATCTATGACTACGAGGCCCGGCTGACCCTCGCCCTGGCGGAGGAGCGGTTTGATTACTATGGTTCTCCCTTTGCCAGCGTGTCGGGCATCCATTACCAGCTGCCCACCCTCTTTGCCGACTGGGAGTTCCGCCAGGGGGAGGACGTGGAAGACTTTATCACCCTGCTGGAGGACACCAGGCCCTACTTTGACAGCGCCCTGGCCTTTACCCGGGAGCAGGAGGAGCAGGGGCTGCTGATGCTGGATACCCAGGCGGTGATCGACTACTGCGACGGCATCCTGGAGGCAGGAGAGGAGAGCGCCGTCCTGGCCGCCATCTATGAGAATATCCACAAGCTGGGCCTCCCCGAGGAGGAGGCCGGCCAGTACCGGTCTCAGGTGCGGGAGGCGTTTGTCTCCTCCTTCCTGCCCGCCTATCAGGAGGTGCGGGATGCCATGGCCCAGATCCAGGAAAACGGGACCAACAACGAGGAGGGCCTGGCCCATTTCCCCGATGGCCGGGACTACTACCAGCTGCTGCTCCAGCAGAACATCGGGGCGGATCTGTCGGTGGAAGAGGTGCGGGCCATGCTGGTGGAGAAGCTGGAGGGGCATCTCCAGCGGCTGGATGAGATCATCATGACCAATACGGAGGCGGTTTTGCCCCTGCTCATGGGGGAGCTGCCCGGCACCGGCTTTGCCAGCTACCAGGAGATTCTGGATCACATCCAGGGGGCCTTTGCGGAGGACTTCCCCCCGGTGAGCGATCTGCGGTACAACATCACCCAGGTCAACGAGGAGATCGCCTCCTCCACCGGTGTGGCGGCCTACTTCTGGACGCCGGCCCTGGACGGGGACCAGGTCCAGCAGCTGCGGGTCAACCCTCTCACGGGGGATGTGTCCTCCATCGACGTGTACAGCACGGTGGCCCATGAGGGCTTCCCCGGCCATATGTACCAGTTTGCCTATCTTTACGAGAACCTGGATTCCCCCTATCGGAAGGTGCTGGTAAACGAGAGCGCCTACACGGAGGGGTATGCCGTCTATGCCCAGTACCAGGCGATGGACTATCTGGAAGGAATCGACCCGATGCTGCTGGAGGCGTACCGGGAGAACGAGCTGGCCACCTACTGCATCATCCTCCTGGCGGATATGGGGATCCACTACGACGGGTGGAGCCAGGCGGATTTCGGCACCTTTCTGGAGGAGATGGGTCTGGCCATGGCGCCGGAGGATTTGGCGCTCCAGTACCGGCAGCTCCAGGCCAATCCCTGCACCTTCCATTCCTACTATGTGGGGTACTATCAGTTTGCCGACCTGCGGGAAAAGGCCCAGGAGGCGCTGGGGGACCGGTTTACCAACCAAGGGTTCCACGAGGCCATTTTGGAGTGCGGCACGGCCCCCTTCTTTGTGGTGGAGCGCCATGTGGACGACTACATCGACCGGCAGCTGGCGGCGGAAAGCGCTCCGGCCGCGGCCTGATCCCGGGGAAAAGTTCCCCCAAAAATGAGAAGGCTCCCTCCATGAGGGAGCCTTCGGCATTTACAAGACAGTGGACTGTGGATTTAGGAGAAGAGCGGCCCCCAGGATGCCGGCGTCGTTGCCCAAGGCGGCGACGGCCAGCCGGGGGATCGGCACCAGGCTTCCTGCGTAGCAGTCCTCCGCCAGCCGGCGGCGAAGAGGGGCCAGCAGGGCTTCCCCCTGGGCGGATACCCCGCCACCCAGCAGGAGGATCTGGGGGCGAAAGATGTTTACCAGGCTCACCAGCCCCTCCCCCAGGTACCAGAGATACCGGTCCACCACCTGTCGGGCAACCGGATCGCCCTGGGCGGCTGCGTCAAAGGCGGTACGGCCGTCGATTTGGTCCAGCTTCCCGCCCCACTGCTGCCACAGCAGGGAATGGGGATTGGCCTCGGCAGCCTCCCGGGTCTGCCGGATGAGGGCGGTGGCGGAGGCAAAGACCTCCCAGCAGCCCTGCCGGCCACAGTTGCAGACCGGGCCCTCTCCGCTGCGGATCACCATATGGCCCATCTCGGCGCCGGCGCCCCAACCTCCTTCAAAGAGGCGGCCGCCGATGAGAAAGCCGCTGCCCAGGCCGGTGCCGATGGTCACCATGGCCACGTCCCTGTACCCCACGGCCGCCCCGGCGGCCCCTTCCGCCAGAACAGCGCAGTTGGCGTCGTTGGACAGGCGGACCGGCAGCCCCAGCTCCCGGGACAGGAAAGGCCCGAGAGGCAGGCTGGTCCAGCCCAGATTGGTTACATAGAGGGCGGTTCCCCGCTGGTCACAGGTGCCGGGGATCCCCACCCCCACCCCCGCCAGCTGGCCGGGGTCCAGGCCGGCGGCAGCGGCGGCTTCCCGGACGGCGGCCGCCATGTCCCGGGCAATGGCCTCCCACGGGCGGCCGCGGCCGGTGGGGCGGGAGACGGTGGACACCAGGCGGCTGCTGGCAAGGTCCGCCACGCCGGCGGCAATGTTGGTTCCCCCCAGGTCGATCCCTGCGGCGAAGGGAGGCATCCCGGCCCTCACTGGGCGAGGCGCATCAGCGCCTTGGCAGCGATCCGGCAGTTTTTCACCAGGGAATCGAGGGAGATAAACTCGTTTTTCTGGTGGGCCAGCTCCTCCTCCCCTTCAAAGAGGGGACCGAACGCGACGATGTTGGGCATGGCCCGGGCGTAGGTTCCCCCGCCGATGGCAATGGGCTGGCTGTCCATGCACCCGGTTTCCTCCCGGTAGACCGCCATCAGGGTCTGGGCCAGGGGGCTGTTGGGGTCGGTACAGATGGGGTCCTTGTGGGAGAGAAGCTCCCACCGCCGGTGGTAGCGGGCGCAGGTCTCCCCCAGCCGGCGGCACAGCTCCTCGTAGGGCATGGTGACAGGGGAGCGGACGTCGATGCGGATCTCCTCCTGGGGCGACTGGTCGTATGCCGCCCGGATGATCCCCACGTTGCAGCTGAGGCTGCCGGAAGCCTCGTCCTGGAAAGCAATCCCCAGGCCGCGGCCCTCGGTCTCCCCTTGGAGGGTGTTGTTGTAGAAGTCCACCAGGGCGCTGTAGCCGCCGCTGCGGCGGTACAGGCCGCCCAGGATCTCCATCAGGGCGGAGGCGGCGTTCTTCCCCTTTTCCGGGGTGCTGCCGTGGGCGGGGATACCCTGGACCGTCAGCTGCAGAAGGCCGTCCCTCTCCTCCACCTGGGCCATCTCGCCAAACCGCTCCATCTCCTCCTGGACGGCGGTGAGGAGGGTTACCCGCTGGCCCTCTGCCGGCCGGAGGACCGCCTGGCAGAGGCTGCACACCACATTGACCGCCTCTCCTCCCTGGAGGGAAACCAGCTGGAAGAGGGGAGAGCTTTCCTGCCGCTCCCCCAGCAGTCGGAAGGAGGAGATCCCCTTTTCGGCGTAGATCAGGGGATAGTTGGCATCCGGTGTAAAGCCGCAGAGGGGGAGGGATTCGCAGGCCGTGTAATGGGCCATGCAGCCCCAGTCCATCTCCTCGTCGCAGCCGACCACCAGCCGAATCCGCTTGGCGGGGACGAATCCGCTGTCCTTGAGGGCCTTCATGGCGTGCAGAACCGCCATGGCCGGCCCCTTGTCGTCGATGGCGCCGCGGCCGTACAGACGGCCGTCCTCCACGATCCCGCCGAAGGGGTCCCGATCCCAGCCGGAACCGGTGGGCACCACGTCCAGATGGGCCAGCACCGCCACATACTCCTCGCTGTTCCCAAAGTCTACGGCGCCATAGTGCCCGTCCCCGTTTTTCACGGCAAAGCCCATTTCCTTTGCAAGATTCAGAAAATAGTCCAGAGCCTGGGCAATTCCCGGGCCGTAGGGCATCCCCGGCTGGGGATCGGCCCGCAGGCTGGGAATCCGAAGAAAGGCGGCGGTATCCGCCACCAGCTGGTCCTTGCGTGTTTCAATCAAATCCCATGCATCCATGATGATTGTCGCCTCCTGGTGAAAGATGTCTTCTGGAGGGAGATTCTCCCCGGGCAGCAGCCGGACAAAAGGGCCGCTGCCCCCCAGAAGCTGTACAGCCATTATACCATAGGGGGGAAGGGGATGCCAGCGGGAAGGGAAAAAGGAGCCGGAAATCGGAAGATAGTTCCCGGCCTGGAAAAGGGGAAACATCCCCATAGAAAGAGAAATGTTCCCCGGAAGGGGGGAGGGCGAGGGCCCGATTTCTTGTGGGGGAAAAGAAAAAAGGGGTTGACAATTCTCTTTGAGCGTGCTATGATGTCGCCATACCAAAACACAGTGCAACGCAAGGACGGAGAGAGTAGACAGGCAACCAGCCCTTCAGAGAGCCTCGGGTGGTGAAAAGAGGCGGGTCAGGACTTGTTGAAGATGGCTCCCGAGCGGCGCGTTCGAGAGGGGGAGGTTCCTTTTAGGGCGCGACAGGTTCCGCCTGATATAGCGGTAGGGTATCCCGGGCAGCCGGCGTACCTGACGAGGCCGGTCTTCGTGAGGAGCCGGCGAATTGAAGTGGTAACACGGGTGCAGTGCCCCGTCTTCAAGCAGAATTGTTTGAAGACGGGGCTTTTTCGTTGCTTGGTCACTGTCGCGCCGGTTTTGGAAACATCAAAGGAGGAAACGATCCATGCGAATTGAAACCCAGTGTCTCCACGAAGGCTACACCCCCAAGAACGGGGAGCCCACCGTCCTGCCCATCTACCAGGCGACCACCTACAAGTACGACTCCACCGCCCATGTGGGGAAGCTTTTTGACCTGCAGGAGGAGGGCTGCACCTATTCCCGGATGGCAAACCCCACCGTTCAGGCGGTGGAAAAAAAGATTGCCGCTCTGGAAGGCGGCGTCGGCGCCCTCTGCACCTCCTCCGGCCAGGCGGCCATCCTGATCGCCGTGCTGAACATCCTGAACGCCGGAGACCACATTGTCAGCGCCGCCGCCATCTATGGGGGAACGGTCAACCTCTTTGCCGTGACCCTCAAGCGCCTGGGCATCGACTGCACCTTTGTGGATGCGGATGCCTCGGAGGAGGAGATTCAGAAGGCCTTCCGGCCCAACACCCGGCTGGTCTATGGCGAGACCATCGCCAACCCCGCCATTGCGGTGCTGGACATTGAGAAGCTGGCCCGGGTGGCCCATCGGAACAAGGTGCCTCTCCTGGTGGACAACACCTTTGCCACCCCCATCCTCTGCCGGCCCTTCGAGCATGGGGCGGACCTGATCATCCACTCCACCACCAAGTACATGGACGGCCACAGCATCCAGCTGGGCGGCGTGATTGTGGACAGCGGCAACTTCGACTGGGCCGCCGGCGGCTACGACTGCCTCACCCAGCCGGACCCCTCCTACCACGGCGTCACCTATACCCAGCAGTTTGGCTCTTCGGCCTACATCACCAAGGCGCGGGTGCAGCTGATGCGGGATTTCGGCGCCTATCCCACCGCCCAGGATGCCTTCCTGCTGAATCTGGGCCTGGAGACCCTCCCCCTGCGGATGGAGCGCCATTGCCGGAACGCGGAAGCGATCGCCCGGTTCCTCACCACCTGTGAGAAGGTGGAAGGGGTGAACTACCCCACCCTGGAGGGCAACCCCTACAGGGAACTGGCCAAGAAGTATCTGCCCAAGGGATGCAGCGGCGTGATCTCCTTCTCCCTCAAGGGGGGCCGGGAGCAGGCAGCCCGGTTTATCGACAACCTGAAGCTGGCCATGCTGGCCGTCCATGTGGCGGATGCCCGCACCATGGTCCTCCATCCCGCCACCACCACCCACCGCCAGCTGACCGACGAGCAGATTCTGGCCGCCGGCATCACGCCCGGCCTGGTGCGCCTGTCGGTGGGGCTGGAGCATGTGGACGACATCATCGCCGACCTGGCCCAGGCCCTGGAGAAGGCGTAGACCGGGGCGGCAACCAAGATACCTTATTTATTATAGAAAAAAACGAGAAACGAGGGGAGCCGCCGCTCCCCTCGTTTTTGCTGCAAAGGGCCCGTCCCGGCAGGGAAGAAAAAATTTCCCAAACCAGCCAATCCCCCTTTTCAACCGGTACAAAATGTGATAAGCTAAAAAACTACCCAGAATTTGAAAAAACCATTGACAGGCCGGACGGGCTGTACTATAATATTATACTGTATCATAATGGCTATTTGTGACTTTTCCCAAACAATTTGGGGCAGGTTCATCAAATATTTCGACGATTTTTTTGACAAAACAGCCAAGGAAATCCGACAAAAGTGCCAGGAAGCCGAGCGTTATTTAGATGAATGGAGTGAGTGAGCCTATGGTGAATGTTAAGCCCGTGAAGCTGGGAAAAAACACTCGCATGAGTTTTTCCCGCATCAATGAAGTGCTGGACATGCCCAACCTGATCGAAGTCCAGAAGAATTCCTACCGGTGGTTTCTGGATGAAGGTCTCAAAGAAGTGTTCAAGGATATCTCCTCGATCACCGACTACCAAGGCAACCTTGTGCTGGACTTTATCGACTACCGGCTAGAAGATAAGCCCAAGTACACCATTGAGGAGTGCAAGGAGCGGGATGCCACCTATGCCGCCCCTATGCGCGTCCGTGCCAGCCTGCTCAACAAGGAGACCGGCGAGGTCAAGGAGCAGGACATCTTCATGGGCGACTTTCCCATCATGACCGACAGTGGTACCTTTATCATCAACGGCGCCGAGCGGGTCATCGTTTCCCAGCTGGTGAGAAGTCCCGGTGTCTATTACTCCGTTTCCCGGGACAAGGCGGGCAAAGAGCTGTTCGCCTCCACGGTGATCCCCAACCGGGGCGCCTGGCTGGAATACGAGACCGACTCCAACGACATCTTCTATGTGCGGATCGATAAAAACCGCAAGCTGCCGGTGACCACCTTTATCCGGGCGCTGGGGCTCACCTCCAACGAGAACATCGAGAGCGTCTTTGGAGAGGAGCCGCTGCTGCGCAAGACGATGGAGAAGGACACCACCAAGAACACCGAGGAGGCGCTTCTGGAGGTGTACCGGAAGCTGCGTCCCGGCGAGCCCCCCACGGTGGAAAGTGCCCAGAGCCATCTGGACGCTCTCTTCTTTGACCCCCGCCGGTACGACCTGTCCCGGGTGGGCCGGTACAAGTACAATAAGAAGCTGTCGGTTTCCCACCGGATTGTGGGCCAAACCCTGTCCCGCCCGGTGGCCGACCCCCTGACCGGCGAGCTGCTGGGGGAGGAAGGCCAGCTGCTGGACCGGGCTGCCGCCCGGGAGATCGAGCGCCGGGGCGTGGAGGTCATCTATCTGAAGATGGAGGACGGCGCCGAGGTCAAGGTC
This sequence comes from Candidatus Neoruminococcus faecicola, assembly GCA_904398325.1. Taxonomy (GTDB): domain Bacteria; phylum Bacillota; class Clostridia; order Oscillospirales; family Ruminococcaceae; genus Neoruminococcus; species Neoruminococcus faecicola. Next base: position 37,296 of record CAJFPC010000001.1, on the reverse strand, counting down.
ATGTCCAACGGCATGGTGGACCTGAAGGACTTTGTCTCCTTTGATCCCGAGGAAGCGGGCATCCACGAGAAGGTGCGCTTCTCGGTGCTGCGGGAGATTCTGGACAGCTGTGAGGACGAGGAAGCCATCCGGGAAGCGGTGGCGGCCCGGGCCGATGAGCTGGTGCCCAAGCACATCATCATCGACGATATCTATGCCTCCATCAACTACCTGTGCGGCCTGTGGCACGGCATCGGCAACAAGGACGACATCGACCATCTGGGCAACCGGCGGATCCGCAGCGTGGGCGAGCTGCTGCAGAACCAGTTCCGGATCGGCTTCTCCCGGATGGAGCGGGTGATCCGGGAGCGGATGACCACCCAGGCCCAGGATATGGACGTCATCACTCCCCAGGCCCTCATCAACATCCGGCCGGTGGTATCGGCCATCAAGGAGTTCTTCGGCTCTTCGCCCCTGTCCCAGTTCATGGATCAGAACAACCCCCTGGCGGAGCTGACCCACAAGCGGCGTCTGTCCGCCCTGGGCCCCGGCGGTCTGTCCCGTGACCGGGCCGGATTCGAGGTCCGGGACGTGCACTACAGCCACTACGGCCGGATGTGCCCCATCGAGACCCCCGAAGGTCCCAACATCGGCCTGATTTCCTACCTGGCCACCTTTGCCCGGATCAACCAGTACGGCTTTGTGGAGGCCCCCTACCGGCGGGTGGACAAGGAGACCGGCGTGGTGCTGGACGAGGTTGTCTATATGACCGCCGACGTGGAGGACGAGTTCATCGTCGCCCAGGCCAACGAACCGCTGGACGAGGGCAACCACTTTGCCAACCAGAAGGTTACCGTCCGGTTCCGGGATTCCATCCAGGAGGTGGACCGGTCCAAGGTGGACTTTATGGACGTCTCGCCCAAGATGGTGGTGTCGGTGGCCACGGCCATGATCCCCTTCCTGGAGAACGACGATGCCAACCGGGCCCTCATGGGCGCCAACATGCAGCGCCAGGCGGTGCCCCTCATCAAGACCGATTCCCCCATCGTGGGCACCGGTATGGAGTACAAGGCGGCGGTGGATTCCGGCGTTGTGGTGCTGGCCAAGAACGCCGGTACCGTCCAGAAGGTGAATGCCAACGAGATCGTCGTCCTCACCGACGACGGCAATACCGATTATTATCATCTCATCAAGTTCCTCCGGTCCAACCAGGGCACCTGCATCAACCAGCGGCCCATCGTGGACAAGGGCGAGCGGGTGGAGGCCGGCCAGGTGATTGCCGACGGTCCTGCCACCAGCAACGGTGAGATTGCCCTGGGCAAGAACGCCCTCATCGGCTTCATGACCTGGGAAGGCTACAACTACGAGGACGCGGTCCTCATCAACGAGCGGATGGTGCGCAACGACGTGTTCACCTCCATCCACATCGAGGAGTTTGAAATCGAGGCCCGGGACACCAAGCTGGGGCCGGAAGAGATTACCCGGGACATCCCCAACGTGGGCGAGGATGTCTTCAAGGATCTGGACGAGCGGGGCATCATCCGCGTAGGGGCCGAGGTCCGTGCCGGCGACATCCTGGTGGGCAAGGTGACCCCCAAGGGCGAGACCGAGCTCAACGCGGAGGAGCGCCTGCTGCGCGCCATCTTCGGCGAGAAGGCCCGCGAGGTGCGCGACACCTCCCTGCGGGTGCCCCACGGCGAATACGGCATCGTGGTGGATGTGAAGGTCTTTACCCGCGAGAACTGCGACGAATTAAACCCCGGCGTCAACATGGTGGTGCGCTGCTACATCGCCCAGAAGAGAAAGATCTCGGTGGGCGACAAGATGGCGGGCCGCCACGGCAACAAGGGCGTTGTTTCCCGCATTTTGCCGCAGGAGGATATGCCCTACCTGCCGGATGGCCGCCCGCTGGATATTGTGCTCAACCCCCTGGGCGTGCCCTCCCGTATGAACATCGGCCAGGTGCTGGAGGTCCATCTGGGCCGCGCCGCCGCCGCGCTGGGCTGGAAGGTGATGACCCCCGTCTTTGACGGCGCCCACGAGGACGATATCCGCGCCTGCCTGAAGGAGGCCGGCCTCCGGGAGGACGGCAAGACCATCCTGTACGACGGCCGCACCGGCGAGCAGTTTGACAACCCGGTCACCGTCGGCTATATGTACTACCTCAAGCTGCACCATCTGGTAGATGATAAAATCCATGCCCGTTCCACCGGCCCCTACTCCCTGGTCACCCAGCAGCCGCTGGGCGGCAAGGCGCAGTTTGGCGGCCAGCGCTTCGGCGAGATGGAGGTCTGGGCGCTGGAGGCTTATGGCGCCGCCTACACCCTGCAGGAGATTTTGACCATCAAGAGCGACGACATCGTCGGCCGCGTCAAGACCTTCGAGGCCATTGTCAAGGGCAAGAACGTGCCCAAGCCGGGCATCCCGGAGGCCTTCAAGGTCATGGTCAAGGAGCTGCAGAGCCTGGGCCTGGATGTGAAGGTGCTGGATAAGAATAATGAGGAAATCGACCTGAAGCAGAATTTCGATGACGACGACAATCTGGGCCTGCACCCGGTGGAGGGCGAGAACTTCGAAAATGTGGAGGTCGCATCGGATTTTGACGGCTTTGCCATCGAGCACCCGGATGGGGAAGAGGATGACCTGGCCGCGGAGGATGAGGACCTGGGCGACGAGGATGTCTTCGGCCTGGAGGATGCCCTCTCTGACGATGACGATGAGGATTTCTAAGGAATAGGGGGACGGAAGATGGAATTTAACGTGTTCGAATCCATTAAGATCGGCCTGGCTTCCCCGGAGAAGATCCGCGAATGGTCTTATGGGGAGGTCAAAAAGCCGGAAACCATCAACTACCGCACCTTGAAGCCGGAGCGCGACGGCCTGTTCTGTGAGCGCATCTTTGGCCCCACCAAGGACTGGGAATGCTACTGCGGGCGCTATAAGCGCATCCGCTACAAGGGCAAGGTGTGCGAGCGCTGCGGCGTGGAGGTCACCCGTTCCAAGGTGCGCCGCGAGCGCATGGGCCATATCGAATTGGCCGCGCCGGTCTCCCACATCTGGTATTTCAAGGGCACATCCTCCCGCATGGGGCTTCTGCTCAATATGTCCCCCCGCCTGCTGGAAAAGGTGCTCTACTTCGCCTCTTATGTGGTCATCGACCCGGGTGTCACCAACCTGAAAAAATACACCCTCCTCTCGGAGAAGGAATACCGCGAGCTCAAGGAGGCCTATGAGGATGAGTTCCGCGCCGGCATGGGCGCCGAGGCCATCAAGGAGCTGCTGGCCGAGCTGGATCTGGAGGCCCTCTCCCAGGAGCTGAAGACCGAACTGGAAACCGCCAGCGGCCAGAAGCGCGCCAAGCTGCTCAAGCGCCTGGAGGTGGTGGAGGCCTTCCGCCAGTCGGGCAACAAGCCGGAGTGGATGATCCTGGATGTGATTCCCGTGATCCCGCCGGATATCCGCCCCATGGTCCAGCTGGACGGCGGCCGCTTTGCCACCAGCGACCTCAACGACCTGTACCGCCGGGTCATCAACCGCAACAACCGCTTAAAGAAGCTCTTGGAGCTGGGCGCGCCGGATATCATCGTCCGCAATGAGAAGCGCATGCTCCAGGAGGCGGTGGACGCCCTGATCGACAACGGCCGCCGCGGCCGCCCGGTCACCGGCCCCAACAACCGCCCCCTCAAGAGCCTTTCGGATATGCTCAAGGGCAAGCAGGGCCGCTTCCGGCAGAACCTGCTGGGCAAGCGCGTGGACTATTCCGGCCGTTCGGTTATCGTGGTCGGCCCCGACCTGCGCATGGATCAGTGCGGCGTGCCCAAGGAGATGGCGCTGGAGCTGTTCAAGCCCTTTGTCATGAAGCGCCTGGTGGATCAGAAGATCGCCACCAACATCAAAAACGCCCGCAAAATGGTCGAGCGCGCCAGCGTCAAGGAAGTCTGGGACGCGCTGGATATCGTCATCAAGGATCATCCCGTGCTGCTCAACCGCGCGCCGACGCTGCACCGCCTGGGCATCCAGGCCTTTGAGCCGGTGCTGGTAGAGGGCCGTGCCCTCAAGCTGCACCCTCTGGTGTGCACCGCCTACAACGCCGACTTCGACGGCGACCAGATGGCCATTCACGTGCCCCTTTCCGCCGAGGCCCAGGCAGAGGCCCGCTTTTTGATGCTGGCCGCCAACAACCTGCTCAAGCCCTCCGACGGCAAGCCGGTGTGCGTGCCCACCCAGGATATGATCCTCGGCTCCTATTATCTGACCATGGTCCGCGAGGATGAGGTGGGCGCCGGCAAGGTGTTCCGCGACTTCAACGAGGCGCTGATGGCCTATCAGGCCGGCGTGGTGGGGCTGCATGCCCCCATCAAGGTGCGCGTCTCCAAGGAGATCGGCAACACCAAGGTCTCCCGCATTATCGACGTCACCGTGGGCCGCATCATCTTTAACGACCCCATTCCCCAGGATCTGGGCTATGTAGACCGCACCGACTCGGAAAAGCAGTTCGATCTGGAGATCTCCTTCCTGGTCCGCAAAAAGGAGCTGGGCAAGATCATCGACCGCTGCATCCGCGTCCACGGCACCGCCCGCACCTCCGAGGTGCTGGACCGCATCAAGAACCAGGGCTTCAAATACTCCACCAAGAGCGCCATCACCGTCGCGGTGTGCGACGCCACCATCCCGGAGGAGAAAAAAGCCTATCTGGCCGAGGCGGAGCAGAAGGTCGCCGATATCCGCCGCCAGTACGAGCGCGGCTTCATCTCGGATGACGTGCGCTACGAGCGTGTCATCAAGACCTGGAACGACACCACCCAAAAGGTGAAGGAGGCTCTGGAGAAAACCCTGGACGCCCGCAACCCCATCTTTATGATGGCGGATTCCGGCGCCCGCGGCTCCATGGAGCAGATCCGCCAGCTGGCCGGCATGCGCGGCCTGATCGCCAACACCTCCGGCCGCGCCATCGAGATCCCCATCCGCGCTAACTACCGCGAGGGCCTCAATATTCTGGAATACTTCAACTCCGCCCGAGGCGCCCGCAAGGGCCTGGCCGACACGGCGCTGCGTACCGCCGACTCGGGTTACCTGACCCGCCGCCTGGTGGATGTTTCGCAGGATGTGATCGTCCGCATGGACGACTGCCACGCCAAGGAGGGCATCCTGGCCCAGCAGATTGTGGACAGCGGCCGCGTCATCGAGGATCTCAGCGAGCGGCTCATCGGCCGCTACCTGGTGGAGGACTGCTATGATCCCCGTACCGGCGAACTGCTGGTTTCCAAGGAGAAGATGATGGACGAGGCCGACGCCAAGAAGATCATGGACGCCGGCTATACCGAGATCAAGATCCGCTCCATCCTCAACTGCGAGGCCAAGAGCGGCGTCTGCGCCCATTGCTACGGCTCCAACATGGCCAACGGCCAGCCGGTGGCCATCGGCGAGGCGGTGGGCATCATCGCGGCTCAGTCCATCGGCGAGCCGGGTACCCAGCTGACCATGAGAACCTTCCACACCGGCGGCGTGGTTTCCGCCAGCGATATCACCCAGGGTCTTCCCCGCGTGGAGGAGCTCTTTGAGGGCAGAAAGCCCAAGAGCGCGGCGGTCATCAGCCACCTGGACGGCGTCGTCTCCTTCGAGAAGGACGCCAAGGGCGGCGAGTTTGTCATCGTCACCGATGAGGAGACGGGCGAGCGCTATGAGAAGCAGATCGTCTACGGCTCCACCCTCAAGGTGGCGGAAGGCGACCGCGTCAAGAAGGGCGATATGATCACCGAGGGCTCGGTGGAGCCCAACGAGATCCTCACCGTCTGCGGGCCGCTGGCCGTGCAGGACTACCTGATCAAGGAAGTCCAGAAGGTCTACCGCACCCAGGGTGTTGATGTCAACGACAAGCATATCGAGGTCATTGTCCGCCAGATGATGCGCAAGGTGAAGGTGGATGACCCCGGCGATACCGGGCTTATTCCCGGCGCCAGCATGGAGAAGGCGGAGTTTCTTGCCGTCAACCGCGAGATCGAGGAGAAAAATGCCGCCGAGGGCACCGAGCTGCGCCAGGCCACCTGTGTGCCGGTGCTGCTGGGTATCACCAAGGCATCTCTGGCCACCGAATCCTTTATGTCCGCCGCCTCCTTCCAGGAGACGACCCGCGTGCTGACCGACGCCGCCATCAAGGGCAAGGTCGACCCGCTGGTGGGCTTGAAGGAAAACGTCATCATCGGCAAGCTGATCCCTGCCGGTACCGGCACGGTGGATTACGAAGCCATCCCCTCCGAGCATGAGGCGGAAATCGAAGCCAGCTTTTTGGAATAATCCTGCCGGAATACCCCGGTGAAAAAAGGGCCCAGCCAGGGCCCTTTTTTGTTGATCCGCTGCTCAAAGGGAATGAAACGGCGCCCCGCCGGCCATAATCAGCGGGGAGAACCGGAAAAAAGAAAAAATTTCGTCATTCTTTACAGAAAACCTCCGCTGGGTCTATTGACATACACAAAGCGGGCATGGTAAAATAACAAAATGTACGGACTTGTGCAAATCTGCCGTTCCGTGCCAAATTTATTATAAGGAGGTGCAACCAAATGCCAACCTTTAACCAGCTCGTCCGCAAGGGCAGAGAGGTCGTCGAGAAGAAGTCTACTGCACCAGTACTGCTGAAAGGCTGGAATGCGAAAAAGCGCATTGCCATCGATCAGAACTCCCCGCAGAAGAGAGGCGTATGTACTGCTATCAGAACCCAGACTCCGAAGAAGCCCAACTCCGCGCTGAGAAAAGTCGCCAGAGTCAAGCTTTCCAACGGGATGGAAGCAACAGCCTATATTCCGGGTATCGGCCACAATCTGCAGGAGCACAGCGTTGTGCTGATCCGCGGCGGCCGTGTGAAGGATCTCCCTGGTGTGCGTTATCACATCATCCGCGGCACCCTGGACGCTCAGGGCGTTGCCAAGAGAATGCAGGGCAGATCCAAGTACGGTGCAAAGCGCCCGAAGGCTGGTGCCGCTAAGTAATAAAACTCCATTCCGATTGTTACTGCAGCTGATCCAGCCGCTTATGATAAGGCTGCGTATTGGCGCAACGGGAGTTTTGTCACTTTCGAGTACCTATGATATCATTCTGTGAAGGAGGGAAGCAAAGTGCCAAGAAGAGGCCAAGTGGCAAAGCGCGATGTTTTGCCCGATCCTATGTACAATTCCAAGCTGGTCACCCGCCTGATCAACAACATCATGTATGATGGCAAGAAGGGCGTGGCCCAGAAAATCGTTTACGGTGCCTTTGACATCGTCAAGGAGAAGACCGAGAAAGATCCCCTGGAGGCTTTTGAGCAGGCGATGGAGAACATCATGCCTGTTCTGGAGGTCAAGGCCCGCCGCGTGGGCGGCGCCACCTACCAGGTGCCTATGGAGGTGCGCCCCGAGAGACGCCAGACCCTGGGCTTGAGATGGATCACCACCTACTCCAGAAGCCGCTCTGAGCGGACCATGAAGGAGAGACTGGCCGGCGAGATTATGGACGCCATCAACGGGACCGGCGGCGCCGTGAAAAAGCGCGAGGATACCCACAAAATGGCCGAAGCCAACAAGGCTTTCGCCCATTACAGATGGTAAGCCGGGTCCTTTCCCAGCACCACTGAGTTTTTTCCTCTGGCGCCCGGGCTGGCCTGACCGGCCCGGCTGTCAGAGCCGTTTAACCATGAAGAGGAGGATATTATGCCAAGAGAGGTTCCACTTGAAAAAACCAGAAATATCGGCATAATGGCCCACATCGACGCTGGTAAAACCACCACCACCGAGCGAATCCTGTACTATACCGGTGTAAACCATAAGATTGGCGAGACCCACGACGGCACCGCCACCATGGACTGGATGGCGCAGGAGCAGGAGAGGGGCATCACCATCACCTCCGCCGCTACCACAGCATTCTGGAAGGGCTACCGTATCAACATCATTGATACCCCCGGCCACGTGGACTTCACCGTCGAGGTGGAGCGTTCCCTGCGTGTGCTGGATGGCTCTGTGACGGTGTTCTGTGCCAAGGGCGGCGTTGAGCCCCAGTCTGAGACGGTGTGGCGTCAGGCGGATAAGTATCACGTACCCCGCATGGGCTATGTCAACAAAATGGACATCATGGGCGCTGACTTCTACAAGGTTGTCAACATGATGCATGAGCGCCTGAAATGCAACGCGGTGCCGATCCAGCTGCCCATTGGCTCTGAGCAGTTCTTCAAGGGCATCATCGACCTGGTGGAGATGAACGCCGATATCTATTATGACGATATGGGCAAGGATATGCGCGTGGAAGAGATCCCCGAGGATATGAAGGACATCGCTGAGGAGTACCGCCAGAAACTGCTGGAAGCTGTTGCTGAGCAGGACGAAGAGCTGATGGAAAAATATCTGGAAGGCGAGGAGCTGACCACCGAGGAGATTAAGCGCGCCATCCGCAAGGGCACTCTGGATAACACCCTGGTCCCTGTCTGCTGCGGCACCTCTTACCGCAACAAGGGCGTGCAGAAGCTGCTGGACGCCATTGTGGACTACATGCCCGCGCCTACCGACATCGCTCACATCACCGGCACCAACCCGGAAACCGGCGAGACCGAGGAGCGGCCTTCTTCGGACAAGGAGCCCTTCGCGGCCCTGGCCTTCAAGATCGCCACTGACCCCTATGTGGGCAAGCTGTGCTTCTTCCGCGTCTATTCCGGTACCGTCAACGCCGGCACCACCGTTTACAACGCCAATAAGGACGATAACGAGCGTATGGGCCGCATCCTGCAGATGCACGCCAACCACCGCCAGGATATCGAGACCTGCTACGCCGGCGATATCGCCGCCGCCGTGGGCCTGAAAAACACCACCACCGGCGACACCCTGTGCGACCCCAAGCACCCCATCGTGCTGGAATCCATGGAGTTCCCGGATCCGGTTATCAACCTGGCTATCGAGCCCAAGACCAAGGCCGGCCAGGAAAAGATGGCCATTGCCCTGGCCAAGCTGGCTGAGGAGGACCCGACCTTTAAGACCTACACCGATCAGGAGACGGGCCAGACCATCATCGCCGGCATGGGCGAGCTGCATCTGGAGATCATCGTCGACCGCCTGCTGCGCGAGTTCCGCGTGGAGGCCAACGTCGGCAAGCCGCAGGTCTCTTATAAGGAGACCATCCGCCGCACCGCTGATGTGGATATGAAATATGCCCGTCAGTCCGGCGGTAAGGGCCAGTATGGTCATGTCAAGATCAAGATCGAGCCCAACGAGAGTGGCAAGGGATATGTCTTCAACAATGCCATCGTCGGCGGCGCCATCCCCAAGGAGTACATCCCGGCGGTTGACCAGGGTATCCAGGGGGCCATGCAGGCGGGCGTTGTGGCCGGCTACCAGGTGGTAGATGTGATCGTCACCCTGTACGACGGCTCTTTCCACGAGGTCGACTCTTCCGAAATGGCCTTTAAGATCGCCGGTTCTATGGCGTTCAAAGAGGCGATGCGCAAGGCCGACCCGGTGCTGCTGGAGCCGATTATGAAGGTGGCTGTCACCGTCCCCGAGGAATACATGGGCGACGTGATCGGCGATCTGAACTCCCGCCGCGGCCAGATCCAGGGTATGGAGGCTGTCTACGGCGCGCAGGAAATTAAGGCTTTCGTCCCGCTGTCTGAGATGTCCGGTTATTCCAACGACCTGCGAAGCAAGACCCAGGGCCGCGGCAACTACGTCATGGAGCCCTCTCATTACATCGAGGTCCCCAAGAATATTGCCGAGGGCATCATCAGCTCCCGCATGAAGAAAGACTGATTTTTTGCACAAATACTTGCAATTTTTGGCTTTTATTGCTACAATACAGATTGTAAGTCCCGCTTATTTTAATTTTTATATTAGGGAGGAATCTATCAATGGCAAAGGCACATTTTGAAAGAACCAAACCTCATGTCAACATTGGTACCATTGGCCACGTCGACCATGGTAAAACCACTCTGACCGCCGCTATCACCAAGACTCTGGCGCTGAAGGGTCAGGCCAAGTATGAGGCTTATGATATGATCGATAAGGCCCCTGAGGAGAGAGAGCGCGGCATCACCATCAACACCGCCCACGTGGAGTATGAGACCGACAACCGTCACTATGCCCATGTGGACTGCCCCGGCCATGCTGACTATGTCAAGAACATGATCACCGGTGCTGCCCAGATGGATGGCGCTATCCTGGTTGTGTCTGCTGCTGACGGCCCGATGCCTCAGACCAGAGAGCACATCCTGCTGGCCCGTCAGGTCGGCGTGCCCTATATCGTTGTGTTCATGAACAAGGTCGACCAGGTTGACGATCCCGAGCTGCTGGAGCTGGTCGAGATGGAAATCCGTGAGCTGCTGAGCGCCTATGACTTCCCCGGCGACGAAGTGCCCATCATCAAGGGTTCTGCTCTGAAGGCTCTGGAGGCTCCCGATGATCTGAACGATCCCGCTTATGCCCCCATCCTGGAGCTGATGGATGCGGTCGACACCTATATCCCCACCCCGGAGAGAAAGGCCGACCTGCCCTTCCTGATGCCTGTTGAGGACGTCTTCACCATCACCGGCCGCGGCACCGTCGCCACCGGCAGAGTGGAGCGCGGCAGACTGAACACCGGCGACGAGGTTGAGCTGGTTGGTCTGCGCCATGAGAAGCAGAAGACCGTCGTGACCGGTATCGAGATGTTCCGCAAGATCCTGGATTATGCCGAGGCCGGCGACAACATCGGCGCTCTGCTGCGCGGCATCCAGAGAACCGATATCCAGCGCGGCCAGGTGCTGTGCAAGCCCGGCAGCATTCATCCTCACACCAAGTTCCATGGCCAGGTTTACGTTCTGACCAAGGATGAGGGCGGCCGTCACACCCCGTTCTTCAACAACTACAGACCTCAGTTCTACTTCAGAACTACCGACGTGACCGGCGTCATCGCTCTGCCTGAGGGCGTTGAGATGTGCATGCCTGGCGATAACGTCGAGATGGATGTGGAGCTGATCACCCCCATCGCCATCGAAGAGGGCCTGCGTTTCGCTATCCGTGAGGGTGGCCGCACCGTTGGTTCCGGCGTTGTTACCGCCATCGAGGCCTAAGTTTTCCGCATTAAAAAAACTCCCCGTAAGGGGAGTTTTTTTCTTTCAGTTTTTTCCATATCAGGGGAAAAGAAATGCCCCGCAGCGGGGGATTGCGGGGCATGCAAAAGAGGCAAAAGCGGTTATTCCGCGTCGTCGTCTTCGAGATTTTCCAAGGCATATTGGCAGCACTGGATCACCAGCTGGTTGAGGGAAATTCGCTTTTCTTGAGCCACGTGTTCCAGCAGTTGAATCAAATCATTCGGCATGCGGAATGTCTTGTTGGAATACTCTACTTTTTTGATTCGGAAGGCCAAAGAAATCACCCCTTCACATTCTTCTATTATATCCTGTTTAACATTTATTAGATACCTTTGTAAATTACATGATCAAATACATAAATATTTACATTATAATTTATCTTGTAATTTGCACTTATTTGTGCTATACTGAATCATGGAGAAGATGAAAGCGCACCGGCCTCGGCCGGCCGCTGCCTGGGCGGGCTTTCATCCTCAGGCCCCGTCTCCGGAAAAGGAAGCGCTCTGAAAACCGGCGTTGATTGCGAACACGTAAGCGGTGCAGACAGCCAACTCCGGTTGGATGCCGCTGAAACAGGCCAAAGCAGGCCCTGGCTCCCGGCTGCAGCTTACAGCCCGGGGCCAAGGCGATGGAGACTGCCGAACGCCTCAAGCGGAGAAGCGTCTTGTGCGGATTTCCTTTTCTCCGCACCTGGCCCCTTTTGTTGGTCCCTTCGGCTTTGACGGCGATCCGGTTTGTAGGGAGCCGTTTTTCCGTCAGGCCGGGGGATGGCAAAAGGGCGGCGGGATAGGGCGCGTAATGGTTTTCCCCATTACTCTCCAAAAACTCCTCACGGAAGCGTGGGGAGTTTTATTATGCGGAAAATCATTCCATGTGGATGAAAAAACTCCGGGCGCTGTTTTAGCATGCCCGGAGCCATGGCGCGATATGAGGGAAAAAGGAAAGTGCCTTCTCACTGGAACAGCTTGCGCACCAACGCTTTGGCATCTTCCACCGTGAAATTGCCGGGCGCCTTTGCCAGCGAGGCAGGGTTGCCGGCCCACCGGGCGGAAAGCGCTTCGATCTGTGCGTCGCTGAGCAGCAGGTTCATGGCGGGGGTGGCATCCTGGATCAGCTTGGCCAGCCCCTCGGCGCTGGCACCCAGCCGCCCGAACAGCGCCTGTGCCTTTTCGGGCAGATAAGCGGCGCCGCGCATCAGATAATCCGGCAGGTAGACGGCGCAGGCATAGCCGTGGGGGATGTGGTAATCCTCTGTCAGGAAATACCCCACCGAGTGGCAGTAGGAGGTGCCGGTTTTGGCAATGGTGACGCCGGCATACAGCGAGGCCAGATACAGCTGATCCCGGTCGGCGGGGGAAAGCTCCCGATGATCGTAAACGATGGGGTAAAGGGTATGGTAAATGATGCAGATGGCCTCGGCGGCGAACAGGTCGCTGAAGCCGTTGGCTGTGCTGGCAAAATACCCCTCGATCGAGTGGGAAAGAGCGTCCAGCGCGGTGGAAAGGGTGAACTCCCGCGGCAGGGAATCGGTGTAGCGCGGGTCGCTGATGGCGGCGTTGGCATAGCATTGGGGATGGCCCACCGAGCGCTTGAGGCCGGTGCGGTCCACCGTCAGCACGGCGTAGGGGGTCACCTCGCTGCCGGTGCCGGCGGTGGTGCCCACCAGGATGTAGGGCAGGGCATGGTTGGGCCAGCTGAGGGCGAAGATTTCCTCCTCCGGCATGTCGTTGGCGGCGAAGATGGCGATGGCCTTGGTGGCGTCCAGCGGGGAGCCGCCGCCGATGCCGATGATGAAATCCACCTTCTCCTGCCGGGCGATATCGCCGCCCTTTTTGCAGGCGGAAAGCATCGGGTTCTGGGTGATCTCGTCGTAGATCACATAGGAGATGCCGGCTGCCTTCAATACGCTGGTGACGTCATCCAGTGCGCCGCATTTTTTGGCGCTGGTTTTGCCGGTGACAATCAGGGCGCGGCGGCCCAGCTTGGTGAATTCCTCCGCGTTGCGTGCAATGGCGCCCTCGGCGGCGATCACCTTGACAGGCATAAAAAATGTTTGTTCCATAGCGGTTTGACCTCGTTTCTCCAGCGGAAAATTCCTTCGCCCTCCCTGGCTGGACCGGAAGGGCAGCCTTTAAGTGAAGTATAACCTTTTTTGATGCGGACTGCAACCGCCGCCGGCAAAAAAACTCAGGGCAGCCGGGGGCCTTCCTCCTCCAACAGGCCGCTTCTGCGGGCGGCCTCCACCAGAAAGTGCAGCCGCAGCCGGGCGCTTTTTAAGCTGCGGGAGACAGTGGAGGGGCAGCAGCCCCGCAGGGCGGCGATTTCGCGGATGGTGCGCCCCTCAAAATAATACCATTGCAGCGTTTGGCGCTGCAGGGGAGTGAGCAGTGTCATCCCCCCGCGGATCAGCCGCCGGCTCAGCGCCAGCAGAGCGCGGTTGTCCTCCGCTGGGGCGCCGGGGGCGGCCACCCGGTCGAAGTGGTCAAAGTACAGCGGTTTCACGGCGTTCCTCCTCGGTGCGGTAATAAGCCGCCAGATGGCGGTAAAGCCGGAGCAGCTCGTAATATTCCTCCTGCAGCAGGGCGCAGCGCCGCTCCCGGCGGCCGGGGTCTTCCCCCGCGGGGCAGGGCTGGCGGCGCAGCTCTTCCAGGCGGCGGCGCACCAGCAGGGCGGATTGGCGGTATTCCTCCGCCAGGGGATGGGGCAGCATGGCAGGGCCTCCTTTCCTTGGGATGGCTCCACTCTACCACAAGTGTTGTGTATTCGCAACAATAAAGGCGGGACAAAATAGGACATACAGGAAAAATCATCTAATTTTCCCTCTTTATATCGTTGCGCACACGCAATACTCGGGCGCAAAAAAAGGAGCCCGGAAAACGGGCTCCTGATTTCTCACGTGAAACGGCGCTTAAACGTTAAAGCGGAACAGGATAATGTCGCCGTCGGCCACCACATAGTCCTTGCCTTCCGAGCGGACGAGGCCCTTTTCCCGGGCGGCCGCCATGGAACCGCAGTCGATCAGATCCTGATAGGCCACCACCTCGGCGCGGATGAAGCCGCGCTCAAAATCCGAGTGGATTTTGCCGGCGGCCTGCGGGGCCTTGGTGCCCTTAGTGATGGTCCAGGCGCGCACCTCCGGCTTGCCCGCCGTCAGGTAGGAGATCAGCCCCAGCAGGTCATAGCTGGCGCGGATCAGGCGGTCCAGGCCGGATTCCTCCAGGCCCAGATCCTCCAGGAAGAGCAGCTTTTCCTCGGGGGAAAGGTCGGTGATGTCCTCCTCGATTTTGGCACAGATGGGCAGCGCCAGGGAGTGCTCCTCCTTCGCCAGGGCAGCCACCTGCTGGTAGTAGGGGTTTTCTTCGATTTTTCCGCCGGAGAAATCCGCCTCGCTCATGTTGGCCACATAGATGACCGGCTTGCCGGAAAGCAGGGGGATCTCCGCCAGGATCTCCCGTTCGGCGTCGTCCTCGCAGGCAAAGGAGCGGGCGGACCGGCCCTCCTCCAGGTGGGCCTTGAGGCGCTCCAGCAGCGCCACCTCCGCCTGGAATTTCTTATCCCCCTTGGCGGCCTTGATGGCCTTGTCGCGGCGGCGTTCCACAATGTCGAGATCCGAGAAGATCAGCTCCAGATTGATGGTTTCAATATCCCGCAGGGGGCCGATCTCGCCGTCCACATGGACAATCTCCCCATCCTCAAAGCAGCGCACCACATGGATGACGGCGTCCACCTCCCGGATGTGGGAGAGGAACTTATTGCCCAGCCCTTCCCCCTTGGAAGCGCCGCGCACCAGCCCCGCGATATCCACAAATTCGATCATGGCGGGGGTTATTTTATCCGGCTGGTACATCTGCGCCAGCACATCCAGCCTGCGGTCCGGCACCGCCACCACGCCCACATTGGGCTCGATGGTGCAGAAGGGATAATTGGCCGACTGCGCCCCGGCGTTGGTGATGGCGTTGAACAAGGTGCTTTTGCCCACATTCGGCAGGCCGACGATACCTAATTTCATAAAATAATCCTCTTTTCCTGTGAAAAAATTGCACTTTTGATTCCAATATTGTATTATACAGATAAGCGCCCACTTTCTCAAGGGATGTTTACCGCCAACTAAAAAAAGTTTAAAAATATATTCACGAAATTTTCTGGTTTTGGGGTATAATGGAAGAAACAAGAAAAAATTGCCGCTTCGGCGGATTTTTGTTCTTTTTTGCATGTAATATCACAGATTTTGTGACCGGGAGGGGATCATCATGGCAAAGGGTAAAATTCTGGTAGCGGATGACGACAACAACATCGCAGAACTGCTGCGGCTGTATCTGGAAAAAGAGGACTATGAGGTGGTTATCGCCAGCGACGGGGAAGAAGCGGTGGAAAAATTCAATTCCGCCAATCCGGACCTGATCCTGCTGGATATTATGATGCCCAAGCTGGATGGCTGGCAGGTCTGCCGGGAAATCCGCAAAAAATCCGATTGCCCGATCATTATGGTCACCGCCAAGGGCGACACTTTTGACAAGGTGCTGGGCCTGGAATTGGGCGCCGACGACTATGTGGTCAAGCCCTTTGAGCCCAAGGAGGTAGTGGCCCGCATCAAGGCGGTTACCCGCCGGGTGACCAAGGCCCCCGCAGAGGAGGAGACCAAGGAGGTCGTCTTCGATAAGCTGGTGGTCAACCTGACCAAGTATGAACTGAAGGTGGACGGCAAGGTGGTGGATACCCCGCCCAAGGAGCTGGAGCTTTTGTACCATCTGGCCAGCAACAAAAACCGCGTCTATACCCGCGACCAGCTGCTGGATGAGGTGTGGGGCTTTGAATATTACGGCGACAGCCGCACGGTGGATGTGCATATCAAGCGCCTGCGGGAAAAGCTGGAAGGCGTTTCGGACCAGTGGTGCCTGAAAACCGTTTGGGGCGTCGGCTATAAATTTGAGGTCAAAGAATAGCCTGTTGGCGGCAGGGTGCTGAAGAATAACAGGGCAGTGCGCATGGGCCGGGCTGCCCTGTTTTGTCAGGAGATGGAACCTTGTGAGGAAAAGCCTGTTTTATAAATATTTCACCATCTGCGCCAGCATTGTGCTGCTGAGCATCATTGTCCTGGGGCTGGTGCTGCTGGGTTTTTCCACCCAGTATTTCCGCACCGAGAGCTATAAGCGCCTGGGCCGGAACGTGCAGCTGGCGGTCCATGTCACCGAGCAGAATTTTGAAGAGAACAACCGCTGGTATGTGGATGCCAGCGTGGTGAGCCCGAATTTTCAGATTTTGGATAACGCCATCGACGCCACGCTGTTTCTGGTGGATACCAACGGCAAAACGCTGCTCTGCACCGAGCCGGGCCGCTGTGTGCACAGCACCTACCTGGTGGGCGAAGAGATCATGGATCAGGTGCTGCACGGGGAATACCGCGAGCAAGGCCGGTTGGATGGCATGTACGACAGCCAGTATTATACCGTGGGCCGGCCGGTGGTGCTGGATGACGGCCTGGTGGTGGGGGCGGTGTTCGCTTCCACGCCGGCCAGCGACCTGTATCAGTTTTTGGGCGAGATGCTGCGGATGTTTGCCGCCAGCGCCCTGACGGTGCTGATCGTCTGCTTCATCGGGCTTTATTTTGCCACGGCGGAGATGGTCAAGCCCCTCAACAACATGGTCAAGGCCACCAAGAGCTTTGCCAATGGGGATTTTGCCGTCCGGGTGCCGGTGGAAAGCAGCGACGAGATCGGCCAGCTGGCCACCGCCTTTAACAATATGGCGGCGTCCTTGGCCACCCAGGAGACGGCCAGCCGCTCCTTTGTGGCCAACGTCTCCCACGAGCTGAAGACCCCCATGACGGTGATCTCCGGCTTTGTGGATGGGATTCTGGATCACACCATCCCGCCGGAAAAACACGACTACTACCTGGGGATCGTCTCCCAGGAGGTCAAGCGCCTTTCCCGCCTGGTGATGGCCATGCTCAACGTGGCCAAGATCGAGGCGGGGGAGACCCAGCTGCATCCGGTGGTATTCGACCTCAATCAGAAGGTCTGCGAGACCATCTTCAATTTTGAAAAGCAGCTGGAGGAAAAGCAGGTCCAGGTGGAAGGGCTGGACAGCGACCGCATCATGGTCGATGCCGACCCGGATCTCATCCATCAGGTGGTGTATAACCTGATCGAGAACGCCATAAAATTTATCAATGTGGGGGGCACTCTTTCCATCACCTACCAGGTGGAGGAGGATATGACCTATGTGGGCATCAAGAACACCGGCGAAGGCATCGCCAAGGATGACCTGCCCCGGGTGTTTGACCGGTTTTATAAGACCGACCGCTCCCGCAGCCTGGATAAAAAGGGCGTGGGACTGGGCCTTTATATCGTCAAAACGGTGGTCAACCTGCACGGCGGCGAGATCATTGTGCGCAGCGTGGAAGGGGAGTACTGCGAATTTATCTTCACCATCCCCACTGCCGTGGTGAAAAACAAAGGCAAAAACCGCCGCGCCGAGGCCATTGACGCCATTGTGGCGCCTGAGCCGGAGGAAGACGCAAAAAATCAGGAATAAATTCTAATTTCTGTCAAAGGTTGTTTATCGGTACTTCATATTTCGATTTTATACTGTACTCCAGAAGGCACAAGAGAAGGAGTGATTGCCATGAGTGATTATCGCGATCAGAACCATGAGCAGAACCAGGGCCGCGAAAACGGCTCCGGCCAGAGCGGGTGGACTTATTATAACGGCAGCCAGCGCCCCCGGGAGGAGCGCGGCGCCAACCAGTACAGCTCCTCCAACGGCTGGCAGGAGCAGCAGCCGCAGGACCAGCGCCCCGGGCAGGAAAGCTACCGCTGGAATTATGACGATTACGATATCCCCAAAAACGGCGGCAAGCGTAAAAACAGCGGCCTGGTGGTCTTTATCAGCATCATTGCCATCGTGCTGGTGCTGGGCCTGGTCACTGTGGCGGGGCTGGGCATCTACCAGCTGATCGGCGGCGCCCAGCAGACGCAGAGCGGCACCGAGAGCAGCGAGGCCATGATTTCCGGCAGCTCGGATTATCCTTCCCTGAGCCTTAACGACAAGCCGGAGGAGGATTCCGCCCCCTCGGCCGACGGCATGCTGAGCACGGTGGAGATTGTCCGCCAGGTGCGCCCGTCGGTGGTGGGCGTGGTGGTCTACGACACCAGCATCAGCCGGTTCTCCCCCACCTCTGAGGGTTCCGGCATCATCATAAGCACCGACGGCTATATCGTCACCAACGCCCATGTGGTCAGCGGCGCCGACGCCATCAAGGTGGTGCTGGATAACGATGAGGAGTACGAGGCCCAGCTGGTGGGGCTTGACACCATCACCGATCTGGCCGTCCTCAAGATCGATGCCGACAACCTGGTGGCTGCCACCTTCGGCAACTCTGACCAGATCGAGGTGGGCGAGACTGCTATCGCCATCGGCAATCCGGGCGGCCTGTTCAACTCGGTCACCCAGGGCATCATTTCGGCCGCCAGCCGGCCGGTGACCACCAGCGACGGCACCACAACCGTTTACATCCAGCATGATGCAGCCATCTCCCCCGGCAACTCCGGCGGTGCGCTGCTCAACGCCTACGGCCAGGTCATCGGCATCAACTCCGCCAAGATCGCCGCGGATAACTACGAGGGCATTGCCTTCGCCATCCCCATCAACGAGGCGGAGCCCATCATCAACCAGCTGATCGAATACGGCTATGTGCGCGGCCGCGTGCGGCTGGGCATCACCGTCAGCGAGATCGACGAGCTGGTGGCACGTCTCAACGACCTGCCGACCGGGCTGTATATCGAGGATATCGCCCAGGATTCCGACCTGCTCAACCACGGGGTGCAGCGCTTTGATATCATCACCGCGGTGGAGGGCGAGCCGGTCAGCAGCTTCGCGGATCTTTCCGCCATTCTGGAGGATTACAGCCCCGGTGACGAAATCACCCTGACTATCTATCGCCGCGGCTACTATTCGCAGAACGACCAGACCTTTGACGTCACAGTCGAACTGCTGGAAGACACCAGCGGCGCGGTGGGCACTATCCAGGCCTCTCCGCAGTCCTCCAGCCGGTAACCATGTTTTTCGGGAGCCCCTTCGGGGGCTCCTCTTTTTTGGTTCCGGAGAAGGTGCCTCTCTGCCGCGGCCCGCAGATGCGCCTTGCATTTGGAGTGGATTTGGTCTATAATAAGCGAAAAATGATTTTGGAAAGAAGGAGCTGGCTCAAATGGAAAAACTGCTTGCCTTATTGGAACAAAACGCCCGGCTGACCAACGCCCAGTTGGCAGTCATGACCGGAAAAACGGAAGAAGAAGTGGCAGCAGAGCTGGCAAAACTGGAGGCCGACGGCATCATCCACGGCTATCAGGCCCTGATCGACTGGGAAAAGGCCGGCCGCCAGCTGGTGGAGGCCCGCATCGAGATCAAGGTGGTGCCCAAGCGGGATATGGGCTTTGATGAAATCGCCGGCATTATCGCCGGGTTCAGCGAGGTCAGCTCCGTCTACCTCATGAGCGGCGGCTATGACATCGGCGTCACCGTCATCGGCAAGTCCTTCCGGGATATCGCCATGTTCGTGGCCCAGCGGCTGGCGGTGCTGGATTCGGTGCAGTCCACCGCGACCCACTTTGTCCTCAATAAATACAAGGAAAAGGGCGTCCTGTTCATGGAGCGCCAGAAGGACGAGAGGGAGGTCGGGCTTCTGTGATCGATTACGAGAAGGTCCTCTCCAAGCGGGCGGAGGAGCTGAAGCCTTCCGGCATCCGCAAATTTTTTGATTATGCGAGCAGCCTGGAGGACGCCATCTCCCTGGGGGTGGGCGAGCCTGACTTCAAGACCCCCTGGGCCATCCGCAAGGCGGGCATCACCTCGCTGGAGCGGGGCAAGACCTTTTATTCCGCCAACAGCGGCCTGGCGGACCTGCGGCGGGAGATCTGCCGGTATCTGGAGCGCCGCTTTTCCCTGGTGTATGACCCCAAGACGGAGGTGATCGTCACGGTGGGCGGCTCGGAGGCCATCGATATCTGCATCCGCGCCCTCATCAACGAGGGGGACGAGGTGCTCCTCCCCGAGCCCTGCTTTGTGGCCTACGCCCCCATTGCCTCCCTCACCGGCGCCAAGGTGGTGCCGATTGAGACCAAGAGGGAGGATGGCTTCCGCCTGACGGCCGAGGCGCTGCGGGCCGCCATCACCCCCAGGACCAAGCTGTTAATTTTTCCTTTCCCCAACAACCCCACCGGGGCGGTCATGCGCCGGGAGCATCTGGAGGAAATCGCCGCCGTGCTGCGGGATACCGACGTGATGGTGCTCTCGGATGAAATCTACGCCGAGCTGACCTACGGCAGCCGGCGGCATGTTTCCATTGCCTCCATCCCCGGCATGCGGGAGCGCACCATCGTGGTCAACGGCTTTTCCAAGGCCTACGCCATGACCGGCTGGCGGCTGGGCTATGCGGCCGGCCCCGAGCCGGTGCTGCGCCAGATGCTCAAGATCCATCAGTTTGCCATCATGTGCGCGCCCACCATGAGCCAGTTTGCCGCCATTGAGGCACTCGCCTCCTGCGACGAGGAGATCGAGAAAATGCGCGATGAATATGACATGCGCCGCCGGCTGATGGTGCAGAGCCTGGATGAAATCGGCCTTTCCTGCTTTGAGCCGGAGGGGGCGTTTTATGTGTTTCCCTCCATCCAGGTGTCGGGGATTTCCTCCTCCGACCGGTTCTGTGAGGAGCTGCTCCAGCAGCAGCGGCTGGCAGTGGTGCCGGGCACGGCCTTCGGCCAGAGCGGCGAGGGGCATGTGCGCATTTCCTATTCCTATTCCATCGACCATCTTTTGCAGGCGCTGGGCCGCATGAGGGCCTTTTTGGCCGCCCGGAGGGAAGGCTGACATGATCTCCCTGTACCGACTGGAAAGCTACGAGGAGGAGCCGGTCCGGCAGGCGGTGTTTGCGTTGTTTGACCGGTATTTTCCCGCCCATCACAATCCCTTTCTGGGCAAGCGGGTGCTGCTTAAGCCCAATCTGCTCATGCGCCGCCGCCCGGAGGAGGCCACCACCACCCATCCGGCCATCATTCGTGCGGCGGCTGAGGCGGTCCGGCAGCGGGGCGCGGCTTCGCTGCTCCTGGCGGACAGTCCCGGCGGCCCCTATCAAAAGGCGTGGGTGTCAGGCATTTACCACACCTGCGGCATGCAGCAGTGCGGCGTGCCTCTTAATGAGGGCTTTGGCCATCATCTGGCCGCCTATCCCGAAGGGCAGGTCTGCCGTCAGTTCGACCTGATCGACGCCGCCGCCCAGGCGGATGTGATCGTCAACCTGGCCAAAATGAAAACCCACGCCATGACAGCTATGAGCGGCGGGGTGAAAAATCTGTTTGGCACGGTGGCGGGCCTGCAGAAGCCGGGTATGCACTATCAGTATCCCAAGCTGGAGGATTTTTGCGGCATGCTGGTGGATCTTTCGCTGCTGCTGCGGCCGGTGTTCACCCTGGTGGACGGGGTGGAGGCCATGGAGGGCAACGGCCCCTCCGGCGGCCAGGTGAGAAGGACGGGGCTTTTATTGGCGGGAGAGGATGTCTGGTCGCTGGACCGGGTGCTCTGCCATCTGATGGGCTTTGCGCCCGAGCAGGTGGGCACGGTGGCGCAGTCCATCCGCCGGGGCCTTTGCCCGGAGCGGCTGGAGGATATCCCCCTGGATGACCCGGAGGGGCTGTGCGCGCCCATCCCCGGCTTCCGGCATCCCGACAGCGTCGGGCACGATTTTTCTTCTTATGTGCCGGGCTTTCTGCAGCGGCCCTTCCGCTTTGTGCGGGACCGCTGGCTGCTGCCCCACCCGGTGATTGACACCGCCCGGTGCATCGGCTGCGGCAAATGCGCCGAAAGCTGTCCGCCTCACACCATTTCGATCGAGAACCATAAAGCGGTGATCCACCGCAAACACTGTATTCGCTGCTTCTGTTGTCAGGAGATGTGCCCTGTGCGGGCGATCCGCATTTGCACCTCCTGGCTGAAAGGAGGAAAATCATGAGCATCCGGATTGCGGCTCCGGGCAAAATCAACCTGTATCTCAACATCACCGGCCGTCGGGAGGACGGCTACCACACCATGGAGATGGTGCTGGCCACCGTCAGCCTTTGCGACGAGGTGGAAATTGCCCTGCGGGAAAAGGGCATCCGCTTTTCCTGCGATGGGCTGGGCCTGCCTGCAGGGGAGGAAAATACCGCCTATCAGGCGGCGCGCCTGGTGCTGGAGGCTGCCGGCGGCGGGGGGGTCTCCCTGCGGCTGCACAAGCGCATCCCCACCCAGGCGGGTATGGGCGGCGGCAGCGCCGACGCTGCGGCGGTGATTTTTGGCCTCAACCGCCTGCTGGGAGAACCGCTGGACTGGAAGCGCCAGCTGGAAATCGCCGCGCAGGTGGGGGCGGATGTGCCCTTCTGCCTGACGGGCGGCATCCAGCGGGCCACCGGCGCAGGGGAGGAGCTTATGCCCCTGGGCGGGCAGCTGAATTTCAACTGTGTGCTGGTCAAGCCGCACACCGGCATCCCCACCGCCTGGGCATTTGCCCAGTTTGACCGAAAGGGCGCCCCGCTGGAAAGCAGCCTGGATGAGATCTGCCAGGCGGTGCGCCAGGGGGATCTTGCCGAGGTGGCTGCCCTGATGCAGAACGCTTTTGAGCAGGTCTGCCCGCTGGAAGAGGTCTCCGCCTTGAAGCGGCAGCTGCTGCAGATGGGGGCGCTGGGTGCCATGATGACCGGCAGCGGGTCGGCGGTGTTCGGCCTGTTTGAGGACCATGCCTCCGCCCTGGCCGCCGCCGAGGAACTGGAGGCCGACGGCCTGGAGGCCTGGGCGGCCCGGTCGCTGCCCGAGGGGCCGTGGGTGCTTTCGCAGACATAAACGGAGCTTTGGGGCTTCCCGCCGGGGAGGCCCTTTTTTCTCCCCTGTTTTTTTGTGGGGTGCATATCCCGCCGCGTTCTGCCCCATACTCAGACCAGGAGGGATCTGACAGATGAAACGGGCAGAACTGGCATTTTTAATCGGTATTTTTCTCACCATCGCCCTCACCGGCATGGTGCGCTTTTACGCGGCGGCGCAGTCCCTGGGTCAGGAGACGCTGCGGCTGCACATTCTGGCCAATTCCGACAGCGGGCAGGATCAGCAGCTGAAGCTCAAGGTGCGCGACCGGCTGCTGGAAGAAGGGGGGCAGCTCTTTTTGAGGCAGGATTCCCTTTCCGGAGCCGAGGAAGAGGTGCAGGCCCATCTGGATGAGATCGAGGCCCTCTGTGACCGGGTGCTCCGGGAGGAGGGGGCCGGCTACCGCAGCCGGGCCGAGCTGGTGCGGATGTATTTTGACACCCGGGAATACGAGGAATTCCTGATGCCGGCGGGCCGGTATGACGCGCTGCGCATCACCCTGGGGGAAGGCGAAGGGCACAACTGGTGGTGCGTTATGTTCCCGCCCATGTGCCTGGAGGCGGCCCAGGCGGAAAATACCCCCACCGGGCAGAAGATCCTGTCGCTGTCGGAGGAACCGCTCTACCGGCCGAAATTTGCGGTGGTGGAATGGATCGAGGGGCTGAAGGAACGCTTTTCTTCCCCCGAGGAGCAGGATGGAATTGACAAAGCTGCCGCCGGGTGATAGAATAAATCCGTTAGCTGAATGAGGATGCGAGGAAGGGAAGAACGTGCGGTTTTTCCTGCCAGAAGCGAGAGGGGCCGGTGGAAGCCCTCGGCAGGAGCGCGCGGGGCCATCCCGGAGCACCGACGCGATGAGCGGCGGCGTGCCGGCAGCGTTAATGCCGCAAGAGTGGCGGGGCTATGCGCCCTGCAATTTGGGTGGTACCACGGAAACGAGAGCTTTCGTCCCAATCGGTTGGGAGGGGGGCTTTTTTCTTTTTCTCGTTTTTTGGTGCCGGGTTCGGCTGCCTGACAAATTGATCGCAAAAGGGGTATTATCACAAATGAAATGGACGGGACTCAACGAACTGCGCGAGCAGTTCCTGGAATTTTTTGAATCCAAGGGGCATCTGCGGCTGGACAGCTTCCCCCTGGTGCCGCAGGATGACAAGAGCCTGCTGCTCATCAACTCCGGCATGGCGCCTATGAAAAAATGGTTCCTGGGCCAGGCGGAGCCGCCCCGCCATCGGGTGGCCACCTGCCAGAAGTGCATCCGCACCCCGGATATCGAGCGGGTGGGCATCACCGCCCGCCACGGCACCTTCTTTGAGATGCTGGGCAACTTCAGCTTCCAGGATTATTTTAAGAAGGAGGCCATCCCCTGGGCGTGGGAATTTTTCACCCAGGTGCTCGAAATCCCGGCGGACCGGCTTTATGTCTCGGTTTATCTGGATGACGACGAGGCCTATGATATCTGGACCAAAGAGGTGGGCGTGCCCGAAAGCCACATGGTCCGCTTCGGCAAGGAGGATAACTTCTGGGAGCACGGCAGCGGCCCCTGCGGCCCCTGCAGCGAGATCTACTACGACCGGGGCGAGCAGTACGGCTGCGGCAAGCCGGACTGTAAGGTGGGCTGCGACTGCGACCGCTACATGGAGGTCTGGAATCTGGTGTTCAGCCAGTTTGATTCCGACGGCAAGGGCACCTATACCCGCCTGGAGCGCCCCAACATCGACACCGGCATGGGCCTGGAGCGCCTGGCCTGCGTGATGCAGGGGGTGGACAACCTCTTTGAGGTGGATACGGTCAACAACATCCTCAAGGCGGTGGAGGCTGCCGCCGGCGTGCATTATAAGGAAAACGAGAAGCAGGATATCTCCATCCGCGTCATCACCGACCATATCCGCTCCACGGTCTTTATGGTGTCGGACGGCGTGCTGCCCAGCAACAACGGCCGCGGCTATGTGCTGCGCCGCCTGCTGCGCCGGGCTGCCCGCCACGGCAGGATGCTGGGTATCCACAAGCCCTTCCTGGGGGAATTGTGCGACACCGTCATCCGGGAAAACGGCGATGCCTACCCCGAGCTGCGGGAGCATGCCGATTACATTAAAAAGATCATCTCCATCGAGGAGGCCAGCTTTGCCAAGACCATCGACCAGGGCATGAGCCTGCTGGGCGATTTGATGGAATCTCTGAAAAAAACCGGCAGCACGGTGCTGGATGGCGCCGAGGCCTTCCGTTTGCAGGATACCTTCGGCTTCCCCATCGATCTGACCAAGGAGATTTTGGCCGAGTCGGGCATCCAGGTGGATGAAGAGGGCTTCCAGGCGGCGCTGGAAAAGCAGCGTCAGACTGCCAAGGCCGACCACGCCGCCAAGGCCGGTTCCTCCTGGGCGGGCGACCTGTTCCAGGAGCTGGAGGCGCCGCTGAGTCAGTTTGTGGGCTACGAGACCCTTTCCTGCCAGGGCACCGTGCTGGCGGTGGCGGATGGGGAGCGTCTCTGCGACAGCATCTCCGCCGAGGATAACCCTGAGTCAGTGCTGCTGGTTCTGGACCGCACCCCCTTCTATGCTGAGAGCGGCGGCCAGGTGGGCGACCAGGGCGTCATCACCGCCGAGGGCTTAAAGCTGGCGGTCACCGACTGCCACAAGACGGTCAAGGGCTATTTTGTGCACACCTGCCGCCTGGAGGAGGGCATGATCGCCCCCGGCATGCAGGTCGACTGCCAGGTGGACCCGGTGCTGCGCGCCTCCACGGCCCGCAACCACACCGCCGCCCATCTGCTGCAGGCGGCGCTGCGCCAGGTGCTGGGCGACCATGTGCACCAGGCCGGCCAGCTGGTCAGCCCGGCCCACACCCGGTTTGACTTCACCCACTTTGCCGCCACCACCCCCGAAGAGCTGCGCCGCATCGAGGACCTGGTCAACGAGAAGATCCTCGCCGCACTGCCGGTGGTCACCCGGGAAATGCCCATCCAGGAGGCCAAGGCGATGGGCGCTATCGCCCTCTTCGGCGAAAAATACGGCGACATTGTCCGCGTGGTGGATGCCGAGGGCTTTTCCACCGAATTCTGCGGCGGCACCCATGTGACCAACACCGCCCAGCTGGGCATGTTCAAAATCGTCAGCGAATCCTCGGTGGCAGCCGGCGTGCGCCGCATCGAGGCGGTCACCGGCATGAACACCCTGGCCCTGGTGCGCCAGAAGGAGGATCTGCTGGCCCACTGCGCCGACCTGGTCAAGGCCCAGAACCCTGCCGACCTGCCCGCGCGCATCGAGAATGAGAAAAACGAGCTGCGCCAGGTGCGTGCCGAGCTGGAGGCCCTTAAGGACCGCCTGGCTTCCGGCCAGCTGGAGGAGCTCTTCCAGAAGGGCGCCGACGTGGAGGGGATCCAGGTCTTTGCCGCCCATGTGAAGGGGGCCGACGCCGATGGCCTGCGCAAAATGGCCGAGCAGGCCAAGGCCAGCTATCCCGCCAGCGTCACCGTGCTCTGCGGCGGCAGCGAGAAGCTGAACATGGTGGTGGCCTGCGGCAAGGAGGCCGTTGCCCGGGGGCTCAAGGCCGGCCTGCTCATTAAGGAGATCGCGGCCATTGCCGGCGGCAACGGCGGCGGCAAGCCGGATTTTGCCATGGCGGGCCTTAAGGACGCCTCTAAATTGGAGGAAGCCGCTGCGGCTGCGGCAGGGATTGTGCGCAGCCATCTCGGCTGACAGAAAATATCGTTCCACAGTTTTTAGGAAAGGAGGGTTGCGTCCATGGCACAGGATTGCCTGTTCTGCAAGATCATCGCGGGGGAAATCCCCTCCAAGAAGATCTATGAGGACGATCTGATGTACGCGTTTTATGACATTGACCCCCAGGCGCCGGTGCACTTCCTGGTGGTGCCCAAGGAGCATATCCCCAGCGCCGACCAGCTGGATGAGCGCACGGCCGGGACGGTGGGCAGAATCTTTTTGACCATCGCCCGCCTGGCCAGGGAGCTGGGGCTGGAAAACGGCTACCGCATCGTCAACAACTGCGGCGAAGACGGCGGCCAGACAGTGGGCCATCTGCACTTCCATGTGCTGGGCGGCAGGCTGCTGGCCTGGCCTCCCGGTTAGTGGACCAGCCGCGGCAGAGGAGGGTTTGACATGAAGCGACCGCTATTCACAGTTGGATGTTCTTTTCTGACTGGGATGGCGGTCGCCCTCTTTTTGCCGCAGAACTGCCTGCTCCCGGCAATGGGATTGCTGCCGCTTTTAGCCGGGGCGGCCCTGTGGCTTGCGCGCAGCCGCCGGATGGCGGTGGTGCTGCTTTCGCTGGCGGCAGCGGCGGGGGAGTGGTTTTTGTTCTGCCAGCTGCAGGAGCCCCTGCCCGCCGCAGGCCCGGTGGAATTTCGCGGCTATGTGGTTACCTCCTCCCTCACCGATGCGGGAGAAGCCAGCTATGATGTGCGCGGCACTCTCGCCCTGCCGGAAGGGGAGCGCAGAGCGAGGCTGCGCCTTTATACCTCCCAGGTGGAGCGGCAGTTTGGCGGCGGAGACGGCGTTGCGGCTTCGGTGACCCTGTTTGCCCGGGAGGACCCGGCCGAGGAGCGTTATCTGCGCGGCGACGGGCTGGATGCGGCGGCCTTTGCCATTCATATGGAAAGCGCCGAGGTACACGGAGGCTTTTTGCAGGGGGTGGCGGCTTACCGCCAGCAGATCCGCGACGGGCTGGAAGAGATCCTGCCGCCGCATCAGGCCGCCGGCGTCATGGCGATGGCCACCGGCGACCGGGAGGGGATGGACCCGGCAGCGGAGGATGCCCTGGCCCGGTCGGGGCTGATCCATCTGGCGGCGGTGTCGGGCATGCATCTTTCCGTGCTGGCGGGGATTTTCCTGCGCCTGGCAGGGCCCCGGGCTGCCCGCAGCAAGTGGGTGCTGTTTTTGGCGCTGGGGATGATGGTTGCGTTCAGCGCCCTGGCCTTTTTCACCGGGTCGGTGCTGCGCTCGGCGGTGATGACGGCGGTATACCTGCTGGCCGGGGTGCTGGGCCGCAGTCACGACGCCAAAAGCGCAATGGGCCTGTCGGCGCTGCTGCTCTGCGCTGCCAACCCTTATGCCGCCTGCGACCTGGGGCTGTGGCTGTCGCTGCTGGCAACCCTGGGCATCCTGGAGCTTGCCGCCCCGCTGGAGGGCTGGCTTCGCCGGCGGATATTCGGCGGCGAGGGCCGGCTGGAGCGGTTCCTTGCCTCCGCCCTGGCCTGCACACTGGCGGCCACGCTGTTCACCATGCCGCTGCAGGCGGTGTTTTTCGGGTATTTCTCGCTGGTCTCCCCGCTGGCCAACCTGCTGGCAGCGCCGGTGGCGGATTTCACCCTGCTTGCCTCCCTGGCGGGCAGCCTGCTGCTCCCCGTGCTGGGGGTGATGCCGCTGACCGCTTTGCTGGCCAGGGCCGCCGCTCTGGGCTACACCATCCTGGTGCAGATCGCCCAGTGGACCGCATCCCTGCCCGGGGCCGTGTTCCAGACAGCCAGCCTGTGGCGGCTGTTTGCGGTATTGGCCTGCTGCGGCGCCGGGATTCTGCTGGTCTACCGGCCGGCGCTGCGGCAGTACCGCCGCCTGATGGCGCTGGGTGCCGCCAACCTGTTGCTGCTGGGGGCTCTGGCGGAAGTGCTGCTGACGCCCAGCCTGGTGCGGGCGGTGTATTTCAAGGAAGAACGCACCCTGCTGCTGGCCCACGAGGATCAGGCGGTGATCCTTTGCCCCGGGCAGGAGCTTTACGCCTCCCGCCGGATTCTGGAGCTGATGGACCGGCTGGATGCAGGGCGGATCGCCGCCCTTTACACCGAGGAGGAGGCCCCCAGCGCCGCGGTCATCTCCCTGTGCCGGCAGGCCGGGGCGGAAAACCTGCTGGTCCCGCTGGAAAGCGCCTTCGCCTATGAGCCGTTGGGCGGCGCGCTGTATGCGGTGGAATATGCCGAAGGGGAGTATTTCGGCGGGCTGCGCATCCGGCGGGAAGGGGAGGGCACCTATTTCATCGAAACGAAAAACGGACACAGCTTAAAATATTTCCCCGAGTATGTTATAATAAACTGGAATACACCGCCCGGCCGGTGGGAAGGGCTGCTGAGCGCTTTGCTGGCGCCGCGGCTTTCTGCCCGGTATGACGCGGATGCGGCGGTGCTCTGGCTGAAAGGAGGCTGACGCCTTGATTTTAACGGAAGAACGGCAGATTCTGGACGCCCTGAAGGCGCCGGAGCCTCAGCGGGCTTATCTGCTTACGGGGGAAGAACCCTATCTGCGCGATTTGTATTTGGAAAAAATCCTCGCCCGCCGGCCCAAGACGGGGGATGATTTCGCCTACCAGCATTTTGACGGGGGCCGCTTTGACCTGCAGGAGCTGGCCGCGGCGGTGGAGGCGGTGGCCTTCCTCAGCGACCGGCGCTATGTTTACCTGCAGGGGCTGGAGGCGGACGCTCTTTCCGCCGCCGACAGCGAGGCCCTCTGCGCCATCGCCGCCGACCCGCCGGAGACCACCACTTTCGTGATTACGGCGCAGCAGCCTGCCACCCCCGGGGGCAAAAGCCGCCTGGAGGCGCTGAAAAAGGCGGTGGACCGCTCCGGCCAGGTGCTGGAGAGCCGCCCGCCCCAGGAAAAGGACCTGAAGGAATTCCTGCGGCGGCTGGCCAGCCGGCAGGGCTGTACCCTGGCGGCCGCCCAGGCGGGGCAGTTTCTGGAGTACACCGGCCTGCGGGATATGGGCCAGCTGGCGGGGGAGATGGCCAAGCTGACCGCTTACTGCCAGGGGCGTGCCATCACGGCGGAGGATATCGCCCTGCTCTGCACCCAGCAGGAGGATACCCGCACCTTCGAGCTTTCCCGCGCGGTGCTGCGGCAGGATCGCCAGCGCGCTCTGGAGGCGGTGGATGAGCTCTGCTTTCAGCGGGTGGAGCCGGTGATGATCCTGTCGGCGCTGATCTCCTCCTTTGCCGATCTTTACCGTGCCAAAGCCGCCCTGGCCGCCGGGCTGGGCCAGGCGGAGCTGGAGAAGGATTTCGGCTACCGCAAGGGGGATTTCCGGGTGAAAAACGCCCTGCGGGATGCGGGCCGCTTTTCCGCCGGCTATCTGCGGCATGCCCTGCGGGTGCTGGGCGAGGCGGATGCCCTGCTTAAGAGCAGCCGCCTGGATGCGCAGACCGTGCTGGAGACCGCGGTGGTCAAACTGTTTTTGAAGGATGTGCGGGCATGAAAATCCCACTCAAAGAGGCGGTCATCGTGGAAGGCCGCTACGACAAGAGCCGGCTGGCCTCCATTTTTGACTGCATGATCGTCGAGACCGGCGGTTTTGATATTTTCCGCGACCGGGAAAAGGCCGCCATGATCCGCGCCCTGGCCAAGAGCTGCGGCGTTATCATCGTCACCGACTCGGATACGGCGGGCTTCCGCATCCGGGGGCATCTTAAGAGCCTACTGGCGGAGGGCAGGGTCTATCAGGTCTACATCCCGCAGATTGCGGGCAAGGAGCGCCGCAAGCGCGCCCCCTCCGCCCAGGGGCTGCTGGGGGTGGAGGGCATGAGCCGTCAGGTGATTCTGGAAGCCTTCGCCAAGGCGGGCGTGCTCTGCCGGGAGGATGCGCCTTTCCGGGAGAAGCTCACCAAGGCGGATCTTTTCGCCTGGGGCCTTTCCGGCACGGCGCAGAGCGCCCAGCGCCGCCGCCAGCTGCTGGAGCGGCTGGGCCTGCCGGATTATGTGACCGCCAACGGCCTGATGGATTTTTTAAACGCGTCGATGGGCCGCGCACAGGCCAGGGAGCTGGTGCAGGAGCTGTTCGGCCCCCTGCCGCATCAGTAACACAGGAAAGGAGCGATAAGGCATGCAGCTGGTCAGTATGACGTTTTTGATGGTGTTTCTGCCGCTGTTTGTGGGCCTGTACTGGCTGTGCCCGGCCCACGGCAGAAAATACCTGCTGGCCGCTGCCTGCCTGGCGTTTTACTATCAGATGCAGCCGCGGATGTTCCTGCCCATGCTGGCCGCGATCCTGCTGGATTATGCGCTGATCCACTTTATGTCGGCCCATGCCCTGGGCAAAAGCCAGCGGCACTTTTTGGTGCTGTTCGGCGTGTTTAAAAATATCGCCCTGATCGCGGTGTTCGGCGCGGCGGGCGCCATGCATGCGGGGGAGGTGCCTTACGGCTATCTGGTGTATTCCGTCACCTCCATCGGCTACCTGGTGGATGTTTACTGCCGCAAATGCCCGGCAGAAAAAAACATCGCCAGCTTCCTTTGCTTTTCCGCCTATTTCCCCAAGCTGGCGGCGGGGCCGGTGATCACCGGGGATGAATTCCTCCCCCAGCTGAAGGCCCCCAAGCCCACCCTTTCGGGCGCGGCGAGCGGTTTTTCCCGCTTTGTGCGGGGCTTTGCCAAAATCGCCATCCTCTCCACCCAGCTGACCAGCTATTATACGGCTCTTTCCAGCCAGATGGCCCAGTCTCCCTGTGTGCTGGCCGCCTGGATGCTGGCCCTCACCCGCGGGCTGCAGCTTTATTTTTACCTGAGCGGGCTGTGCGATATGGCCAAGGGGATTGCCAAAATGCTGGGCATCTGGATTCCCGCCAACTTTTACTACCCGGCAGAAGCGGCGGGGGTGGATGACTTTTTCTCCCGCTTTAACGTGACGGTCAACCGCTTTTTGGGCAAATACGTCTATCTGGCCCTGGGCGGGGAGGAGAACGGCCGCATGGCCGGCGCCATCAACGTGATGGTGGTGGCCATGCTTTCCGGGCTGTGGTTCGGCATCCGGCTCAATTATCTGGTATGGGGGGTCTATTTGGGGATCTTTATCCTGCTGGAGCGCTATGTCCTGGCCCGTGCGCTGCCCCGGGTGCCGGTTGTGCTGATGCATCTGGCGACGGTGTTTATTGTGGTGGTTTCCTTCGCGATTTTCTCCGGCGACACGCTGAGCCAGTCCGCCGGGTATCTGGCAGTCATGTTCGGCCTGTCGGGCGCGCCGGTGTACCACGGGAATTTTTTGTATATCACATCGGCCAACCTGTCGATCCTGCTGATCGCCGTCATCAGCTCGCTGGGGCTGGTCAGCCGCCTGGATCAGCTGCTTAAGGGCAGGCATGGCCATCTGCGGGCGCTGTTGGGGACGGTGTTCACCCTGCTGCTGTATCTGCTCAGCGTCAGCATGCTGATTTACTGATTTCCACTGCGGGCCGGAAAGGAGGGCCGTGATGAAAAAAATATCTTCGTTTCTGCTGCTGCTTTTCCTGCTGGCGATCGTGCCGGCGGTGGTGATGCTGGAGGTGCTGTTTCATGACGGCCTCCCCGAAGCGCAGGGGCAGCAGGCGGCCAGCCAGCTGGAACAGAGCATCCGGGATCATCTGCCCTTTCAGCAGCAGCTGCGGCAGATGGTCACCGAGGTGCGCTACCGGCTGGGCATGCGGGAGCAATCCTCCGTCTTTATCAGCGAGAATTCGCTGGTGGAGAATGTCTCCGGGCCGTATGGAGATTTTGTGCGGCAGAATACCCAGGCGATCCTGGATTTTACCGAGCGGTACGGCGTTTCCACCTATGTGGCGCTGATCCCCAATTCCTGCGTGATCCGGCAGGATGAGATCCCGCCGCTGGCCACGGTATACAACCAGAAATCCCTGTTCGACTATGTTTACGACCGTCTGGCCGGCTCTGCCATCTGCATCGATACCTACACATCCTTATATGCCAACAATGACAAATACCTCTATTACCGCACCAAGGAGCTGCCCACCAGCCTGGGGGGCTTTTACATCTATACCGCGGTGGGAGGCAAGCTGGGGGTGGCCCCGCGGGAAATCGAGCAGTTTGCCATCCGGCCGGTGCTCTATGATTATTATGGGGAGCTTTACGAGCAGTTCCCCTATGACCGGGTGCAGGCGGATATCCTCAGCGTGTATGAGCTGGAAAGCTTTCATCGGGAATACCAGGTGACCCATTACGACGGGGAGGAGGAGACCCCCCGCGTCTACTATACCCTTTATCCGCTGTACTGCCTGAAGGAGGGGCAGGATGCCACCGATCTTTATCTGGGCGGCCTTTCACCCCGCATCGACATCCGCAGCACAGCGCCTTTTGAAAAGCGCCTGCTGGTCTTTGGCGATGAAACCATGAAAAGCTATCTGCCCTTTTTGACCATCCATTACGATCTGATCACCTTTGTGGATCTGAACACCATTTCCGACCGCCAGCTGGAGGAGCTGGATGTTTATGAATACGATCAGGTGCTGTTCGCCTACTCGGCGGAGAGCTTTATGCATACAGATATCCCCTCCGGCATCGACCGGAAGCAGAAAGAATCGGAAACCGAAGGAGAGTGGAGTCCGTGAATGATTTTGTGGCGTATTTGTCTGCCAGCCCGCCGCTGATGCTGCTGGTGACGCTGGCAGTCGGCGTGGCAGGAGGGCTTTTGGGCATGAAGCTCAAGCTGCCTGCCGGCGCGCTGGTGGGGGCGCTGCTGGCTTCGATGCTGTTCAGCGTTTCTACGGGAATTGCCTTTGTGCCAGCCTGGCTGAAAAACGTTTCCATGATGGTCGCCGGTGCCGCCATCGCAGTGGACCTGGATGCGGAAAAGGTCCGCCGGCTGCGCCATTCCATCGGGCCGGCACTGTTTATCCTGGTGGGAATGTTAGCCATCAATCTGATTTTGGGTATCACGATCTGGAAATGCTCGGACGTGGATCTGATGACCGCCATGTTCGCCACCACGGCGGGCGGCATTTCGGATATGCCGCTGATCGGTGAGCCGCTGGGTGCGGATGTGCCCACGGTATCCCTGCTGCAGCTATTGCGCCTGATCAGTGCCCTGATCGTGCTGCCCATGCTGCTGACCAGGACGGTGAAAGCCCATCAGAGCCGCCACCAGGCGGCAGCGGCGCAGATCGCCGCTGCAGAAGTATGGCAGGAAGAGGTCAAGGTGGAGGGAGAGCTGGACAGTGACCAGCCGCTCCCGCAGCCGGCAGCCCCAGCCATCCCGGCCGCTCCGCCCAAGGGCAACAAGGAGCTGGCCTGGACGGTAGCGGCGGCTCTGGCGGCAGGCACCATAGGGCAGCTGACAGGGGTGCCTGCCGGCTGTATGCTGTTTGCCATGGCGGCGGTGGCCATCCTCAATATTGCCACCAACCGGATGAAGCTGACGCCGCGGGTCAAGCATATTGCGCAGCTGATCTCCGGCAGCTATCTGGGCAGCTGTTTTACTCCCGATGACCTGCGGCAGGTGGGCGGGCTGATTCTGCCGGCGCTCATCTCCATCGTGGGCTATACGGTGCTCAGCATTCTCTTGGGGCGGCTGGTGTGCCGGCTGTTTCATGTGGAGGAGACCACCGCCTACTTTGCCACCACCCCGGCGGGGGTGGCCGACATGGCGCTGATCGCCTCCGATTTGGGCGGCGAAGGGGCGGATGTGGCCCTTTTCCAGATGACCCGCCTCATCGGCGTGCTGTGGATCGCCCCCTGGATGTGCCAGTTTGTGGTCTGGCTGCTGGCCTAGCCGGGAAGGAGCGCGCGAATGAAACACTGCCTTTTGCCGCTGCTGGTTGCGCTTTCCCTGACCCTTGCCGCCTGCGGCGGAGGGCAGCCGGCCGAGAGCTCCTCCCGTAAGGAGGATGCTTCCGGCGCTTTTAGCGCCTTGTCGGAATCCTCTTCCCAGGTGGAGAGCCCTTCCCGGCCGGAGAGCCCTTCCCAGGAGGAGAGCAGCGCACCGGCTTTTGCAGCCCTCCACACCGTGGAATTTTTTATTGCGGGCAGCAACGCCCAGGGCACCGAGATCACCCTGGAGGTCCCCGGCGGCTGGTATGCCGAAGGCGACCGGCTGGTGGCGCCGGGGCTGTTTACCGCCCGGTTTGAGATTGCGCTGCCCTATGATTCTACCGTGCTGCCTCCCATCCGCGCGGTGACTAGTTTGGAAGAAGGTGAAGGGGAGGACCGGCAGACGGCTTCCTATTCCGACAATACGGAGGGGCATTACTACCCCGCCCGGATTACGCTGGGGAATGCCGCCCCGGTGGATGGGGTACGCTATTATTTGGCCAACTATAATACCATCATGACCATCGCCCTGGCGCCAGCCGGGGGGACGGAGCTGGAAACGGCCCGGCAGGCGCTGGAATCCTGCCTGGCCAGCCTGACGGTCCCGGTGCGGGAAAATCCCGATGAGGCCGTGTATGACTGGACGGACGACCCTGCCCGCATCGCACGGCTGGCAGAGCTCCAGCGGCAGGAGCAGCTCACCGACGCCGAGGCACTGGAGCTGGCCGCCTGCCTTGCCGAGAAGGCCTATTACCTTAATTATCTGGCCTATGGGGAGGATCTCCCCGGCGTCAGCGATCCCGAGACAGGGGAGCGGGTCCGCCTGGGGGTGTCCGGCGCTTCGCTGCCGGTGCCCGAGCCGGAGCATATCCGGCGGTATAACGAGGCGCAGGATTGCATAGAGACTTTTGTTCTGGTGCATCACCTGCCTTATGAGAACACCGCCGCCCTCCGCAATGCGGTGGAGAGCGTCTTCACCGGCCAGGCTGCGGCGGCACGGATGGAGCATCTCTTTTATCGGCAGGAGGATGGGGGCGCCAGGGGCCTTTATACGGATCTGGACGGCCGGCTCTATCTGAACGGCTCGGTCAGCGGCATGGCCCGGGCCTTCCGCTGGGAGCTTGACGGCGCGGCCCTTTCCCGCCCTGAGGAGGGGCGGATCGAGATCACGGCCCAGGTCTCGCTGATGGAATCCTGGCAGGATACCCTGCGGCTGGTGCGGCAGGATGGCCTCTGGCGGCTGGATGACAGCTATTTTGCCGTGCAGGAGGCGCAGCAGCCGGAGGCATGATCTTTCAAATTCACAAAAAATAAAAAGAGAGGGTAAACCCCTCTCTTTTTTGATCTCCTTCTTTTGTCACCGGTGGCTGCCCAAAAAGAACAGCGCCACCGTGCCCGGCCCGGAATGGGAGCCGATCACCGGCCCGATTTGCCCGATGGTCACCCGGGGCACGCCCAGCTGGGACTGCACCAGCTCCGCCAGATAGCGGGCGTCCTCTTCGCAGTCCCCGTGGCTGATAAAGACGGTCTGCTCCTGGGGGCTGACCACAAGGGCCTTCATCTGATCGCACAGGGCGGCGAGGGAGGCCTTGCGCCCGCGGGCTTTGCCCAGCGGGACCAGATGGCCCTCGTCATCCACCCGCAGCACCGGTTTGATGTTCATCATGGTGCCGAAAAACGCCGTTGTGGGTGAGACCCGTCCGCCCCGTTTCAAAAAGTGCAGATCATCCACCGTGAACAGATGGCACAGCTGCAGCTTGTGGCTTTCCAGCCAGGCGGCCAATTCCTCCAGCGGCATGCCCTCATCCCGCAGGCGGCAGGCATGCCAGACCAGCAGCCCTTCCCCCATGGAGGCGCACAGGGAATCCACCGTGATTATCTTCCGCTCCGGGAACTTGCCCCGCAGCTCCTCCGCGGCCAGCACGGCGCAGTGGTAGGTGCCGCTCAGCCCGGAGGAAAAGCCGATATACAGCAGATCCTGCCCCGCTGCCAGGATTTTCTCAAAAGCCTCTTCAAATTCCGCCAGGGTGATCTGCGCCGTTTTGGAAACGGCCCCGGCCCGCAGCCGATCATAAAATTCGTGATAGGTGAGGGCGCCCCCTTCCAGAAAATCCTCATAGGTCTGCCCCTCCAGCGTGAATTTTAAGGGCAGCACCACCAGGCCCAGCTCTTTGGCCAGGGCGGCGGGCAGGTCGGTGGAGGAGTCGGTCACAATCTGATAGGATGCCATCGTCATCGCCTCTTTTCCAGTGGCGGCGGGCGCAGCGCCCAGCCGTTTTCTATATTATACCATAAAATCAGCGGGGGAGGGCATCCTGCAGAAAAAAACTCTGCCTGCATGTTGACGCTAATCGTTCTGCAGACAGAAACCGGGTTTTATTTCTAGATCTGTGATGATACTGATTTTAACGATTAAAACTGGAAGACCCTATAAAATATCTAAAATATTCGATTTTAAATCAATTTTTTTAGGGAAATAGTACTATAAAATTTGAATAAATTTTGTCTAAAATCAGCCTTGCATCTCTTTTCGCAAAAATTGTATGATTATGCTATAGGGCAAAGCCCTTGAAATTTAGATTTACTGGAGGTTAGAGACTGATGAAAAGAAAACAATTACTGGCCACATTATTAGCTGCGGCATTTGCCGTCACCGCTGTGGGGTGCGGCGGCGGGGAGACCTCCTCCAGCAGCTCTGCGGCATCCACCAGCAGCGGCAGTACCTCCTCTACCTCATCTGAAGCGGCGGAAGAGGCCCCCGAGATCGCGGGCGGCGGCCCCATTGTCACCCATGTGGACGGCTATCCCAGCCGCAATATCCAGGTCATCCACGCTTTT